>CAYGMD010000023.1:0-37090 GCA_964350785.1 uncultured Acidobacterium sp. | reverse complement strand
CGCCCCCGGCCGCGTCAGCCGCCCCCGATGGCCAGCCCGGTACCAACGCTCAGGCCGCCGCGACGCTGGAGTTCCAGAACCGGATCAAGGCCTACCTGAAGATCCACAATGACGCCGAGCGTAAGGTGCCGAACCTGAAGCGCACTGACGATCCCAGGGAGATCTCCGACCGCGAGGCACTGCTGGCAAAGGCCATCCAGACGCTGCGCGCCAACGCCAAAATCGGCGAGATCTTCGCGCCGGAGTACCAGCCGTATTTCATCAAGATCGTCCAGGATGATTTCGCGAAACGCTCGGCGGTCGATCGCAAGGCCATCATCGACGAGTTGCCCAAGCACATGAAGGCCGACGTCAACACGGTCTATCCGACCACGCTCGCGCTGGCGACGTTCCCGGCGGCGCTGCTGAGCAAGCTGCCCGACCTGCCGCCCGAGCTCGAGTACCGGTTTGTCGGCCGCAGCCTCATCCTGCGGGATGTCAAAGCCAACCTCATCGTCGACATCCTGCGGGATGTCGTCCCGACCATTCCCAGCTGACGGTGGACGCGCGATGAAGAACGATCGATTGAAGCGATGGATGCCGGCGCTGTTGATGCTGGCGGTTGCCACCGTGGTCGTGGCGGCGATGACCGAGCCGGGCCAGCGCCCGGCCACGTCGATGTCGGCGGTCACCGAAACCCGCCCGCCGGTCGGCAAGGACTCGGTGAAGTTTCTCGTGCTCGGCGACACCGGCACCGGCGACCGCGCCCAGTACGACGTCGCCTCGCAGGTGTGGAAGTCGCACCAGGTGTTTCCGTACGAGTTCGCCATCATGCTCGGCGACAACATCTACGGCTCGGAGCGGCCGCAGGACTTTGCCCAGAAGTTCGAGCGGCCGTACAAGCCGCTGCTCGACGCGAACATCCCCTTCTATGCCTCGCTCGGCAACCACGACGACCCGAACCAGCGCTACTACAAGCCGTTCGGCATGGGCGGCCAGCGCTTTTACACCTACCAGAAGAGAGACGTCCGCTTCTACGCGCTCGACAGCAACTACATGGACAAGGACCAGCAGACGTGGCTCGACAAGGAGCTGCGCGAGTCGAACGCGAAGTGGAAAATCGCATACTTTCACCACCCCATCTACTCGTCGGGCGGCCGCCACGGCTCGGAAATGGACCTGCGCGCGATCGTGGAGCCCATGTTCATCAAGTACGGCGTCAACGTGGTGTTCTCGGGTCACGAGCACTTCTACGAGCGGCTGAAGCCGCAAAAGGGCATAAACTACTTCACCTCCGGCGGCGCCGCCAAGCTGCGCGAGGGCGACATCATCACCGGCGCGCTGACCGCCAAGGGCTTCGACCGCGAGCAGAGCTTCATGGTCGTCGAGGTTGACGGCGACGTCATGCGCTTCCAGGCTATTTCTCGGCGCGGCAAGGTGGTGGATTCCGGCGAGGTCACGCGGCAGGTCAAGACCGAGACCAAGTCATGACCGCGAGCTCCGGGCGCTGGCGCCTGGTGGCCATCGTGATCGCGTCGGCCGCCATCGCGGCCGCGCTCACCGCGGCCGGCGCCTACACAAGGGTGCCGGGCCCGGCGAACCTGGACGAGCTGTGGCTGGACCCCGGCGATCTGGCCGCCCGCGACCTGCGCTGGGGGCCGGGAGGCCGGGCCCTCGCGCCGGCGGCATCCACCGAGTTCACGTTCCAGGCCATCGACGCCGTGGGCTACAGCGCCGGCTACGACGTGATCGATCCCGAGCTGCGGGAATGGGACGTCAAGACCGGCGACGAGGCGCAGACCGAAGTGGTGGCCAGCCGGCTGCTGTGGGCCGTCGGCTATCACCAGCCGATCGTGTATTTCATGCCGGACTGGACGCTGAAGGACGGTCCGGTGCCGACACCGTACCCGGGCCGCTTCCGGCTCGATTCGGGTCACGACACCGTCGGCGAGTGGTCGTGGACCGACAACCCCTTCCGCGGCTCGCGGCCGCTGAAGGGGCTGATCGTCGCCAACCTGTTGATCAACAACTGGGACCTGAAGCGCAGCAACAACAAGATCTTCTCGGTGCCGCTGTCGCCGGGGCCCTCGCGGTGGTTCGTCGTGCAGGACGTGGGCGCCTCGTTCGGCAAGACCGCCTGGCCGGTGGGCAACCGCAACCGCATCGACGACTACGAGGCCCAGCAGTTCGTGCTGGGCGTGTCGGACGGCCGCGTGCAGTTCGACTACCAGGGCCGGCACAAGGAGCTGCTCGAAGACATCACCGCCGGCGACGTGATCTGGATCACGGCGCTCTTCGCCCGCATTACCGATCGCCAGTGGGCCGACGCGTTCGCGGCCGCGGCGATGCCCGGCGATGTCAGCGAGCGTTACATCCGCAAGATCAAATCGAAGATTCAGGAAGGGCTCGCCTTGCGCGGGCATGGAACAGGTAAATAAATGGATCCCAGCGCAATCGACCTCCCCGGCGTCATGGACAACTTCCGCGAGGAATTGTTCGCTTCGATGATCCGCCTGCCCCTGGCGGCCCTGCTCGGCGCGGCGCTGGCATTGCGCCCCAAGCGTAGCGGCACGCCGGAGCGGCAGCCGGCCGTGGTGCAGACCCAGATCATCCTCGCCGTGGTCGGCGCGCTGATCATGCTGGTCGTCGGCGCCAGCCTGGCCCGCGCCTTCGGCATTGTCGGCGCCGCGAACCTGATTCGCTATCGCTCCAAGATCGACGACCCCAAGGACGCGGTCGTCATGCTGTGCGCGCTCTCGGTCGGCCTGGCGTCGGGCGTCGGCCTGTATGGCCTGGCGGCGATCGGCACGGTGTTCATTGCCGCGTGCCTGTGGGTGATCGAGGGCTTCGAGCCGCAGACCCGCATCTTCGAACTCGGCATCAAGTTCGGCGACAAGACGCAGGAGCTGCGCCCCAAGATCGAGGAGATCCTGCGCCGCTTCAAGGTGAAGTACGAACTGCGGACGGCGGCCGAAGACTCCGTCTCCTACATGGCCACGGCGCCGCGCTCGCTGCGCACCGACCGGGTCTCCAACATCCTCATGGAACTCGAGCCCTCGGGCAAGGGCGCCATCGAATGGGACGAGAAGTCCAAGGACAAGGTGCCGAAGTAGCCGTGAAGCTCATCATTCAACCCGAAGCGGGGGTCGTGCCGCTGACCCAGGCGATCAAGACCGCCAAGAAGTCGATCGACGTCTTCATCTTCCGTTTCGACCGGGACGATGTCGAGAAGGCGCTGGCGGCGGCGGTGCAGCGCGGCGTGACCGTGCGCGCGCTGATCGCGCACACCAATCGTGGCGGTGAGGCGCGGCTGCGCAAGCTCGAACAGCGGCTGCTGGCCGCCGGCGTGCAGGTGGCGCGCAGCGCCGACGACCTGCTGCGCTACCACGCCAAGTACATGATCGCCGACTCGACGCTGCACCTGCTGGGCTTCAACTTCACCAAGCTCGACATGGACAAGAGCCGGAGCTTCGCGGTGTCGACGCGCGACCAGCGCTCGGTGCAGGAAGCCCAGAAGCTGTTCGAGGCCGACCTGAGCCGGCAGCAGTACACGCCGGCCAGGTCGAACCTGGTCGTCAGCCCGGAGAGCTCGCGCGACATGCTCGCGGCCTTCATCAAGGGCGCGAAAAAGGAACTGGCGATCTACGACGCCAAGGTCTACGACCAGGCCATGGTGAAGCTGCTGAGGGAGCGCGCCGCCAAGGGCGTGCAGGTGCGGGTGCTCGGGGCGATCAAGGGCAAGGACGCCGGCATCGAGGCCCGCAAGTTGACCAACATGCGCCTGCACGTGCGCGCCATCGTTCGCGACGGCACGCGCGCGTTTGTCGGCAGCCAGAGCCTGCGCAAGGACGAACTCGAGAACCGCCGCGAGGTGGGCCTGATCGTCACCAACCCGGCGGTGGCGCGCGGCATCCTGAAGGTGTTCGAGAGCGACTGGGATGAGTGCGGCCGCGGCAAGAAAGGCAGCGACGCCACCGAAGAGGACGCCGCCTAATCAGCCCGCCAGGAACCGCCTAGGACGGCCGCATGGTGATGTCGCCGGTCGTCGGCGCCGTGTCGATGAAGCGCAGCCACGATGCCTCGTTCCTGGCCGGCTGCCCGCGTTCGATGATGCCGCCGCACCACAGCGAGCCCTGGCCCGGCGACGCGACCCACACCCGCTTGACCCGGGTCGCGACGCCGAAGGCATTGACCTTCAGCGTGAAGTAGGGCGGCAGCGACGAGGGCGCGGCGCCGGTCACTTCGAGGCGCACCCCTTCGCTGCTGACATCCATGACCTTCGCCGAGACCCCGTCGATTTGCGACATCAGCCGCGGCACGCGCTTGCGGGGCGACCGCCGCGCGGGCCGGCCTTCCGCCAGCGCGAGCGCGACCGACAGCAGGAAGTTGTCGCGGGTGACCGGGCGCTCAATCCAGGTGACGTCGCGCGGCACCGCTTCGAGCGCCTTGTCTGCCTCGCCGACGACCATCAGCGGGCGGTTGGCACCGAGGATGCGGACGAGGCGGGGCAGGTCGATCGCCGGCACCAGCGAGACGTCGGCGATCAGCGCCTCGACCGGCCGCGTCGACAGGTCACGCGCCAGCAAGTCGAGGTCGAGCATCGGCACCGGCTCGTAGCCGGCGGCGCTCAACCAATCCAGGAAGGCGGCCCGCTCGCCGAGAATCGGGCAGGCCACGCCAATGCGCTCGAGGACAGGCATGTGGCCGGGCAGTGCAAGCGGCATTCCCGGCCCGCCGATCGCTTCTGCCGAGGGAGATTCGCCATCCCGGCGTGCACGGGGCCGACGAATCCGTCAGCGCCTTACGATCCTGGTAACGCCGGGACCGGAGTCCCGGCCTTCTGGCACTGGTCACGCCAGGACTAAAGTCCCGGCCTTCTGGCACTGGTCGCGCCAGGACTGAAGTCCCGGCCTTCTGGCACTACTTCATGCGCTGCAAATCCGCTTCGGCGGCGATGTAGCCGAACGCGTTCCAGCCGCCGCCGGAGGTGACCTTCTCGAACACCTCGCGGGCCTTCGCCGTGTTGCCGGTGACGAGGTAGTAGTTGCCGACGCCGTAGCCCTGGGTGGCAATCGTCGTGTCGTCGGCCTTGGCCGTGTCGAGCAGCGCCTCGGGCTGGTCGAGGCCCTTGTACATCAGCAGGCGGCGGTGGTACGAGCCGTTCTCGAGGATGTCCATCTTCGGCGTGATGCGCTCCAGCACCTTGGCCGCGTCGGCCTTGCGGTTCAGCCGCATCAGCGTCATCCACATCCAGTCGCTGGTGGCCGTCACCGAGTCGTCGTTGTCCGACACCTTCATGCACTCCACGTACGCGTCGTAGGCCCTGGCGTGGTTGCCCTGCAGGTAGTAGGCGAGGCCGAGGTGGTACCAGATGTTGAACTGCAGCGTGCTGCGCGGCTTGCCGGCGGGGTTCGGCGCGCCGTCGGGCTCGATCTCGTCGGGCCGGCCCTTGATCAACTGGGTGGCCTTTTCGAAGTCGGCCTGCGCCCTCGCGAACTGGCGCACGGTGAGGTAGCGATGGCCGCGATGGCGATAGAACTTCGGGTTGTTCGGGTACAGCTCGATGCCCTTCGTGAACGTCGCGATCGCGTCGTTGTACCGCCACAGGTAACCCAGCCGGCGGCCCACCCAGATGATGGCCTCGGCATCCTTGGGGCTGACGGCGAGCGTTTTCTCGGCTTGTGCCAGGTCGGCGTCCAGCTTCTGCTGGTTGGGGATCGCCGCCGGCGCCATCAACGGCTTGCCCGCCAGCGATGTGGCTTCGGGCCTGCCGGCCTGCGCGGGCAGGGTGATGGTGGCAGCCGCAACGCACGCGGCAAGGACCAGGGCAACTCGCTTCATGAACGCTCTCCTGAGGTGGTTTCGGCTTCTTCGTTATCGAGCAAACCCTGCTGGGTTGGCGCGTCCAGTTTGCGCGCCACGGTCTCCAACGGGTCGATCAGCGGGATTTCCTTGGCGCTGCCGGCGCCCAGTTCGCGGAACCGGCGCGCCTTCACCAGCACGTTGTTCTCGAACGAGCCAATCACCTTGTTGAAGGTCGAGAACGTGCCGTCGAGGCGGCGCCGCAAGTCGTCCAGGTGTTCGGCCAGCGTCGCCACGCTTTCGTGCAGGGCGCGGCCCAGGCGGCTGATCTCTTCCGCGTTGAGAGTCAGCTTCTCCTCACGCCACCCGTACGCCGCCGCCTTCAACAGGGCAATCAGCGTCAGCGGGCTGGCAATCAGCACGTTCTGCTTCACGCCGTGGTCGATCAGCAGGGCGTCCTGCTCGAGCGCGGCCATGTAGATGGCCTCGGCCGGCAGGAACAGCACGACCAGTTCGGGCGAGGCTGGAAACTGGTCCCAGTACTGCTTGGCGCCGAGCTTCGTCACGTGGTCGCGCACCTGCCGCACGTGGTCGGCCAGCTTCCCGCTCCTGACGGCGTCATCGGTGGCCGCCTGCGCGTCGAGGAACGCCTCGAGCGGGACCTTGGCATCGACGACGATCGAGCGGCCGCCGGGGAGGTTGATGATCATGTCGGGCCTGAGGCGCCCCGCGTCGGAGAAGATGGTGCGCTGTTCGTCGAAGTCGCAGTGCACCATCATGCCGGCGAGCTCGACCACCTTGCGCAATTGCACCTCGCCCCATTGGCCCCGCACGCCGGGCGAGCGCAGCGCGCGAATCAGGTTCTGTGTCTCGAGCTGCAGCTGCTGCTGGGTCTGGCCGACCAGGCTCAGCATGGTCCGCATGCTCGCGCTGTCGTCGACGCGGCTCTTCTCGACCTCCTTCAGCTTGGCGTCGACCTGGATCAGCGTGTCCTTGATCGGCCCGACCAGCGAGCCGAGCTCCTGCTGCCGGCGCGTCAGGTCGATCGTGGCTTCCTTGTGGACGTTGCCGATCTTCTGGTCGGCCAGCTTGATGAACTCGTCGGTGCTCGCCTTGAGGGTCGCCGCCGCCAGCGCCGCAAACGACTCGCGCACCTGGGCCTCTTGCGACACGCGGGTGCGCGACGCCAGCCACCAGCCGGCGGCAAAGCCAAACACAAGGGCGGCGACAATCGACAGCGCGAGTTCCACGTTGCCTGAGATCGTAATGCCTCCGGCGCGCAGGCACTTACCGAATCGTGGGCGGCGGCGGATTTTCGTAACCGTGTCGCCAGTGATGGGCTTGCGCGTTTTCCGTAACTGACTGGCCTGCTTCGGGTTAGCATAGCCACGCCCGCCCGGATGAGTCTGGAAGGGCCGTTGCACCATGATCCGAGTGCTCCCAGCTGTGAGCGAACCCACTCTTGGCGCCGTTGACGGCTTCGGCCGTCGCACGCGCGGGATCGATCCGGATAGCGGCGACGAGGTCGAGATCCTCGAGCTGTCACCCATCCTCGTCGAGCATGCCGGGTTCGTGGCGGCGCTGGGCGACCGCGTGGCGCGCTTTGCCGCCGTCCGCCACGCCTCCTACGTCCACCTGCGGCGCCTCGATCGGCCGTCGGCCGATCGCCTTGCGCTCGTGTCTGACGACACCGAAGGCTGGCGCCTCTCGCAAATGCTGGCCGCCGCGTCTGCCGCCGGCCTGCCGCCCGACATCACCGTCGTCATCAGCCTGCTGCGGCAGTTGCTGCCGGCGGTCTCGTTGTTCGGCCGGCACAATCGCGATGCGGCCATCGGCGCCTTGGGCCCCGAACGCCTGATCGTGACGCCCCAGGGCCGGCTGGTGATCGCGGAGCATGCGTTTGGCCCGGCGCTCGAGAAACTGAACATGGGCCGCGAGCGGTTGTGGCGCGAATTGCGCGTCACCATGGCCCCGTCGGCCGGCCTGCCGCGCGCCAATGCCCGCGCCGACGCGCATGCGATTGGCGTGGGGGCGTTGGCGTTGCTGCTCGGCCGCAACCTGGCGGAGGACGAGTACCCCACCCAGCTGGCGGCGCTGGTCGAGTCGGCGGTCGAGCGCCGGGGCGACGAGACGGCGCCGCTCAGCAAGGCGCTGTCGGGCTGGCTGGCGCGGGCGCTGCAGTTCGACATCGCCTCGTCTTTTCAGTCGCCGCACGAGGCGCAGGTTGGCTTCGAGTCGGTGCTGGCCAGCGACCGCGCGTACGTCACCTCGTCACCGGCGCTCGACGAGTGGGTGGCCAAGGTCGGCGCGCTGCTCCAGGAGTCGCGTGCCGCGTCCGCGCCGGAGCCAGTGCCCCAGGCATCCGCCTCCGCTCGCGCGGAATCAGGCGAGCTGCGGCGAGACCTCGCCGAAGCGGCCTCCGGCCGCGAAGGCGGGCCCCTGGCACCCTTGGCACCTGAGGTACCTGAGGTACCCGCCTCCTCGTCGCCGGCCCTGGCCAGAAATCCAATCGTGCTGGCACTCATCGTCCTGGCCGTGGTGCAGTCATTCGTCGTGCTGTGGTTGTGGACGCGCAACCCCGGCGCGCCGCGCGCGGGCGAGGGCGAGCTGGTGGTGCAGTCGCGGCCGGTGGCGGCCCGCGTGTCAATCGACGGCGAGGAGCGCGGCGTGACGCCGCTGACCGTGAAGTTGCCGTCGGGTGCGCATGTGCTCGAAGTGCAGAGCGGAAAATCCGAACCGCGCGTGATCCCGCTGACCATCCAGGCGGGCGTGCAGACGGCGCAGTACATCGAGCTGCAGAACGTGGCCCTGACCGGCGCCCTCGACGTGCGCAGCGAGCCGGCGGGGGCCCGCGTGACCGTCGATGGCCAGAACCGCGGGACCACGCCGGTGACCATTCGCGACCTGGCTCCGGGCGATCACCAGGTGGTGCTCGAGGCCGGCGGACGCAAGGTGACCCAGGCGGTCCGTATCGACGCGGGCATTACTGCGCAACTCGTCGTGCCGCTGCCGCGGCGGTAACTCGTTTTTTTGCATGCCTTTGCACGTCGGATTTTGTTAGGATCGGCCGTCCCTTCGATGCGCAAACGGTTCCTGGTTCCGGCTCTCGCCCTGCTTTTGGGCGCGGCCTCGTCGCCGCTGTGGCTGTCGGCTGCCGATCCGGTGTCGATGGCGCGGCTCGATACCGACGTGTCGCTCGAGCGTGACGCCGACTACCTGACCGGGTTTGTTCCGACGCGCACGACCATTGCCACGGTGTTCGATCGCCACATGATCGAGGGGCCGGAAAAGGCCGTGCTGGTCGCGTCGATCGGCCAGGCCTTCGACCTGCGGCGCATCCGCGCCGGCCAGCCGTATGCGATTGACCGCATGCTCGACGGCCGGGTGCGGCGATTCGAGTACGAGATTGACGCCGATCGCCGGCTCACCGCCACCCGCGGCTCGCTCGACGGCACGCCCCGCTTCCACACCAACATCGAACGCATTCCCAGGGAATCGTCCGTGGTGATGGTGGAGGGCGCGATCGATCGCGACACCAACTCGCTGTCGGCGGCGCTCAACGAGGCGGGCGAGCGCATTGACCTCGCGCTCGGCCTGGCCGACGTGTTCTCGGGCGAGATTGACTTCAACTCGGACCTGCAACCCGGCGATCACTTCCGCCTGCTCGTGGAGCGCCACTCGCGCGAGGGCAAGCTGGCCGGCTACGGCCCCATTCTCGCCGCCGAGTTCGTCAACGACGGCCGGCAACTGCGCGCCGTCCGCTTCACGCCCGAGGGCGGTCCCGCCGCTTACTACGACGACCAGGGGCGATCGCTGAAGCGTTTCTTCCTGAAGTCGCCGCTCAAGTTCGAGCCGCGGGTGACGTCGCGCTTCTCGTCGTCGCGCAAGCATCCGGTGCTGGGCTACGCGCGCGCCCACAACGGCGTCGATTACCACGCCGCCATCGGCGCCCCGGTCGTCTCGGTCGCGCCGGGCGTGGTCACCTTCGCGGGCTGGACCAACGGCGGCGGCCGCACGGTCAAGGTGCGGCACCCCAACGGCTACGAGACGGAGTACCTGCACCTGTCGGCGCTCAAGACCCGCCAGGGCGCGCGGATCGGCCAGGGCGAGTTGGTCGGGCTGGTCGGCAAGACCGGCCTCGCGACCGGCCCTCACCTGCACTACGGCCTCAAGAAGGCCGGGCGCTACGTCAACCCGATCCTCGAACACCGCAACATGCCGCCCGGCGATCCCGTTCCCGCCACCCTGCTCAACGTGTTCTCGTCAGAGCGCGACCGCTACCTGTCGCTGCTGTTCGCCCCGCCCGCCGCGCGCGCCGCGAACAATAACTAGTCGTCACAGAAGATCAAGAGACAAGAAGTCTCTTGATCTCTTGATCTCCTGTAATTACTAGCGGAACGTCCAGCCCACCCCGAACTTGAAGTCGGGTGAGTCCACCACTCCCATTTTGAACTCGAAGAACAAGCCCCGCGCGTTCTCGACTCCCAGCAGCAGGTTCAACCCCGCGTCGGTGTCCGAGTCGTCGGCGCCGTCGACCATGTAGACGTTGAGCGCCGGGCCGCCGCCGGCGTAGAAGCCCCAACCCCGGCGGTTGGGGAACTTGTAGACGAACTCCATGTTGGCGGCGATTAACGTGAGGTCGTCACCAAAGCCCACTTCGACGTTCGGACGGAAGTACAGCCGGTCCACGAGTGGTGACGTCTCGAGGTGCCCGCCGAAATAGAACTGATCCGGATCCACCGACAGGCCGCCGCGCAGGCCGCCGTCCTGGGCGGCCGCCGGGGCGGTCAAAACGAACAACGCAACGAGTAAAAATGACAGACGTGTAATAGATCTAGTCACCAACTGGCTCATGTAATCTCCCCCGATACACAGCGGTGCAAGAGACCTGCCGTCGCGACCTATAATTCAAGGCGACATGTCTGCCATCTATCCCTTCAAGGCGCTCAGGCCCGCGCCGAAAGCCGCTGCCGCCGTCGCCTCCGTGCCCTACGACGTGGTCAACACCGAGGAGGCCCGCGAGCTGGCGGAGGGCAACCCGCTGAGCTTCTTGCGGGTGTCGCGGCCCGAGATCGAGCTGCCAGCCGGCGCCGACCCGCACGCGGATGCGGTGTACGGCCTGGCCGCGAAGAACTTCGCGCGGTTAAGGGAGCTGGCGCCCCTGGTCGTGGAAGAGGTGGCGAGCCTCTACGTATATCGGCTGCACATGGGCGCGCACGTGCAGTCGGGTGTGGCCGCCTGCTTTTCGATCGACGAATACGAGCGCGACCTGATCAAAAAGCACGAGAAGACGCGTCCCGACAAGGAAGATGATCGCACGCGGCACCTGCTGGCGATTGGCGCGCAGACGGGGCCGGTGTTCCTGACTTACCGCGCCTCCAGGGCCATCGACGAGGCGGTGTCGCGCGCCGTCCTGGACGATCCGCTCTACGACATCGTCGCGCCAGACGGCGTGCGTCACCAGGTGTGGCGCGTGCCGGCGGCGGTGACGCCGTTGATCGTGGATGCCTTCGCCGCGCTCGACAGCCTCTACATCGCCGATGGCCACCACCGCGCGGCCAGCGCCGCCCGCACACGTCATTCGCTGGCGGCCAAGGGCGCCGGTGAGCATGATCGCGTGCTCGCAGTTGCCTTTCCCGATAACCAGATGCAGGTGCTGCCCTACAACCGCGTGGTGCGCGACCTGTACGGCTTGACCGCCAACGAGTTGCTGGCGTCGTTGAAGCGCCGCCTGGCGGTGGCCGTCGGCGGGCCGGCGGCGCCGGCGCGCAAGGGCGAGGTGGCCATGTATCTGAATGGCGCGTGGCACACCATCACCCTGCCGGCCGGCGCCCACTCGCTCGACGTCGACGTCCTCGAGTCGACGGTCCTCGAGCCGGTGCTGGGCATCCACGACGTGCGCACCGACAAGCGCATTGATTTCGTGGGCGGCATTCGCGGCACCGCGGCGCTCGAGCAACTCGTGGACCAGGGAACGTTCGCGGTTGCCTTCTCGATGTTCCCGGTGTCGGTCGAGGACCTGATGCGCGTCTCGGACGCGGGCGGCATCATGCCGCCCAAGTCCACCTGGTTCGAACCCAAGCTTCGCGACGGCCTGCTGTCGCATCTCCTGTAGGTGTCCCCGTGAAGGTCTTAATCGCCGACAAGTTCGAGAAGTCCGGCCTGGATGGCCTGAAGGCGGCCGGCTGCGACGTGATCTTCCAGCCCGACGCGAGCGGCGACAGCCTGGTGGCCGCCATCACGGAGAGCGGCGCGCCGGTGCTGGTGGTGCGCTCGACCAAGGTGACCGAGGCCATGCTGGATGCCGGCGGGCTGTCGTTGATCGTGCGCGCCGGCGCCGGCGTGAACACCATCGACGTGGCCGCCGCGTCGAAGCGCGGCATCTACGTGTCGAACTGCCCGGGCAAGAACTCGGTGGCGGTGGCCGAGCTGGCGATGGGCTTGATTCTCGCCGTCGATCGGCGCATCCCCGACAACGTCGCCGAGCTGCGGGCGGGGAAGTGGAACAAGAAGGAATACTCGAAAGCCCGCGGCCTGCTGGGGCAGACGCTGGGCCTGATCGGCTTTGGCCACATCGGCCAGGAGGTGGCGGTTCGCGCCCGCGCGTTCGGCATGCCGGTGCTGGTCTGGAGCCGCCGCTTCACCGAGGATGCCGCGGCGCGGGCGCAGGCGGAGCAGGTCTTTGGCGTGAAGGTCGTGGTCACGGCCGAGGAACTGGTGGCCAAGTCCGACATCCTGAGCGTGCACCTGGCGCTGACCAAGGACACCCGCAACTTCGTGAACGCCGAGCTGCTCGCGCACGCGAAGAAGGGGGCCTGCGTCATCAACACCGCCCGCGGCGAGGTCGTCGACCACGCGGCGCTCGAAGCCGCGGTGAAGGAGAAGGGCCTCCGCCTGGGCCTCGACGTGTTCGGCAACGAGCCGGCCGAGGCGACCGCCGGCTTTGCCGACCCGCTGGTGGCGCTCCCCAACGTCTATGGCACCCACCACATCGGCGCCTCGACCGACCAGGCGCAAGAGGCGATTGCCGCGGAAACCGTCCGCATCATCACCACCTACAAGGACACCGGCAAGGTGCCCAACGTCGTGAACCTCGCCAAGCTCACGCCGGCCACCCACATGCTGGTGGTGCGCCACCGCGACAAGCCGGGCGTGCTGGCCCACGTGTTCGAATACCTGCGGGTCGCGCACCTCAACGTGCAGGAAACCGAGAACATCATCTTCGCCGGCGCCGAGGCCGCCGTCGCTCGCATCAACCTCGACGGCGCGCCATCGCCGCGCGCGATGGATGCGATGCAATCGGGAAATGCCGACATCCTCGATCTGCAACTCGTCAAACTCGGCTAGCTGATAGCGGATAATGGTGACCCATGAATCGCATTTTTAATTTCTCTGCCGGCCCGGCCGTCCTGCCGGTGCCCGTGCTCGAAGAAGCGCAGCGCAACCTGGTCGAATTGCCCGGCGTCGGCATGTCGGTGCTCGAGATCAGCCACCGGTCCAAGACCTTCGAGGACATCCTGGCGAAGACCGAGGCCGACGTGCGCGCCCTCGGCCAGGTGCCGGCCAACTACAAGGTGCTGTTCCTGCAGGGCGGCGCATCGCTGCAGTTCTCGATGGTGCCTCTCAACCTGCTCACCCCCGGCGCCACCGCCGACTACATCGTCACCGGCGGCTGGTCGCAGAAGGCCGTCAAGGAAGCGCAGCGCGTCGGCACCGTCAACATCGCGGCGACGACCGAAAGCGAGAACTTCTCGCGCATCCCGCGCCAGGACGAGATCAAGCTGACGCCCGGCGCCGCGTATGTCCACATGACGACCAACAACACGTTGTTCGGCACCGAGTGGCCGGCCGAACCGGCGGTGGGTGAGGCGCCGCTCGTGGCCGACGCCTCGTCCGACATGTTCAGCCGGCCGATCGACGTCGCGAAGTACGGCCTGATCTACGCCGGCGCGCAGAAGAACCTCGGGCCGTCTGGCGTGACGCTGGTGATCATCCGCGAAGACCTGCTGGCGCGGTCGCAGAAGTCGCTGCACACCATGCTGAACTACGCCGTGCATGCCGAGAACGGCTCGATGTACAACACGCCGCCGTGTTTCGGCATCTACCTGATGGGGCTGGTGATGAAATGGGGCCTGGCGCAGGGCGGGCTCGAGGCCATCAACGCCGCCAACCAGCGCAAGGCCGACAAGCTGTATGCGGAGATCGACCGCAGCGGCTTCTACCGCGGCACCGCCGACAAGGCCAGCCGGTCGCGCATGAACATCACGTTCCGGCTGCCGAACGAGGACCTCGAGAAGGCGTTCGTGAAGGAATCAACCGCGGCAGGACTCGACGGCCTGAAGGGGCACCGCTCGGTCGGCGGCATGCGCGCGTCGATTTACAACGCGTTCCCGGAAGCCGGCGTCGACGCCCTCGTGGCGTTCATGCAGGAGTTCGAGAAGAAAAACGGGTAGTGCCAGGAGGGCAGCACTTTAGTGCTGCCGCTCTTATGAGTCCGTAGGCGGCTTGTGGAAGCTGCGACGGCCACGGCGGCGCCGTCCCCGGCGTCGCCGGCCGGCGCCCGGGGCGCGGCCGTCGGCCGGTGGCGCGCCCGGCTCGGGAGCCGGCGGGTGCAGGGCCTCGGGGCCCAGCGCCTCGATGAATCCCTTCCAGTGTTCCAGCACGGCGGGCGCGTTGCCGTGAATCTCGAACCACGTCAGCGCATCCTCGAACGGCCCGCGGTGCATGAGCGCGCGCTTGGCGCGCGGTGACAGCTCGAGGTCGGCAATGCGGCCTTGCAGCGACAGGACCTGGCGCAACCGCTCGGTGTCGCCGCGCGCGATGGGCAGCGATCCGATCTTGAGGATTGGCTCCTTCGGCGGCCGCTTGAACCGCGACGTGGGGGCCGGTGGCGGCAACCCCTCGTCGTCTTGTGAGGGCGCCCCTTCAGGGCTGCCCTCGTCGAGGTCGTGATCCTCGTCGAACCGGCCGTGCGACTTCTTGGGCATCAATCCCAGCGGGATGAGCATGGACCCCAGCAGGATCGGATTGCGCAGCGTGGCCGGCGCCGACTCGAACTTGCGCCGATACGCGTCGAGCGCCGTCAGGCTCTCCCAGAGCGCCACGTTCTTCGCGCCGCGCTGGATTTCCGGTGTCACCGGCTCCAGCAGGCGATGCTCGACCAGCGCGCGGAACGTCACGTCCGCCGCGCCCGAGCGCAGGATCTTGTAGTACTCCTCGATCAGGCGGGCCGGCGACGCGGTGGCCATCAACTGGCGATGCTTCGCAATGGCCTTCACCACCGGCTCGTCGATCCGGAACCCGAGGCGCGAGGCCATGACGATGGCCCGCAGCATGCGGACGGGATCCTCCTGGAAGCGCTCGTTGGGGTCGCCGATGCAGCGGATCAGGCCGTCCTTCAGGTCCTGCAGGCCGCCGACGTAATCGATGATCGAAAAGTTGGCGATGTCGTAGAACAGGGCGTTGATGGTGAAGTCGCGGCGGAAGGCGTCTTCCTCGGGCGTGCCGAACGTGTTGTCGTGCTTGATCAGGAGGTCGCCGTCGGCGGTGGACGACGGGGGCGGCGCCTCGCTCGGCTCGGCCTCGGAACCGGCCGGGATGTTCTTGCGGAACGTGGCGACCTCGATGGCTTTCAGGCCGAACCGGACGTGGGCCAGGCGAAACCGCCGGCCGATGATCCAACAGTTTCGAAAGAGCTTTTTGACCTGGTAGGGATGGGCCGAGGTGCCGATGTCGAAGTCTTTGGGCCGGCGGCCGAGCAGGAGGTCGCGGACGCTGCCACCGACCAGATATGCCGTGTAGCCCGCTTCTTGCAGGCGGTACAGCACTTTAAGGGCATCTGCATCGATGTCCCGCCGCGAAATCGGGTGTTCAGCCCGCGGGACAATTACCGGCTCTGTCATCCAGCCTTAGATTGTATTCCGGAGTGAGGTCGTAAATCCCGGTCCCGACCCGCTGAAACCACCCGTAATGGTTGTCGGCCATGATTCGACGGGCGTGGGGCACCTGGCTGCCTTTCGCCACCAGGGCGGCCTTCGTGGCGCCGTGCTGCGACAGGAACCGGGCGCACCGCATGGCTTCCTGGCGATAGGCGGTGACGAGGCCCTTGCGCGTGGCCCCGCCCACATTCGGGTCGCCGACCCGGCGGACGAACTCGCCGAGCAGCCGCACCTTCTTGACCTTCGAGGGCCGCGGCCGGTAGGGGCCGGGGTCGGCATGCACCTGCACCCGCGGGTCGCGAGGACCAACCGTCAGCAGGCCGAGGCCGAGGCGCCGGCACAACCGCAGGTTTCGCTGCAGCGCCTTCCGGAAGGCCTGGCCGCGGCCGGCCGGCACGGCGATGTAGACCAGGTCGGTGATGGCCAGCCGCTCGGTCCCCTGGTGGAACAACGAGAGCGAGAAGCCGGTCTTGGTCTCGACGATCAGCGGCGGCTCGTCGCCGCGGACGCCGACGACATCCGCGGCCCCGATCTCGGCCTTGACCTCGTAGCCCTGCTGTTCGAGGAAGCGCTTGATCGGCTCGTACAGCTCGGTTTCACGCATTGCGGTGGTGACGGATCACGTTGAACTGCTCGTCATCTGCTGGTGGCAGGAAGTGGTCCATGATCAAGTCGAACTCCGCCTCCGACGTCCACGGCGTGCCGAGCGGCAAATGCGGGCTGCGCTCCCGGAGCTGACGCTTGCACAGGGCATTGGGGGCGTCGATGAAATGCAGTTCGTGAGGGACGCCGGCCTGCTCGAACAGTCCGCGGAACCAGGCCCGCTGGGACTTCGTGTTGCCCGGAAAGTCGAGCACCACCGGCGTGCCCAGGGTCAGCAGCGCGACGACGTGCGGTCCGATCGCGCTGTTCAGCCGCGAGGAGCACTTCACGTAACTGGGAACGTCGACGACGTCGCCCGGGAAGAGGCGCTCGAGCAGCTCGTCCTGGTTCAGGAGCACGGCGCGCTCGCGCCCCGCCAGCTCCTTCGCGAGCGTGGACTTGCCGGCGGCCATCTTGCCGCAGAAGAAGATCACTTAGCCACGGGCCACCGATTGAGAACGGAATGACAGCCACAGATTAGGCACAGATTCTCACAGATTCGAAGTGCTTGGAGACCGGCTGCTCGGTGGCGCCCTCGGCTTCGGTGTGTCCCCTGGCTAAAGTGCGCTGATCGTGACGTAGTAGCCGTCAGGATCCCGCAGCGAGAACTCTTTGGTCTGCGTGTTCGGATTGAGATGGGGCTCTTCGGCGAGCCGAACGCCGAGCCCGCGGACTCGCTCCTGGGCCAGCTCAAAATCGTCGATCCGGAAGAACAACAGGAGCCCGTTGCCTGATGACGATGGCACGGTGCTGCTGTGCCTGCACGAATGGGCCGCGCACGAGCATCCGACGTTGACCAGCCCTGAGCGGGCCGCACCCGAGGACGCCTTTGGCGACCTGCGCATCCGCTGGGGACCGGAATGTCGAGACGGCGATTAGGGTTGATGAGTGCATGAGGCCCCGGCCGCAAGCCTACACCCGAGCCGCAGATTCCGATCACAGCAAAGACGGTCAGCCACCGATTAGTTGCAGATTCACACCGATTCTAGTTTCTCAAAACGCGACGACTGACGGCTTGTCGCGGGTCAAACCCGGTGCTAGTCTGGCCGCGTGACGATAACCGCCCGCGTGCGCGACGGGCGCCTGGTCGTGGACGAGCCTACGGATCTCCCCGAAGGGACAGCAGTGCGGCTGCTGGCGGTCGATCCCGGTGACGATATGGACGCGGCTGAGCGCGCCGCCCTGCACGAGGCGCTGGCGCGGTCGGAGTCGGATGTCGAGGCTGGGCGGCTCGTGGCCGCCGCTGATGTCCTGAAGAGGCTCCGAGAGCCGTGAAGCCGCGGCGGGCCGAGGCCGTCGCAGTTCTTGCGATCTTTCCGGCGGCCGGCACGCCTTACAGCCAGAACGAGGGCGCCCCACTCCGTCGGCTGTACCTAAGGAAGATCGGGTGCCATATCTACTACACGTTTGATGACGATGAAGTCCTCATTCGCGCAGTGTCGGGTGTGCGTCTCGAGCACGGCCCGCCGATTGATTAGACCCGCAGGAAGTCCCGCTGTCGCCATATCAAGGCCCGGCTTCAGCCGCGGCGGCCTCATGATCCATCGAGCCGCCCTCGGCTGGTGGTGGCTGCCGACAACTGCCACACCAGTGTTGGGCCATACCGATGGCCTGCACAGCCCACACATGTCCAGTGTCGGCCCCACTTCGTGAACGGGCTTGACCGCCGCCAGGCTTCGAGAGGAGGAGTGGTGCTCTTGTGGAAGCGCCGCAAGTGACGCGCGTGGGCCAAGGAGCCGTCCGTCACGACCAGCCCGCCGGCTGGCAGTCGATGAAGCCAGTCCCCGACCCATCGGCGAGACAACCAATACACGTTGCTCCCGCTTTCGCCAGGACTATCGCCCCGATGGAAGAACACTCCGATGCTTGGTAGCAAAGCGATCGAGCGTTGACCGTAGCCACGGCGACGATGGACCGTCAGCGACCGGCATACGCGGGATCAACGAACCAGAATTCCGCCATGGCGGGGAAGAAGGTGACTACAGGAACTCGCCAGTCGCGTCCAGCACTCGGGTAGAAGAGAGGACCGTGGACGCATCCCTGTGCCAACGGCTCAATGAAGGCTTCGGTCACGTGTCTCGTTGTCCAGCCTAATCTCGTTCGCGCTGAGCCGCAGCGCGACCTCACAATACACACCCGGTCGCGCTGTCGGCTCCAGCGCGGGGTTAGCCGTCTACGAACCAGGCAATTCGAGGCGGCGCACGCGCGCGAGAGTGGGCCCCGCGATCGCGCGAAGCTCACCGTACATCCCCGACACGTTCTCGATGACGAGTTGCAGGTGCTTCTCGCGTTGGGCCCAATGCCTCTCGGCAGAGCGTCGCTCGGCGTCAAGGTCCTTCTGCATTGTCTGAAACGCCTCAACCATGGCTTCGATCCTCTGACGGAACTCAGTGCTCGCAAGGGACCGTTGAATGACCGCGTACTTGTCGGCCGTTCCAGGACGGACGTCCTTGTACTGACTGAGCTGAATCAGATGGGAACGAAGCACTGTCGAAAGCCCCACCGCTAGCGCCAAGTCGGTGACCCAGACGCCGTCGATCAGCTCAAGACGCCCGCCACCTTTCGGCCGCGCAACTGACACCAGCACCGCGGCTTCGGCCTTGACGCGCCGCTGGTCTTGGCGGAGTTTCGGCAGCCACGCATTGCTCCACTGTGCGGTGTTCTTCGATTCCCAAACGATTGTGCCGCACTCTTCATGCATGGGCGAACAGACCCGCTGAAGGACATCAGCGCCGCCGCCGCGCTTACTGAGAGACCGGACATCATCAGACGAAAAAGCCTTTGCGAGCACGTCGACGAGCCGCCCCTCGCTCACGTCCCCCTGCATTTGCCTTGAACTGTCGTCGAGCTTTCGCTTGAGATTTGCGATCTGGCTCCGTGCATCAGAGAGTCTGCGCTGCGCCTCGATTTCTTTGCCCAGGTACTCTTCGTTTAGGCGCTCTGTTACCTCCGATTCGAGTTGCTTCTTCGCGCTGTGCAAGCGCTTCTTGCTCTCCGCCTCAACCTGCCGGTCCTTAGTCTCAAGCTGACCAGTCAACTTCCGGACCATGTCGGCTTGGTCCTTGGTCTCGCGCTGGATTCGCTGCACTTCGCCTCGGACCTTGGCCTCAGCCGCCTTCAGCGCCTCGCTTTCCATGCGCGCGCGATCCTGCCGGAGCCGCCTTTCCGACTGTTCGCGCAGCTTCACCTCCTCCGTTCGAAGCCGCGCGGCAAAGTCCCGCTCCATGTCCTTCCGAATCTGATCGGTCAAGAGCTTGGAGACCTGGATTGGGCCGCCGCAATTCGGACACGTGATCACGTCGGCAGTCATCGTCGACTCCTGAATTGAATTTGCGAGCGATATCGATTCGCAATCCCGGACTCGCCTGTCCGGCTAGCAATTAGGCTGCAAGCCTACACAGAGGCGGGGTGATATCACGCGATGCCAAACAGGGTTTCAACGCCGCATGTCGGGATTCTGTGGCGCTCACGCACCCCAATGGCTTGGATCACTGGTCAGCCTAATTCGGCACGCATGACCGTTCCCTAATCTGTGTAAATCTGCGCCTAATCGGTGGCTGTGCTTGGATCTGTGTTATCTGTGTCATCTGTGGCTCTCGTGAGATCTGTGTCTGTGGCGCTACTGGTTCTGCTGGCGGCAACGCCGGCGTGGGCGACTCGCGCCGATTTGGCCCGGGCGCGCTCCCTCTACAATCAGCGGCAGTTCGACGCGGCCATCTCGGCGGCCCTCGCGGCCCAGAAGACGCCGGTCACCCAGGACGCCGCCACCGTGGTCCTGGCCCGCGCCTACCTCGAGCGTTATCGCGAATCAGCCAACCCGGGGGACCTGACGGCGGCGCGCACGGCGTTGGGCACCATCCGCGTCAGCAGCCTCGACGCCCGCGACCACATCGACTTCCTGATGGCCCTCGGCGAAGCGCTCTTCTTCGAGGATGACTACGGCGCCGCCGCGCAGTTGTTTGAAAGCGGCCTCGACGGCGCCATTGCCCAGGGCCCCGTCACGGCCGAGGCGATGCTGGATTGGTGGGGCAGCGCGGCGGAGCGTCACGCGGATGCGCTGGCGCGCGAGGAACGCGCCGCGGCGTTCAGCCGCATGCGCGACCGCATGTCGCGCGAGCTATCGCGCAATCCCGGCTCGGCGGCCGCCGGCTATTGGGTCGCGGTTGCCACCCGCGGCGCCGGCGATTCGGCCGGCGCCTGGGATGCCGCCATCGCCGGCTGGGTGCGCGCGCGGCTGGCCACGAACCGCGCCGCCAGCCTGCGCGCCGACCTCGACAAGCTGATGCTCGAAGGCATCATTCCCGACCGGGTGCGGCTGCTCGCGCCCGACCGGCGCGCGCAGGCTGAATCCGATCTCCGCGCCGACTGGGCGGTCGTGAAAGAGCGCTGGAAGTAACTAGCTCTTCGCCTCTTTCCAGTTTTCCCCAATCCCCACGTCGACATCGAGCGGCACCCGCAGCGCGACCGCCCTGGCCATCTTCTCCTTGACGATGGCCGCGACGACGTCGGCTTCTTCCTTTGGCGCTTCGAACAACAGCTCGTCGTGCACCGTCAGGATCATCTTCGCGCGCGGGTGGCTGTCGGCCAGCGCGGCGTGGACGTCGATCATGGCCTTCTTCAGGATGTCGGCGGCGGTGCCCTGGATCGGCATGTTCACCGCCGCGCGTTCCGAGGCGGCGCGAATCATGCCGTTGCGGCTCGTCAGCTCGGGCACCGGCCGGCGGCGGCCGAAGATGGTCTGGACATAGCCGCTGACCCGCGCGTCCTCGAGCGTCTTGTCGATGAACGCGCGCACCCGCGGGAAGCCCGCGAAGTAGGCGTCGATGAAGGTTTGCGCCGCCTGCTGCGTGACGCCAATGTCCTTGGCCAGCGTGAACGCCGTCTTGCCGTAGAGCAGGGCGTAGTTGACGATCTTGGCGCGGCGCCGCAGTTCATGCGGGTCGAGCGTGCTGTCGGCGCCAAACACCTTGACCGCGGTCTGATCGTGAATGTCGTCGCCGCGTTCGAACGCGGCGATCAGCGTCTCGTCGCCGGACAGGTGCGCGAGCACGCGCAGCTCGATCTGCGAATAGTCGGCGGAGATCAGCACGTGGCCCGGCTCGGCGATGAAGGCGCCGCGAATCTGCCGGCCAATCTCGGTCCGGATCGGGATGTTCTGCAGGTTCGGGTCGCTGCTGCTCAGCCGCCCCGTGGCGGCCACCGCCTGGCTGATCTGCGTGTGCACGCGGCCGGTCTCGGGATTCACCAGCGTCGGCAGCGCATCGATGTAGGTGCCCTTCAGCTTGGCCAGGCCGCGCCAGTCGAGGATCAGGCGGCAGATGTCGTGCTGCGCGGCGAGCTCCTCGAGGACTTCGACCGCCGTCGACGGCGTGCGCGTGGCGCCGGTCCGCTTCAGCACCGGCAGTTGCAGCTTCTCGAACAGGATCTCGGCGAGCTGCTTGGGCGAGTTGATGTTGAACTCGCCGCCGGCCAGCGCGAAAATCTGCCGGCCGAGGTCGCCCATTTCCCGGTCGAGCAACGTCGACTGCGCCGCCAGGGACCGCACGTCCACCTTGACACCGGTCCGCTCGATCTCCGCCAGGATCGGCACCAGCGGCAGCTCGAGCTCGAGGTAGACCGGCAGCAGCCCATCGCGCTCGAGCAGCGGCCGGAAGTGTCCGGCCAGCTGCCACGCCAGGTCGGCGCGCTCGCCGGCGTAATCGAGCACGCTGTCGACCGGCACCTGCGCGAACGGGATGGCCTTCGCCCCCTTGCCCCGCACCTCGTCTTCGGTCAGCGCCTTGTAGCCAAGCTGCTCGAGGGCAATCGGTTCCAGCGCCTGGCTCGACCGGTTCGCGTCCAGCAGGTAGGCGGCGAGCATGGTGTCGAACGCCCGGGGGTTCTTGAGGTCGACGCCGTGGCGGCCCAGCACGATCAGATCGGCCTTGATGTCGTGGCCGATCTTCTCGACTTCCGGATCGGTCAGCAGCGGCGCCAGCCGCGCCAGCGCCTCGGACTTGGCGAGCGAGAAGCCGCCACCAAACCCTTCGTGACCGAGCGGGATGTAGCGCGCCATGGCCGGCCCGGTCGAGACGGCAATGCCCACCAGCGTCGCCCGCACCGGCGCGGTGCCGTCGGTGATCACCTTCAGGCTGAAGCGCCTCGCCGCGCGCAGTTGCCCAACGAGCGCGGTCAACTCGTCGCTCGACCCGACCAGGGTGTAGTCCTTGACCACCGACGCCGCGGTGGGCGCGAATTCGGGCACCAGGGTCCGGAAGCCCAGCCGCGAGAACAGCTCGTAACAGCGTTCGCGCGAGGGGCCGCGATAGCGGAACGCCTCGGCATCGAACGGCACGTCGAGGTCGGTCCGGATCGTCACCAGTTCCCGGCTCTGCCGCGCCTCGTCGGCGTGCGCCAGCAGGCCTTCGCGGTATTTCTTCTGCTTGATCTCGGCGGCGTGCTCCAGCAGCGCGTCGAGCGAGCCGTACTGCGCGATCAGCTCGCGGGCGCCCTTGTCGCCGATGCCCGGCACGCCCTTGACGTTGTCGCTCGAGTCGCCCATCAGCGCCAGCACGTCGACGACCTGTGACGGGGGCACGCCGAACTTCACCGCCACGCCCTCGGCGTCGAACCACGCGCCTTCGTCCTTCGGGTTGTAGACCTTGACGCCGCCGTTGACGAGCTGGAAGAAGTCCTTGTCGCCGGTGACGATCGCGGCCTGGAAGCCGTGCCCGGCGGCCTTCACCGCCAGGGTCCCGATCACATCGTCGGCCTCGAAACCTTCGGAGGTGAAGATCGGCACGCCCAGCGCCTCGCACGCCTCGAACACCCACGGCACCTGCTCGACCAGGTCGTCGGGCATGGCGGCGCGATTGGCCTTGTAGTCGGCCGACATCTTCGAGCGGAAGGTCTGGCCGCGGACGTCGAACGACGCGGCGATGTACTCCGGCTGGTGGTCGGCAATCAGCTTGCGGAGCATGGTGATGAAGCCATACACCGCGTTGGTGGACTTGCCGTCGGGGCCGGTCAACCCGCGGATCGCGTGGTAGGCGCGATACATCTGGTTGCTGCCGTCGATCAGGAACAGTGTGGGGTGGGAGGGCATTGACGGCTGTGGGGCGCCCCTTTATGGGGCGCCGACGCACCAACCGTATATTATTCGATAGTGCGCCTTGCTTTTGGCCTTGTGCTCGTCTCGGTGCTGGTGTCGGCCGCGTGCGGCGGCGTGATGTCGCGAAAGTACGAGTACGAGGAGGAAATCTTCCTCGCCCTGGACGGATCGGCCAGCGTATTCGTGAACGCGTCGGTGCCGGCGCTGGTGGCGCTGCGCGGCGCCGCCCTGCCGGTTGACCCGGGCGCGCGCCTCGACCGGCAGGTCGTGCGCGAGATGTACGCCTCGCCGGTGACCGAGGTCGCCAATGTCACCACCTCCCGCCGCGACGGGCGCCGCTACGTCCACCTTCGCATCGACGTCGCCGACATCCGCAAGCTGAGCGACGCGACGCCGTTTGCCTGGTCGCAGTATCGCTACCAGCAGAACGACGGGCTGTTCGAGTACACCCAGGTGCTGCAGGCCGCGGCCGGCAAGGACGTGGGCGATGTCGGGTGGGAGGGCAACGAACTGGTGGCCATCCGCGTCCACCTGCCGAGCAAGGTCGAGTTCCACAACTCGCCCTCGCGCGCCATCGAACGCGGCAACATCATCGTGTGGGAACAGACTCTGGCGGAGCGCCGGAAGGGCACGCCGCTCGAGCTCACGGTGCGGATGCAGAGCGAGTCGATCCTGTTTCGCACGCTCGCGCTGTTCGGGCTGATGATGGCCGCCGTGGCGGTGACCTTTGTGGCGGCCATCTGGTTCGTGAAGACCAGAAAAACAGGAGATAAAGAGTTAAAGAGTTAAAGAGTTAACTCCTTAATCTCCTTAGTTTGCTTTTCGCGGCTCCATCGCCGCCCTCACCTCGGCGTCGGTCTTCAGCTCGTTCTTCAGCTCAAACGCCCCGAACCCTGTTGCCAGCGAGCGCAGCAGGTGGAGGGGGCATCCGGTCGGCAGCCGCGGGCGTCGCGGTCCCGCTTGAGTTGCCTGAAAATCGCCCTCCTACCTCCACTTAGGTATTGCCTGAAGAGGCCCGCCGACTCAGTATTGCGCGGCGATGCTGTATTCGATGCGCCGCCCTCGCGCTGGGGGTGCGTCGCAAGAGAAGGAGTTCTGGCACATGACGGGTCGAATGGTCGGGTTCGGGGGCGTCGCGTTGGTGGTGGCCGTGTGGTGTGGTCCGGGAGCCGCGTTCGCTCAGGCGCCGGCGGCAGCGCCGACGTTCACCAAGGACATCGCGCCGATCCTGCAGCGCTCGTGCCAGTCGTGTCATCGGACGGGCGAGATCGCGCCGATGCCGCTCATGACGTTCCGGGAGGTTCGGCCCTGGGCGCGGGCGATCCGCAGCCGCGTGGTCGCCCGCGACATGCCGCCCTTCCATGTCGACCGCAACATCGGCATCCAGCAATTCAAGGATGACCCGTCGCTCAGTGACGACGAAATCGCGACCATCGTCCGCTGGGTCGAGGCCGGCGTGCCTGAGGGCAGCTCATCCGCCATGCCGGCCCCGCCGACGTTTGCGTCGTCAGGCGAATGGCAGATTGGCGAGCCCGACCTCATCATCAAGTTCCCGGCCTACAAAGTGCCGCCCGCCGGGCCCGATCTCTTCGGCGACCTCTACGCCGAAATCGGCATCGACGAGGACCGCTATATCAAGGCGATCCAGACTCGCTCGGCCACCCGCGCGTCACATCGTGTGGTCCATCACGCGTTGTCGTTCTCGGTCAACACGCCGTCCGGTGAGCAGGCGTCGATGGACGAGGGCCAGTTCCTGGTGGAGTACGCCTCGGGGAAGAACGCCGAATTCTACCCGGAAGGCACCGGCGTCATCCTGCAGAAGGGCCAGCGCGCGCGCCTCAGCTATCACCTGCACTCGGTCGGCGAGGCGATCGATGCGGAAGTCGAAGTCGGGGTCAAGTTGTACCCGAAAGGATTCGTGCCCAAGCACATCCGCTGGTCGCGGCAACTCGCACAGCCCACCACCCCCCTGGACATTCCCGCCGGCATGGTGTCGCGCAGCGACGGCTATACGATTCTCCACAAGCCGGCGCGGCTGATCGCCTTCCAGCCCCACATGCACAACCTCGGCAAGCGCCAGTGTCTCGAGGTGATTTACCCGACGTCTGGGACGCGCACGACAACGGAGATGCTCAACTGCGCCGACTTCAACAACAACTGGCACCTGACCTACAACTACGCAGAGGACGCCCAGCCGTTGCTGCCCGCTGGCACGATCCTGCACAACATCCAGTGGCACGACAACACGCCGGCCAACCCGCGCGCGATTGATCCCAAAAACTGGGTCGGCGACGGACAGCGGACCATCGACGAGATGGGCTTCTTCTGGATCGGCTGGGTCGAGTTGACCGAACAGGAATACCAGCAGCAACTTGCCGACCGCAAGGCCGCTCAGCAGCGCAGCGACGCGCAGGCACGGCAGCAGCGCTAACCGCCGGCGTCACCATTCGCGCGAGGAACCGATGAGACGTGAATTTTGCACCTGGCTTGGTCTTGCTGTGTCCGTAGCCGCGTTTGGCGCCGCCGAATCGCGCGCCCAGCAGCCGGAGTTCACCAACAACTTCAAGTACAACCGCGGTCAGAGTATCCAGCCGGTGTTCGAGGGCTGGTCGCGCCGGCCGGACGGCCGCGTCCAGATGCACTTTGGGTACCTGAATCGCAATTACGTCGAGCAGCCGCACATACCGGTAGGACCCGACAACCGGATCGAGCCGGCCGGGCCGGACCGCGGGCAGCCGACGTTCTTCTACACTCGGACTCACCGCAACCTGTTTACGGTGGTGCTGCCCACGGAGTGGAGCAAGACCCAGGAGCTGGTCTGGACGGTGACGCTTCGTGGCCGCAGCGAACGCGCCGTCGGTTGGCTGCAGGCGGAATGGGAGATTGACCCCCATGGAGGCGCATCCGGCGGCGGCAATACGGATCCAGAAATCCTGGCGAACAAACCGCCGATCATCACCGCCGAGCCCCTCGCTCCCCTGACCCTGCCGGCCACGGCCTCCCTTGTGGCCGCGGTCACCGATGACGGCCTGCCGAAGCCGCGCCCCCGGGGCAAGCCGCCCGTCGGCCAGGAAACGCCGCCGACGTTGGTTGGCGGCAGCGACGCGCCCGTCAACGTGCCACAACTGGGCCAGCGCGAAGTGTCCCAGCCAGGTGCGCCAGCACGTCCGGATGGACTCACGGTGTCGTGGATCGTATGGCGGGGTCCTGCCGCGGCGAGCTTCGAACCGCGCTACGCGCCGCCTGTTGACGGCAAGGCGCGGACCATCGCCACCTTCACCGTGCCCGGCGAGTACCAGCTGCGAGCCGCCGCGGTTGATGGCGGCGCCGCGACACACACCCAGACGACGGTGTCGGTTGGGGCGCGCCACAAGCCGTGACCGCACCGGTGATCTGCCCAGTTCGGCTGTCGAGTTCCGCGGTTGACGAGCAGCCGGCAACCTTAGACCTCCGCGGGCGTGAACCGTTCTGCACGAAATTGTTCGTCATCGATAATGCAGGGCCTCGCCCGCGCAAGGAGAGCAGCATGATTCCTCACAGTAACGGACGTCCACGGCGCCGCCGGGGACAGCTTGCGGCAGTGATACTCGGAGTGCTGCTGTGCGTGCCGGCGATCGCCCGTGCACAAAGCGCGATTGCCGGCCTCGTCAAGGACGGCAGCGGTGGGGTCTTGCCAGGGGTGACCGTGAATGCCGCCAGCCCGGCGCTCATCGAAAAAGTGCGGGCGGCGGTCACCGACTCCCAGGGCCGCTACAGCATCGTCGACCTCCGTCCCGGCGTCTATTCAATTACCTTCGAGCTGCCTGGCTTCAGCACGCTCGTCCGTGACGACATCCAGTTGCCTTCCAACGTCACCGTGCCCATCGATGTGCAGCTCAGGGTTGGCGTGCTCCAGGAGACAATTACCGTCACCGGTGGCACCCCGCTCGTCGACGTCGAGAACGCCCAACGCACTCAGGTCCTGACGCGGGACATCATCGACAACCTGCCGATCACCCGCAACTCGCAGTCGATCGGCTCGGTGGTGCCAGGGGTAAAGATGAGCCGTCCCGATGTCGGCGGGTCACAGATGATGGAACAGGTGGCTCAGTCCACGCACGGGTCGCTGACCAAGGACATCACCATGCAGATCGACGGCATGCTGGTGAACAGCTCGATGAGCGACTACGGTATCCAGGCCTACAACGATGACGCGCTGAACCAGGAAGTGGTCATTCAGACGAGCGCGATTCCCGTGGAAGTGGCGTCCGGCGGCCTTCGCATTAACATGATCCCAAAGGACGGCGGCAACAGCCTGAGCGGGGCCATGTATCTGGGCTACACACCCGGTCAGTGGCAGAGCAGCAACATCGATGCCGATCTCCGCAAGAAGGGTATTCGGCAGCCGAACGGGGTTGAGCACGTCCAGGACTTCAACCTCTCGGTTGGGGGGCCGATCCTGCGCAACAAGTTGTGGTTCTTCGGGTCGGGGCGGCACATGTCGGTCGACGAGAAGGTGACCAACGCGTTCTACCCCGACGGCAGTCCGGCGATCGTGGATCAGTACGTGCGCAGCGGGCTCGCCCGGCTGACCTATCAGGCCGATAAGAACCACAAATTCTCCGCCTACTTCCAGCGGATCTGGAAGTTCAAGGGGCATGAGCTGGCGACGGGCACGGATGTCGTCAAGGCATCGGGCGTGCGCGATCCCAACCGTGCGCTGTACTACGTCGGGCAGGCCAAATGGACCGCCACGCTCGGCAGCAACTTGCTGTTCGAAACCGGTTTTTCGACCAACGTCGAGCGGTTGACCATCTTCTACCAGCCGGGCATCCGCCAAACGGCATTCTCGCCTTCGTGGTACGCGGGAGCGGCCAAGCAGGATGTGGTCCTGACGACATTGACCAACGCGGCGCTGAACGAGCACCTGTTCCATCCCGACATGCGGATGGTCTCGGTGATGCTGTCGCGCATCTCCGGTTCGCACACTCTCAAAGCAGGCATGCAATGGGCGTTCGGACCGGTGGGCGATGAGTACAGCGCCAATGCCGATCTGGTCCAAATCTATCGGGCCGGAGTTCCCGACAGCGTCAATGTCTACAACACGACGACCCGGTTTTTCACCCACGTCGACGCCAACCGCGGCTTGTTCGCCCAGGACACGTTGCGCGTCAGGCGGGCGACGTTCAACGTGGGCGTGCGATTCGACCAGCTGAAGACGACGGTTGACGACATCTCCCTGGGGCCGTCGCGCTTCTTGCCGGCCCGCTCCTTCGGCCAGGGCGACGTGCTCGATAGCGCCGGCAATCACCTGGACGCGCTGCCCAACTTCAAGGACCTGTCGCCGCGCGTCAGCGTCAGCTACGACCTGTTCGGCAACGCGCAAACGGCCGTGAAGGCGAGTTACAACAAGTACGTCACGGCGTGGTCCGGCGGATTCGCGAACCGTTACAATCCGTTCACCTACGCCAGCGATCAACGCAGCTGGCGTGACCTGAATGGCGACGACATCGCCCAGGACAACGAGATCGGTCCGTCGCAGAACGTGAACTTCGGCGTCCGCCAGAGCCGTTTCCCGTCGCCGGACCTTTCGCGAGAGCACAACGTCGAGTACTCCACGAGCATCCAGCACGAAGTGGTCCCGGGGATCTCGGTCCTCGGCGCTTGGTTTCGCCGAACCTACAAGAACTCGGAAAAGACGATTAACGAGCTGGCCGATGTCGGGGACTACCAGGCCTTCACCACACCGAACCCGCTCACCGGAGAGCCGGTCACCATCTACAACCTCAACCCTGCGAAGCAGGGCCAGGTGCGGCTGGTTGACACGAATTCCGCCGTCAACCGCCGGACCTACGACGGCTTCGAAGTGAGCTTCAACGCGCGGCTCCGCCGGACGATCACCGTCTTCGGCGGCTGGACGACCGAGCGCATGGTCCGCATTGCGTGCGACACCAACAATCCGAACCAGTTCCGCTTCTGCGACGAGAGCAAACTGAATATCCCGTTCCGCTCCGACTTCAAGCTGGCCGGCAACCTGCCGCTGCCGTGGGGCCTGCAGGTGAGCGCCATTTTCATGAGCTATGCCGGCAACACCAACAACACGAACCCGGAGGGTGGCACGTCACCGTACCTGCGCACCAACTGGGTGGTCCCGGCGTCGGTGTTTCCGAACGGGCAGCGCACCCAGTCGGTCACCGTCAACCTCATCGAGCCGGGCACGCAGTACTCCGAGCGCTGGAACCAGCTCGACCTCGACGGCCGCCGGACGTTCCGGCTCGGGAAGGCGACGCTCGCCGCGCAGTTCTCGCTCTATAACGTGCTCAACGCGAACACCGTCCTGACGCAGAATCAGAGCCTGGGCGCGGCCCTCGGGCAGCCGCTGACGATTCTGCAAGGGCGGATGCTGCGCGCGGCTCTGCAAATGAAGTTCTAGAGTATCCTCCGTGTCCGGACAACCGTCTCGCGCCGGTTGTCCGGTTTTTTTCAGGTTGGTCGCGCAAGGGCGCGCATGCCAACAAGCCCGATGACACGGATCTCGGTCGCCACGGTCCAGGCGCGCCGCTGCCCAGCCTTTCCGCAACCGCTCCGCGCCCGCACCCCGATCACGATTGTTGCGGCTGCTTTGGCCTTGCAGGTGGTAAATTCCTGGTCGCCGCCGACATGAGCCATCCAGCCGTCCCGCCATCTCGCAACGCCCGCTCGGAGGCGGAGCCTGGTCCATCGGGGCAGATCCGCATCGTCTGCGTGGATGATCACCGTGTCGTTCGCGAGGGCATCTCTGCAGTCCTCGAGCGGCAGGAAGACATGGCTGTCGTTGGCGCCGGCGCCACGGGGGTGCAGGCAATCGAACTCTATCGCGTCCATCGTCCCGACGTACTGGTCATGGACCTGCAGATGCCGGTGATGGGCGGACTCGAGGCCATTCTGGCGATTCGCGTGGACGCGCCTGAAGCGCGCATCGTGGTCTTGACTATGTACCACGGCGAGGAGGATATCTATCGCGCTGTTGCGGCTGGCGCCGCGACCTACCTGCTGAAGGAGGCGATTCTCGACGACCTGGCGCGCGTGGTGCGCGAGGTTCACCTCGGCAGCAGCCGCCTGCCCGACGACGTGCAGCGGATTCTTGCCAGCCGTTCGACTCAGGAAGCGCTGACCGGCCGTGAAGTCGAAGTGCTGGAACTGGTCGCACAGGGCCTCCGCAATAAGGAGATCGCTGAAGCGCTCGGAATCTCGCAGGAAACGGCGAAGGTGCACGTCAAGAACATCCTGAGCAAGCTGAACGTCAGAGACCGCACCGCCGCCGTGACGACGGCCCTCAAGCGCGGCATCCTGCACGTGAGCTGAGGCAAGCGCCATGAGCCCAACATTGCGACGACTGTTGGCCACCGCGTGCCTCGTGCTGCTTGCCGCGGCTCCCGCCTGGTCCGGACCTGGCCCGACGGCCAATCGTTATTCGCGGGCGTGGACCAGCAAAGACGGCCTGAAGGGCAGCCAGGTCTGGACCATGCTTCAGGATCGGTCCGGTTATCTCTGGCTGGGGACCAACGAGGGCCTGGTTCGGTTCGATGGTATGGACTTTCTCGTTTGGCCGGCGTTCGGGACGATCTCCCTGCCGAGCGGGAGTGTTCGCACGCTGTCGCTGGCGCGCGACGGCACCATGTGGATCGGGTTCGGCGGCACGGGCGGCGTCAGCCGGGTCCGCGATGGGCGGCTGCGCAACTATTCCAGCATCGATGGTCTGCCCAGAGCGATCGTTCTGGCGGTGCTCGAGGATCAGGCGGGCGTCGCGTGGGCGGTGACGGTGATTGGTCTCTTCAGGCTGTCGGCAGACCGTTGGGAGCCGATCACCGAGCACCAGGGACTGCCCCGGGGCGCCATCTCTGCGATCTACGAAGATCGGCGCGGCGATTTGTGGATCGGCACGTCCGGGGGCACCTATCGCCGTGAGGCGGGCGCGTCGGTCTTCCAGCGAGTTGCCGACGCCGGCGGGGTCGAGGGCTTTTCCCAGGACCGATCCGGCACGATTTGGGCTGTTGGCAGTGCTGGTTTGTTGCGCCTGGCCGAGGGCGAGCGAGTGCGCGTCTGGCCGCAACTGGCCGGGACGCGGATTCGCCACGACCGTGACGACCAGTTGTGGCTGGCCACGCTGGGCGCCGGCCTGCTCCATGTCGATCCCGAACGCACCAACCCGATCTTGCATCGGTATCACGGCGAAGCCGTCCTGACGAGCGACCTGGTGCGCGCCGTGCTCGATGATCGCGAAGGTAACGTTTGGGTGGGTACGCAGAGCGGGCTCAATCGCCTTTCCGAGGCGGTGGTCTCGATGCTGGCCGGTGACGACATCGGACCGCTTGCGCGGGCGGTGACCGCGACCGACGACGGTGCCGTTTGGATTGCGACGAGCACGGGCCTTTACCGCACGCAGGGCGGAGCCGTTCAGCGCTTCACGGAGTCGGATGGGCTGCCGAGCGCGTCGATTCGCGCGCTGCACGCGACAACGTCGCCGGGCGGTCTATGGGTCGCGACCATGGGCGGAATCGCCCGCCGCACGCCCCAGGGCTTTGAGGCGCTCCCGCGCAGCCGGGAGCTGCGTCTTGCGCAAATCATGGCCATTGCCCCGGACCGAAGCGGTGACTTGTGGGTCGGGGACATCGCTGACGGGCTAATCCGCTTTCACGCGGGCAGACCGACCGTGATCGTGGACGCCATGGCGGGGCGGCCGTTTTCGGTCTACACAGATTCGGGCGGACGCATCTGGACCGGGTTCGCCGACGGCACGCTCACGATTCACGACGGCGACACGGCGCGCTCATTCTCAGAGAAAGAAGGCTTTCTCGGCGGTATGGTGACGAGTTTGCGTGAGGAGCCGGAGGGCACCATGTGGATCGGCTCGTCGAGAGGGTTGTCCAGGCTACGGGATGGCCATTTCGATCGCGTCACCTGGGCCAATGGCTTGCCGGGTAATCTGATCGGCGCGATCGTGCCGGACGGTCTCGGCCATCTTTGGCTGGGTTCCAGCTCTGGAATCATCAGAATCGCCTTGACCGAGGTCGAAAAGGCGTTCGCCGATTCGAGCTATCTCGTGCAACACGTGCTCTACGATGCCTCCGATGGCCTGCGCGGGGACCCGATCGGATTCGGCGCCCCGACGGCCGCATCGACGGGCGACGGAATGCTGTGGTTCATCACCAGCGACGGGGTCGCCAGGCTGGACGTTCGCCGAGCCGCCAAGAACCGGCGGCCGCCGCCGGTCTTGATCGAGAGTATCGTCGCCGATGCGCGGGACATCCCGCGGGACGGCGGGCCGCCCTTGCCGCCGCGGACCGGAAACCTGCAAATCAACTATGCCGGCCTGAGTCTTCGCGCCCCTGAGAAGGTCACGTTCAAGTACCTGATGGAGGGGTTTGACACGCAATGGGTCGAAGCGGGCACCCGCCGTCAGGCGTTTTATACTAACCTGCCGCCGGGCTCGTACCGCTTTCGTGTCATTGCGGACAACGACGGCACCCCGAGCGAATCGGAAGCGGTGTGGGCGTTTGCGATTGCGCCGGCGTTCAGCCAGACCCGATGGTTCATGTTGTCGCTCGCCGGCGCCGGCGCAGCCGTCGCGACCGGCGTGTGGTGGCTGCGAGTGCGCGGGGTACGGAGCAAATTCGCGTTGACTCTGGTCGAGCGCTCGCGAATGGCACGGGAGATTCACGACACGCTGCTGCAAAGCCTGCTGGGCGTGATGCTTCGGCTCGACGAGGTCGAGCGGACGATCGATGTCTCGGCTGATTCGGCGAAGCATCAGCTTAGCCGGTTGCGCCAGCAGGTGGAGTTCTACATCCGCGAGGCCCGCCAGTCCATTCGCGACCTGCGGTCGCCTGTCCTCCAGACCCGCGATCTTGTCAGCGCCCTGCGAGACACGGGTGCACGGTTGACTGCGGGCCGCGCCGATTTTGAGTATCACGTCACCGGCCGGACGCGGCGAGTCCCGGTCAAGGTGGAGGAACATTTGCTCCGCATCGCGCAGGAAGCCATCTCGAATGCCATTCGTCATGCCGCGCCTCGGGTCGTGACCGTGAACCTCGCCTACGCGGACGACTCGCTGGCCTTGCGCGTGGCCGATGATGGGACCGGCTTCAATGTCCAGCGCAGTGACCAACTGGACGATCACTGGGGAATCACGAGCATGACGGAGCGAGCGGCACAGGTCGAAGCGCAGTTTCGACTGACGAGCGTACCGGGATGCGGCACTGTCGTGGAGGTGCAGGCTCCGCTCCAGCGTGGATGAGCCGGTTACCAGTGGCGCCGGTCGCCACGCATGACTCGCTCGAGGAGGTCAGCGTCAATAGTCCCCGCCGGTTGCGACTTTGGGCGACCCGGGTGGAGGGTCTGCTTCGATCGCCGCCCTCACCTCGGCGTCGGTCTTCAGCTCGTTCTTCAGCTCAAACGCCCCGAACCCCGATGCCAGCGAGCGCGCCAGCATGCGTTCGACGTTGCTGGTGACCACGCCCTCGAGCGTGACGCGCCCGCGGTTGACCACCACGCGGATGGGCGGGTTGGCCATGGCCGCGTATTGCCAGAACGACGAGTGGCTGTAGATGGCGCGGGCGATGCGGAACCGCAGGTCGTCGTCGAACTGCGAGACCGGCAGCACGCCGACCTGGTTGTCGACCGCCAGCACGCCCTCGACCTTGCGGACGCGCTTCTCGATGTCCTCGCGCTTGTACGGCATGGTGACCCAGCCGGTGAGCCGCACCTTGCCGTCGATCACTTCGGCCGAGATGCTGTCGAAGATGGTGAGTTGCGTGTAGCGGTTGACCTGGCCGGCGACGTCGTTGAACACCTGGAGATCTTTGCGTTCGGCCTGCCCGGCGGCAACGGGCGACGCGGCCAGGACGAGCGCGACGAATGCTGATGCGATGACTGATTTCATAGTGGACCCTCCCCACATGCCCTTCGCGACTGCGAAGGTCATGCCAGTGACTTGTGTCCACTACAGCGGATCTGGCGATCTCGTGATTTGGTGATCGCGTGATTACGGCGTGGCGACGTAGCCCTTGCGCGCGCGCACCATCAGCGAACGGTCGCGCACTTCGACCCGGATGGTGTGCCACCGGCCGTCCCTGAGGCCCGGGCTGGGGTAGCCCAGGTAGTACTGCTGGCTCAACTCGTCGGCGATGCTGGCCACGGCCGGATCCAGGTCGCGCGCGTCGCGCACGATCTCGGTGCGGCCGCCGCTGTCGTCGGTCATCTCGCGGAGCGCCAGCACGTTCAGCCGCTCGTCGCCGGCGCCACCCACCGAGTAGCCGCCGCGTCCGCCGATGGGAGGCGGCATGGGCATTGGGCGTCCGCCACCGGTGCGCCCGCCGCCGCCGGGGAACGGAAACGGAATCGGCAGGCGCGGTTGCGGCTGCTGAATGGGCGGTGTCGGCCGCTGGAACGTGGCCTGGCCCTGGCCGTCGATGCCCACCGCGTAGACCAGCACTTCGGTTTCGCGGATGATGCGCTTGACGTCGCCCACGCCGGTGCGGCTGCTGGTGTCGTTGCCGTCGGAAATGATGACCACCGCCTTCTTGCGGTTCTGCCCGCTCTGCGCCATGGGCACCGCTTCGGCGGCCGCGTCGTACATCGCCGTGCCGCCGTTGGGGTGGATGCGGCCGACCATGTTGGCCAGCCGATCGCGGTCGTTGGTCCAGTCGAGCACGAGGTCGGCGTTGGCGCTGAAGCGGTAAAGGAAGAACTCGTCCAGCTCGTCGTTCATCATGCGGAAGAAGCGATCGATCGAGCTCACCGCCGCCTGCCACTTCTCGCCGACCATGCTGCCGCTGGTGTCGACGACAATGCCCAGGCTGACCGGCGTGCGGTCGGCGCTGAAGTGCGTGACCTCGACCGGCTTGTTGTCCTCGTAGACGATGAAGTCGTCCTTGGTCAGCCGGCTGGCAAAGCGCCCCGAGCGATCGGTGACGGTGGCGGTGACGTTGATCAGCTCGACGCCGCTCTTGAAGCGGAAGCCGTCCTGGCCCTGCGCCAGCGGGCTGACGCCGGCCAGCGCGAGCACCACCGCGGCCACGGCCAGCCCCCGCGGCCCGCGCGTGGCCTTCGACTCCCGACTCCCGACTCCCGACTCCCGGCGTGGGTCCTTCATGACGATCCTCATTTCAACTGCACGCTGACCGGCTGCTCGCCTTCGGCCGCCAGCGGCGGCGCGCCGCGCCGATCGATGTGCGGCACGACGCCTTCATCCGTGCGGAAGCTCACGCGATAGCGCGCCACCGTGGCCGGCGCGTCCAGCGACACCACGAACGGCGACTCGTCGCCGGCGCCCAGCTTCAGGAAGTCGACGTCGGCCCTGGCGCTGGTGACGAACGCGCCCTGGCGATCGAACAGGAACACCACCGCCGACAGGCGTTCCACGGGCTTGCCGGTGGCGGGATTGCGGACCAGGCCCGACACGGCGAGCTTCTCGTTCTTCCGATCGTGACGCAGCGACACGAGCTCGAGCGGGCTGTTCGGGCCCACCGCCGCGGCACTGGTGCCACGCGGGCTCGACATCATCCAGCCGAGACCGCCAAGCAAGCCGGCCAGCAACACGGCCGCGGCCACCGCCAGCGAACGCTGCCGTCCGCCGCTGGCCTGCGGCACCGGCTCGGCGTCCGCGCCGAAGAAGCCCGACGCGTGCGAGAGGTTGCGGGATGCGCTCGCGGTATTGAGCGGCAGCTCGGGGACGGGCGGCATCGCCACGCGGGCGGGCCGCACAGGCGTGTCCACGGCCATCGGCGCCGGCGCCCACGGCGCGCGCGCCCGGGGCTTGCCGACGATGGCCGGCTGTGCCTGGAACCCGATGGGCGCGCTGTCGTCGGCGACGGCAATCGAGAGCGCCGCCACCCGTGCCGCCGCGCGCTGCTTTTCCGCGCGCGCCAGCCGCCACGCCGTCACGCTCATCACCAGCGCGACCAGCAGCGAAATCACCGTGACGCCCAACAGCACTATCTCCATAACGCACTCCCGCACTCCCGCACTTCAGCACCCGAGCACTGATCTACCGAAGCCTGAACTCGACGCCAACCTGCACGACGACATCCACCGGCGTGCCCTTCATGCGGCCCGGCGCAAAACGCCACTGGCGCACGGCCTGGACGGCGCGCTCGTTCAGCCCGCCGCGCAGGCCGCGCAGCACCTTGACGTCGCCCACCGTGCCGTCGCGCCGCACGACGATTTCCAGTTCGACCTCGCCTTCGAGGTTCGCGCGCCGCGCTTCATCCGAATAGTCGGCTTTCACCTCGCGCAGCAGGCGTGGCGGTTCCACGCCGCTGCCGGGACGGAACGGTCCGCCGCCAGTGCCGCCACCCGAGCCATCGCCAATGCCGCTGCCGTCGCCCTCGCCCAGGCCGGTGCCGCGCCCGGTGCCCGCGCCGCCGCCGGCGCCGGGACCCTGGCTTGGCGCCGTCTCGGGAGCTTTCGCGAGCACGCCTTCGCGGTTCTCCGTCTCCGCGGCCTTGATGGCGATCGGCGCCATCACCGGCGGCAGCGCCTTCGCCTCGAGCGGCGGGGGCGGCGGTTCCGGCGGCCTGGGAGTGGGCCGCATCGGCGGCGGCAACTTGCGCGCCGGCAGCGGACTGCTGATCTTCTCCACGCCCTTGCGCATGGCCTTGGGGGGCGGAGCCTTCTGCAT
>CAYGMD010000022.1:0-40623 GCA_964350785.1 uncultured Acidobacterium sp. | reverse complement strand
GCTCGGTGTCGGTCAGCGTGCGGTTGTAGGCGTCGCGCATCGACGAAAACACGATCCACTGGCCGTCGGGCGAGTAGCCGCCTTCGGCGTCGTACCCCTTCGCCGTGGTCAGGCGTTTCATGGCGCCGGTCTTCTCGCTGTAGGCGAAGATGTCCATCTCGGGGTCGTAGTCCCACGCGTAGCGCCGCTCCTTGCCCGAGGCGCGGAAGTCGAGTTCTTCCTTCTGGTACTGCAGCGACTTGGGATCGAGGTGCGTCGAGCCGAACATGATCTCGTCGCTGCCGGGCCTGAAGAACGCGCACGTCGTCTTGCCCATGCCGGGCGAGATGCGCTTGGTTTCGCCGGTGGCGAAGTCGAGGACGTAGATCTGGTAAAACGGGTTGGCCGGGTCGCGCTCGCTCTGGAACACCAGCTTCTTGCCGTCGGGCGACCAGTAGCCTTCGCCGGCGCGCTTGCCTTCCACGGTGAGGCGGCGCACCCGACTCAGAAAGGTCCGCTCGCCCACCGGCGTCTGCGTGGCAACGGGCACCGCCGCCCACAGGAACACGGCTGCCGAGCACAGCGACACCGCGGCAACCATTCTTTTCGTCATCACGTCAGGCATTTGGTCCCCACAAACCGGAGCCCCTTATTCTACCGGCTCGGGCCCCGAGGCAAGAAATTGCCACCGGGGCTCCCCGGAACCTCCCCGACCTACTTCATCCACACCGTGAGGTCGGTGGTTTTGCCGCCCGTCACCGTGATCTTCTGCGGCGCGCTCTTCAGCGATTCGTGCCAGAGGCGCAACTCGTAGGTGCCCGGCGGCACGTTGTCGATCGTGAAGCGGCCGTCCGCGCCGGTGACCGCCGCGGCCTCGTCGGTCACCACCATCCACCCACGCATCCAGGGATGGGTATTGCAGACCAGCCGCACGTTGCCGGCGGCGCCTGCCGGCTTGGTGATTGTTAAACCCGGGATCGGCAACGCCACGTTGAACAGGGTTCGCCCGTTCTCGGTTTGCGCGTGGGTGGTGTGAAGAATCGGATCCTTGCTGGTCGTCTTCACGTTGGCGTTCGGCCGCACGATCTGCACGCGCGGCGCGAAGGCGCACTTGTCGTTGGTGATGGTGGTTTCCGCCGCCGCCGGCCGCTTGACGCCGGTCAACACCACCACGGCATTGGCCAGCCGGCCCCGGGCATCGACGACGATGGCCTGATCGGGCAGCTCGTTGCCGCACACTTTCTGATCGATCGTCACGCGTACCGGCGCGAGCCCCTTTGCCGCGGTCGTGACGATCCCGGTCACGCTACCGGCCTGGGCGTGGGTTGCCGGGGCTAACGTCGCGCACGTAATGGTTCCAAGAATTCCCAGAGCAAGTAACCGACCCATGACACTACCTTTTCGCCGCGGTACTTGATCGGTATCGACACGCCGAGCGATGCGGCCAGCGCGCCCGTGCCGGTCAGGCCTTTGCGAATCTGCGGGGTAAGCCACAGTTGCCGATTCTCCCCATTCAGCTCCACGCCGAGGGTCCAGGTGTCCGGCGCCGTGCTGGTGTCGCGCCCGACATACAGATTGTAGAGGTACGCGCGATCGACCAGCGGGTCCACGGGCAGTTCGATCTTGCCATTGGCCTGGACGTACCAGTTGCCCACCATCGTCCCGGCCGCGACAAACGGTTCGAAGACGACCGTGCCCTTGCCGAATCCTTTGTATACCTGTCCCGTGGGAAGAGTGGCCTCGAGGCCGAACGATACGATGCGCGGCGTCGCGGCACTGGCGTATGCGGCGTACTTGAAGGCCACCCACAGGTCGCCGATTTCCGAGTCGCGCGTCGAGTGAAAGTCCCAGTTGTAGAACGGGATGCCGACTTCGTACATCGCTCGCCGGCCGAGACGACGTTCGAAAACAGCGGCGAGGCTGAAGTCGGTGGCTGGTGCCGATGAGGGCGCGGTTTCGTGGCTGATGGCGGGCAGGAGCAGGAACTCGTTTTCGGGGAAGGCCTTCTCCGTGATGATCGCCCGCGGGAAGTTGTTGTTGCCGCTGGGCCAGCCGGCGTCCCGGCAGAAGCCGCGCATGTGCGTGACGAAACCGGCGATCTGCGCCGCGGTCAGCGAGTCTTCGAATCCCGGCATCTCCGGCGACAGGCCGACGCCCGGTCCGCCCTTCGCAATGGCGCGCTCCCAATCGGCGTCCGGTTCGGCCGTGGTCCAACTGCAATCGGTGAGGTCCATGGGGACCACCGTGATCGTGGGCTCCGTGACCTTGCCGGTGCCGTCGTCCGCGTGACAGCGCGCGCACCACGCGCCCCACATCTGCGGAATGGTGGCTGGCCCACCTTCGCCCGGTTGCGGCAGCGCGGGCTTCGGCGCGGCCTGGGCACTGAAGGCCAGCGCGGCAGCCAGTAAGAAAGGGATCACCTCCCGGGACTATGCCGGATTTGCGGGTCAATCGCCAGCGGTTGAGCCGCGTCACCTGCCGTCGACCGTTCGTCGGCCGGAAACAACCATTCATCGTCCGGGCGGGGCCGGCAAACGGCAACGGGTAGCCGAGCCGCTCGGGCCCGGCTACCCTTGAGAGGTGATGCTCCACCTCTTATCTGCAATGGTCATCGGCGTCCTGGTCCTCCCGCTGGCCGCCGCGCCGCCGGCGCTCGCACAAACCGGGACCACGCTGCGCGGCAAGGTCACCCAGGGCCAAAGCAACCTGCCCATGGCCGGTGCGCTCGTTGTCATCGACGAGTTGCGGCGCGAGGCGCGGGCCGACGATGACGGCAATTTCGTGTTCGATGCGGTGCCGCCGGGGGATTACCACGTCGGCGTGCGGGCCGAGGGCTACAGCACCAAGCGCACCGAAGTGAAGGTGGGCACGACCCCCGCGACGCTCAACCTGTCGATCGATTTCGATCTGCACTTTGCCGAAGTGCTGTCGGTCAGCCCCAACGCCCGTCCGCAGTTCGAGTCGTACCAGCCCACCACCGTGCTCGACGGCCAGGAGCTGACGAAGAACCTCGAGTCGACCCTGGCGGCGACCCTGTCGGAATCGCCGGGCGTGGCGATGCGCGAGTTCGGCCCCGGGCCGGCGCGGCCGATCATCCGCGGCCTTGATGGCGATCGCGTGGCGGTGCTCGAAGACGGCCAGCGCATGGGCGACCTGTCGAGCCAGTCGGGCGACCACTCGGTGCCGACCAACCCGGCGGCGGCCCGGCGGATCGAAGTCGTGCGCGGCCCGGCGACGTTGCTCTACGGCGCCAACGCGATCGGCGGGCTGGTCAACGTGATCACCGATTCCATTCCCAGCGAGAAGACCCAGGGGGCCTCGGGCAACGCCACCCTCAACTACGGCAGCAACGCCGGCGCGACCGGCGGCGCCGGCGACGTCCACGTCGGCAACGGCAAGTTCGCGTTCCACTTCGGCGGCGCGGCCAATCGCGCCGGCAACTACATGACGCCCGAGGGCGAGGTGGCCAACTCCCAGTCACGCATGGCGATGGGCCAGGTCGGCGGTTCCTGGACCGGCGAGAAGTCGTACGTCGGCGCCAGCTACGGCTACGACGACTCGAAATACGGCATCCCCATTGTCGAAGACGGCACGGTGAGCCTGACCCCGCAGCGCCATGCCTTCAGCGTGCGCGCGGGCGCGCAGAACCTCCCGGGCTGGCTGCAGTCGTACCGCACCACGCTCGGGGTGCGGCGCTACCAGCACTCCGAGCTCGAGGGTGCCGAGGTCGGCACGACGTTTCACAACGACACCGTCGAAGGCGAAGTGCTGCTGTCGCACCAGCGCACCGGCAGGCTCGTCGGCAGCTTTGGCGGCTGGTTCATGAACCGCGCCTTCGAGGCCATTGGCGCCGAAGCGCTGTCGCCGCCGGTCGATCAGCGGGCCTATGCCGGCTTCATCTACGAAGAGGTGGAATCGCCGCACGCCACGGTGCAGTTCGGCGGCCGGCTCGATCGGGCCAGTTACGAGCCCACCGGCGAGCCGCGGCCGCGCGACTTCACCGAGTTCTCGGGCTCGGTGGGCCTGTTGATCAAGCCGCAGGCGGCGAAAGACAACTTCGTCATCGCCGTCAACCTCGCGCGCGCGGCGCGCTATCCGGCGCTCGAGGAGCTGTATTACTTCGGGCCCCACCCGGGCAATCTGGCCTTCGAGATTGGCAACCCCGACCTCGAGGCCGAGCACGCGCTCGGGTTCGACCTGTCGCTGCGCGGCCGCGGCGAGCGCTTCGAGGCCGAGCTCACCTTTTTCCGCAACGACATCGCCAACTACATCTTCCGCGAGCCGACCGGCGAGGTGGTGGACGAGTTCCCGGTGGTGAAGAACATCGGCGCCGACAGCGTGCTGCTGGGCGTCGAGGCGCACGGCGACGTGAAGCTGGGCGGCGGGCTGACGCTGGAGATGACCTACGACTGGGTGCAGGGCGAGCTGAAGGCGTCGGGCGAACCGCTGCCGCGCATTCCGCCCTTCCGCGTCCTGGGCGGCCTCACCTACCAGAAGAACGCGTTCCAGGCGGGCGCCAGCCTGCAGGCGGTCTCGGAGCAGACGCGGGTCTACGGCGACGAGACGCCGACCGCCGGCTACGTCACGGCCAAGGCGTTTACGTCGTACTCATTCCAGAGCGGCGGCGTGCTCCACACGATCACCGCGCGCCTGGACAACGCCACCGACAAGCTGTACCGGAATCACCTGAACTACCTGAAGGACCTGCTGCCGGAGGTGGGGCGCAGCTTCAAGGTGGTCTACGCGATGGGTTTCTAGCACTGCCCGAAAAGAAAACGGCCGGACACCGACGGTGCCCGGCCGTTCCCTCCTGATCTCGTACCTCTCCTGATCTCCTCCCTAGAAGCGGTACTTCACGCCGAGCTTGAAGACGCGCGCGGCGATGATTGCCGTCGGCTGCAGGTAGGTCGACCCCACGCGGTTGGTCTGCGCCGTGATGGTGTTGGTGTTCAGCGTGTTGAAGAGATCGAACGTCCCTTCGACCGACTGGTTGCCCCAGGTCTTGAGCCGCTTCGAGATGCGGTTGTCCCAGATCTTCGTCCACTCGTAGCGGCCCGCCTGCGGGTCGATCCGGACCGGAACCAGCACGTTGTTGCCGTCGCGGATCTGCACTTCGCGGAAGTAGTAGTCGCCGCTCTGGGCCAGCAACGACGTGGAGTACATCAGGCCCCAGGGCAGGTTGTAGCTGCCGCTGACGCGCAGGGCGTAGTTCCACGACGGCCGCGCGAACTGGTAGCTGGTGGTGCCGGTGCCGCCCGCCTGCGGCCCGTAGAGTGCTTCGTTGGGATTGCGGGGCGAGTTGTCGCGGAGGTCGCGATAATCGGCATCGAACGAGAACAGGAACGTGTAGTTGTTCGACAACTGCTTGTTCAGCGTCGCGCCAAAGGCGTGATACCGGTTGCGGCCGGTCGCCTGGACGATGCGCTCGATGTTCTGGCCGAAGGTCGGGTAGGTGCGCGGCACCGAGTAGATGGTCAGCACCTGGTCGTCGCCGGTGCCGGTCTTGTTGTCCGGACCCGGGTCGATGCCCGTGGTGGCCACGGTGTAGGCGTCGTACGGCAACGCCAGGTTGGTCGACTGGTTGCCGTTGCCGTCCTTCTTGTGGACGTAGTTGAACTGCACCGTCAGCACGCGGCTCAGGCCCAGGTCGAGGCCGGCGGTGTATTCGTCGACGTACGGCCCCTTCAGGTCCAGATCGATCGACCGGTCCGTGCCGCCGCCGCTGGTCGAGGTCAGGTTGGCCGGGTTCGGCACGTAGGGGATCACGCCGTTCCAGTTCGAGTAGGTCCGCGTGATGATCGCGTTCGGGTTGACGTCGGCCGCGCCGGGCCCCGGGTTGGCATTCGCGCCTGAACTGCCGCCGACGTAGCGGCCGTAGCTGGCGCGCAGGGCCACGCGGCCTTCACCCGTCAGGTCGTACACCGCCGAAATGCGGGGCACGAACGTCTGGTAGATCGGGAAGTTGTCCTCACCTTTTGCCGGGAAGATGTTCGCGGTCGCGTAGGGGCCGGTGCCGGGATTGCCCTGCTCGGGCAGGAAGCTCGAGTAGCGGTCGAAGCGCACGCCGAGGTTCAGCGTCAGCTTGCGGCTCATCGTGATCTTGTCGTTGAAGTACATCGAGTTGTACCACTCGCCCGAGCCGGTCGTGTTCGGGTAGTCGTAGACCAGCACCGAGTCGGGCCGCGTGAAGCAGCCGTCGTAGTTCGAGGCCTCGTTGCAGCCCGCGTCGCCAGTGGCGCTGCGGTAGCGGTACTGTTGCTGGTTCGGATAGCCGAGATTCTCGGTGTCCGCGAGGTTGCGCCAGCCGAGGTAGCCGGTCTTGAGCTCGTGGTTCTTGCCCCACATGTTGGCGAAGTAGGCGAACGTGGCGCCGTACTGCCAGCGCCGCGGCGCGCGATCGGTTTCCAGGAACGCGCCGCGCACGGCCGTGGTTGACAGATCGCTCTTGCGCACGTCCGATGTCCATGGCACGTCCGGCCACCAGTAGCCGCCGCGCTGCAGGCTGGCGTCAAAGGTGGCGCGCGACGAGAGAATCGACAGCCACTTGAACGACGGCCCGACCAGCGACCACGAGTCCTGGTTCTGCGTCGATTCGAGCGGCACGAAGCGGCTGGCCGTGCGGTAGGGCTGCCACTTGCGGCCCACCTGGGCCATGCCCTCGAACTTGTTGTTCTTCGTCACCTGGTAGGTGACCTTCAGAGTCGGGTCCTGGAGCTTCGTGTAGAACTCAACCTGCTGCTTGTCCGACAACTGGATGAAGCCGGGAATCAGCTGGCCGGACGAGGCGTCGCGGTGACTGGCGTAGAACCACAGGCGGTCCTTCAGCACCGGTCCGCCGATCTCGCCGTAGTAGTCCTTCTGGCTGGTGAACTTGTTCACGCCGGGCGCGTAGCCCTTGGCGAGCAGCTCCGGGGTGATGTTGTTGCTCTGGAAATCGCCCGACTGGTAGTTGGCCGAGCCGAGGCCCTTGAACACGTTGCTGCCCGACTTGACCACCAGGTTCATGGTCACGCCGGGGTTCATGGCATCAGCGCCCTTGGCCGCGGTCGTGATCTGCGCTTCTTCGTAGGTGCCGAAGTCGCCGTAGGTCTGGTCCCAGATCATGCCGTCGTAGCTGACCACGCCGCCGCCGGCGCGGCCGAACGTGCGCGCCGCCGGCCCGGAGCCCGTGCCGAAGTTCGAGCCGCCGACGTCCAACGACGTCGCGTACAGCCCGGGAATCATCGACACCAGGGCGGTCAGGCTCCGGCTCGATGGCAGGTCGTCGAGCTTCTGCTGATCCCAGTTGACCGCGACGTTCGCCGATTCGAGGTCGATGGTCGGCGACTGGCTGGTGACCGTCACGCTTTCCTGCAGCGTGGCCACTTCCAGCTTGCCGTTGATCGTCGCCGTCGCGCCCGCGTTCAGGTTGACGCCCTCGATGTTCAAGGTGGCAAAGCCCGGCAACTCGAATGAGACCTTGTATTGGCCGCCCGTCAGCAGCGTAAAACGGTACACCCCTTGTTCATCGGTAATCGTCGTGCGCGCGCCGCCGATCATGTTGGGACTGCTGACCGACACCGTGACGCCAGGCAGGGCCCCTCCGCTGGCGTCGGTGGCCCGTCCCGTGATTGCACCCGTCTGCTGCTGCGCCTCTGCCGAGCTTCCCAGCGCCGCGATCAGCGCCAGCGAACTCAGCCACACCACACTCCAAGACTTCCAATTCATGCATGACTCCTTACCGTGCACTCACCCCGGAAACTGAGGGGACGGTCGCCGCGGTGGCTCGATAGCCGAAACTTATAGCATCGATACAGCGCCCGGATTTGTCTCCGGTTGCACCTCTGAACGACTGTTCAGCCCAAGCCGCTGTGGGTGGTGGGACCAGGGCGTGTCAGCCAGCCCCATATAATCAAGTCCCATGCGCCCACTCTTCGCCCCCCTGCTCCTCGTCTTCACGGTCCTCACCCTGTCGCCGTCGGCCCAGGGCCGGCCCGCGTGGCTCGACCCCTATCGCGACAACGCCGACAAGCTGATGAAGGCGGCCACCGCCGACCAGTTTGGGTGGGACCGCACCGCTGAACTGACCGACACCTACGGCCAGCGGCTCAGCGGCTCCGACAACCTCAATCGCGCCATCGCCTGGGCGGTCGAGACCATGAAGAAGGACGGTCTCGACAACGTGCATACCGAGCGCGTGATGGTGCCGAAATGGGTGCGCGGCGCCGAGAGCCTGGAAATCACCAACCCGCCTCATCACATCGTCCCCGTGCTGGGCCTCGGCGGCAGCATCGCCACGCCGCCGGCCGGCATCGAGGCCGAGGTCATGGTGGTCGCCAGCGGCGATGAGCTGACCAGGCGGGCGGCCGAGGCCAAGGGCAAGATCGTCCTGTTCAATGTGCCGTACACGAATTACGGCGCGACCGTCGCCTACCGCTCCGGCGGGGCGCGCATGGCGGCGCAGCACGGCGCGGTCGCCGCGCTGGTGCGCGCGGTGGGGCCTGCCGGCCTGCGCACACCCCACACCGGCGGCATGAATTACGGCGACGATGCCGTGGCGAAGATTCCGACCGCGGCCATCCCGGCGGAAGACGCCATGCGCATCCAGCGGCTCACGAACCGCGGCATCGCGGTGCGGGTGCGCCTCAAGATGGAAGCGCGCCTCGAACCCGACGTCGAGTCGTTCAACGTCGTCGGCGAGATTCGCGGCAGCGAGAAGCCCGGGGAGATCGTCCTCATCGGCTGCCACTTCGACTCGTGGGATCCCGGGACCGGCGCCTCGGACGATGGCGTGGGGTGCATTGTCGGGTGGGAGGCGGCGCGGCTGATGAAGAAGCTGAACATCCGCCCGAAGCGCACCGTGCGCGTGGTGCTGTTCACCAACGAAGAGAACGGCCTGCGCGGCGGCAACGGCTATCGCGATCAGCACGCCAGCGAGGCGGCCAATCACATCATGTCGTTCGAATCCGACTCCGGCGTGTTTGCGCCCGCCAGTCTTGGCTTCACCGGCTCCGACGCGGCGCGCCAGCTCATCGCCGACATCGGCGCGCTGCTCGCCCCGCTCGGCCTGCAAAACATCGGCCCCGGTGGCGGCGGCGCCGACATCGGTCCCATCTCGACCCTCGGCAAGGTGCCGATGATGGCCTACCAGGGCGACTCGACGAAGTACTTCACCATTCACCACACGCCGGCCGACACGGTGGACCGCATCGATCCGGCCGAGGTCTCGAAGGCCGCCGCGGCGATCTCCGCCATGATTTACGTCGTCGCCGACATGCCGCAGGTGCTGCCGAAGTGAGGGCCCACGTGCTGCCGGCCATCGTTGCGCTTACGCTGGCGGTGCAACCGGCGCCGACCGCCGCCGATGCGACCGTGGTCGTGGCCGGAGCCACCGCGTCGGTCTATCTCGTGATCAACAACCCGACGATGTACGACATCTACGTGGTGTCGGCGACGAGCGATGCGGCCGGCAAGGTCGAGATCCATTCGGGCGACAAGCCGGCGAGCGAGCTGACCGTGCCGTCGTACGGGGCGTTGGAGCTGAAGGCGGGCGGGATGTTCCTGCGTCTGTCGGAGCTGAAGCGCGAGCTGAAGGCGGGCGAGTCGATTACCGTCACGATGATGACCGACGGCGGCGTGTCGATCGCCGCCGTTGCGACCGTTAAGTAGGCCCCCCTTCCAAGGGGGGGGCCACCCTCGTCAGCCCTTCTTGATGATGAAGCCGTTCGCGTCTTTGTCGCGATACTTCGCGTGGCAGGCCTGGCAGGTGCCGCCCAGTTCCTTCATGTGACCCATCGCGGCGGTCATGTCGGCGGCCTTGGCCACCGCATCGGCGTGCTGCATCGCCGCGCCGGCCCATTCGGCGGCTTCGGTGTTGTTGCGGCTCTTCCAGAAAGCCTCGACGTCCTTGAACAGGGCCACCATCTTGGCGGCTTCGGCCGACACGCCGGCGGTGTTGGCTTCCTTGGCGGCGCCGCGCATGGCGCCGTTGGCCGCGCCAACCGCCTTCATCAGCTTGTCGTAGTCTTCATCCGTCTTCGCCTGGGCGAGCGAGCTCACCGACATGGTGATGGCGAAGGCGAGGGCCAGTCCGGCCGCCGTCAGGAAACGAAAAATGCGCATGGATAACCTCCGGGACGCCGAGGGCAGCAAAACGCGGCCCAGTGCGCCGGGAAGAATAGCATGAGGCTATAGTGTCCCGATGACGAAACGCCTCCTTGGCCTGACCCTGGCCCTGGCCGTCACGGCCTCGTTGGCCCCGGCCGCGCAAACGCGTCGCGCCCTCGTGCTGGACGACCATTCCCGGATCCTCGGGGTGGGGGATCCGCAGCGGTCGCCCGACGGCGTGTGGGTCGCCTACACGGTGACCGGCATCGACGCCGAGAAGGACAAGCGCAACACCGACATCTGGATGGTGAAGTGGGACGGCAGCGAGCAGGTCCAGCTCACCTCGTCGCCCGACGGTGAATCGTCGCCGCGCTGGAGCCCCGACAACAAGTACCTCGCGTTTGTCGCCTCCCGCGGCAGCGAGGAAGAGAAGAAGAAGGGCGGCCAGATCTGGCTGCTGCCGCGCGCGGGCGGCGAGGCGCAGCGCGTCAGCGACGTCAAGGGCGGGGTGTCCGACATCCAGTGGTCGCCCGACAGCACGCGCCTCGCGTTTGTCGCCCGGGACGAGGATCCCACCGACGAGCCCGAGAAGATGGAGGGCTGGAAGCGCAAGACCGAGCCGCCGATCGTGATCGATCGCTATCACTTCAAGGAAGATCGCACCGGCTACCTGAAACATCTTTACGCCCACATCGCGATCTTCGACCTCGCCACGAAGACGGCGACCGTCATCACCAAGGGCACCACCGACGATGCCAACCCGTCGTGGTCGCCTGACGGCAAGCAGATCGCGTTTCTCAGCAAGCGCGGCGCCGCCGATCCCGACCGCACGTCGAACGAGGATGTCTGGGTCGTCGACGCGACGCCGTTCGGCACGCCGAAGCAGTTGACCAGGACCGCCGCCGGCGAGGGCGGCCGCCCCGCGTGGAGTCCCGACGGCAGCCGCATTGCCGCGCTGATTGGCGACAACGACCAGAACACCGCCTACGGCATGAACAAGCTGATCGTGGTCCCGGCCAATCCGCCGGCGTCGGCGGGCCCGGCCACCAACCCGCCGGTCTACATGCCGGCGCTCGACCGCGCGGTGTCGAACGTGTCGTGGTCGGCCGACGGGCAGCACCTGGCGTTCCTGCTTCAGGACGATCGCACCAATCACGTCGCCACGGTCCCCGCCGAGAATCCCAACGGCGCGGCGCAGCGCCGGTCGAACGGCCGCCGCGTGATCGGCGCGCTCAGCCCCGGCAAGGACGGCAGCTTTGCCGTGTTGGCGACCTCGCCGACGCAGTTCACCGAGGTCTACGCGCTCGAGGGCGGCAACCTTCGCCAGCTGACCAGGCACAACGACAAGCTCGCTGGCGAGCTGCAGCTGGCCACCACCGAGGACTTCCAGTCGAAGAGCAAGGACGGCACCGAGGTGCACGGGTTGATCGTCAAGCCCGCCGGCTTCAAGGTCGGCACGAAGTATCCGACCCTGCTGATCATTCACGGGGGCCCGAACGGACAGGACCAGCATGCCTTCAACTTCGATCGCGAGTTCTTCGCGGCCAACGGCTACGTCGTGCTGGCGATCAACTACCGCGGCAGCGCCGGCCGCGGCAACGGCTGGCAGAAGGCCATTCACGGCGATTGGGGCAATCTCGAGGTGATGGATCTGCTGGGCGCGGTGGACGAGGCCGTGAAGCAGGGCATTGCCGATCCGAATCGCCTGGGCATTGGCGGCTGGAGCTACGGCGGCATTTCCACCAACTACACCATCGCCTCCGACACGCGCTTCAAGGCCGCGGTCAGCGGCGCCGGCAGCTCCATGCAGTTCACGATGTACGGCATGGACCAGTACATCATCCAGTACGACCAGGAGATGGGGCAGCCGTGGAAGTCGAAGGACAAGTGGATGAAGGTGTCCTACCCGTTCTTCAACGCCGACAAGATCAAGACCCCGACCTTGTTCATGGGCGGCGAGAAGGACTTCAACGTGCCGATCGCCGGCGGCGAGCAGATGTACCAGGCCCTCAAGAGCCTCGGCGTCGACACGCAGCTCGTGATCTATCCCGGCCAGTTCCATGGCCTGACCGTCCCGAGCTACGAGCGTGATCGCCTGCAGCGCTACCTGAACTGGTTCAACAAGTACTTGCTGCCGTCCCCATCCGCCACGGCGCCGCAGTAATCGGTGGAGGCAACCCTTTGGGGTTGCCTGGCACTACTCCGGTGGAGGCAACCCTTTTAGGGTTGCCTCCACGCGGTGTCCGGAACTTCGCGAGCGGCGACCCGCCTTGTCGCGATACATCCGTTCGTCGCCGACCATCAGCAGGTCCTCGAACGTCCTGCCGTCCACCGGGAAACGGGCGCAGCCGGCGCTGATCGACAGGTCCACGCGCACCCCTGGGCGCGGCTCGAACGGGTAATCGCGCACCGCGTCCTGCACCTCGGCCACCCGCCGCGCTTCGTGTTCGGGGCTGCAGCCCCACAACACCACCATGAACTCGTCGCCGGCAAACCGCGCGCACAGGTCGCTTTGCCGCACCGTCGACCGCAGCACCTCGCCCACCGCGCGCAGCGCCCGGTCGCCGGCCTCGTGGCCGTAGGTGTCGTTGATCTCCTTGAGCCGATCGAGGTCCAGCACGACGATGCTCGCCGTGGTCCCGGTGCCGGCGGACGCGGCCAGGCCGGCGGCGAACTGCTGATCGAACGAGCGGCGGTTGGGCAGGCCGGTCAGCGCATCGGTGTGCGATTCGTGCTGGGTCTGCTCGTACCGGGTGGAGTTGTAGATCACCGCCGCCGCCTGCTCGCTGACCCGGCCGAACACGCGCCGGTGCTCGTCGGTGAAGCAGGCGAGCGTGGTGTGATAGATCACGAGGCCGCCAATGCGCTGGCCCTCGAACACCAGCGGGCAGGGCAGCAGCGCCGCCAGGTCCTGGCCGCGCCCGGCGCGGCCGTCGGCGCACGGCGGCAGTTGCTGCGACAAATCGCTCCACGGCCGGCCGATCCATGTCAGCAGCGCCTCGGTGCCGGGGCCGTGGGCATAGCGACACGAGTAACCCTCGCGGTCGTTGCCCAGGAACAGCGCGCAGGTCACGAACGGCACCAGCCGATTGACCTTCTCGTGGATCAGCATCATCGCGTCTTCCACGCCCAGGCGCGAGCCTAGGGCCTGCGCGATTTCGTACAGCGTCTGCTCCTCGCGATGGGTGCCGGTGATGTCGTGCAGCACGCTCTGGCCCGGGCCGGCGGCGGCGCCGTGCCCGGGCAGGGCCGCCGACAGGTGCAGGCGCGCCGTCAGCATGTCGACCAGCGACGGATCGAACGCGGTGCCCGAGTGCTCGTGCAGCACGGCCAGCGCCGCGACCTGGCTGCGCGCCGGCCGGTAGGGACGATCGGTCTGCAGCGTGCTGTAGCAGTCGGCAATCGCCAGGATGCGCGCGCCGACGGGAATGGCCTCGCCGCGCAGCCCGGCCGGATAGCCGAGGCCGTCCCAGCGCTCGTGATGACAGAGCACCAGTTCCGCCACCGGCGCACCGAACGGCACGTCCCGCAGGATTTCGGCCCCGGCGCGGGGGTGAAGCTTGACGCGCTCGAACTCCTCGGGCGTCAGCGCATCCGGTTTGGCGAGAATGTGCTCGGGCACCGCCATGTTGCCCACGTCGTGCAGCAGGGCGGCGGTGCGCACGGCCTGCACCTCGGCGTCCGACAGGCCCACCGCTTCGGCCAGCGTGGCGGCATACAACTGGATCGAGCGGATGTGTTCGGGCGTGCATCCGGCCTTGGCCTCAATCGCGAGGGCGAGTGCCTCGATCGTGGCCAACTGCACGTCCATGGCGCGGCGCGTCTCGTCCTGCTCCTCGCGCAGGCGCCCGACCACGGTGTGGTAGCTGCGGAACACCAGGTGGAGCGGCGCCGCCAGCAGCGCGAGCCAGACGAACAGGCCGCGCTCCCACGCCATGGTGGCCGTCGCGGCCAGCGCCGCGCCAGCAAGGTAGCTGGGGGCGCTCCACAGGAAGTTGCGGCGCCAGGTCCTGATGAGGGGCTGGCGCGTCGACAGGGCGATGGCGCCCGCGACGAGCGCGGTGTTGACGAAGAAGTAGAGCGGGGCGACGACCGCCGCTGCGCGCAGCAGCGACGGCAGGCTGCTGTGGTCCGCGCCCATCGTGACGCCAAGCGGCAGGCCGGCCACCCAGACGGTCAGCGTCAGCGATGCGACGCTGAACACCACCTGGTGCAGCGGATTGCGGGCCGCCGTGCGGAGGGTGCACTGGGCCAGGGCGCTGGGGGCGGCAATGAAGGCGGTGGCCGAGGGCCCCAGCGCGAACAGCGCCCAGAAGTTAACCGCGTGCGACAGCGACAGGCTCGACTTGCTGCCGCCGAGCGGCAACTCGATCTTCGCCGTGGAGGTGACCACGGCGATGACCAGCAGCATCAGGAACAGCGCGAGGCTGGGTGGCGGCAAGTCGCGCGCGGCATCGGCCAGCGCCGCCACCCCCGCGAGGACCACGGCGGCGACGTACGCGCGAGCCGGCACGGGCAGATCCATCAATGCCGCCCGATCGGACTTCCGGCGGCCTGGCACACCGGGAATCATCGGTTTGAGCCCGCCGGGAGCTGGATACGAATCAGCAATAACGACACCAAGCGACATTATATGACTTTACGGTCATGGAATGACGCACTGCACGTTGCATGCCTGAGGCACCGTCTTCCAGCGGTTTGAGGATCGACCTGTCGTTTTGCGCTGGCAATCAGCCATTCGCGGCTCTGGTTGGCTGGCCCGAACAGTCCCAAAATGTCCTATTTGTGAACAGCCGCTTACCAAGCTGGTGCTCGCCCGCGAGGCCGGAAACCAGGGGAACGGGGCAGTTGGGCCCGAAGAGACGAGCTCTTCCGCGGATGTCCAGCAATTCATAGACGGCCTCGCCGCCTCGAGTCCCCTCGTGCCCACCGAGAGCTTCGGCACCACCGAAGAGGGCCGCCAGTTGTCGCTGGTCGTGATCGCCGATCCCAAGGTGACGACGCCGGCCGGCGAGGCGTACCCGATCTATCGCGTCACGAACACCTCGGCCCTCCGCTTCAAGTAGCCCAGGCCGCCGGCGAACGATCAGTCGCCGGATTTTCCAGGGGATTTCAAGGAGCGGGGCTCCGCCAGCCGGCGCTGGAGTCCCTCGGCGATTCGCCCGCCAATCGCGCCTTGGAGGCGGGACCGCACATCATCCGGGCCGGTGCCGGGAGTCGGGCGATCGACATCGTTTGCGACCTCAAAGACCCAGGTCCACTCGCGGCTCCCGTCGCTGGTTCGCACGAGCTCTACCGAGACCTGCCATCCGGCAGGCGTTGGCTCGAGCCTGCCCGTCAGCACCGCATCGGCGCCCAGCCGCGCGCCGGCGTCGCGCGGCGGTTCTCCACGTCGTCCGTCGACCGGTGCCTGGGCGTGAATGCCGCTCTTCTCCAACTGCAAGGCGATGTATTGGGCGAGGCCCGGAATCAGTCCTGCGCCCTCAGCCGAATCCACCACGGTGAAGGGCATGACAGCGACCGACGACTCTGCCTGCCGGCCCCGCATGACCGCCGTCACGGCGAGCGCGGCGACGAGAAGCGCAGCGACGGCGAGTCCCGGCCACCGCGCCCGCTGCCGCGGCTCGAGTGGCACGGCCGGCGGCGGCTGGACGAGGTGCTGCTGGAGTGCATCGGCCGGCGGCAATTGAACAATGGCGACGCCATGGACGAAGCGGTAGCCGCGTCCCCTGACGGTTTCGATCGCCGATGGGCCACCGCCGGCGTCAAGGACCCTGCGAAGCGCGGCGATGTGGAAGGCGATGTTGCCCTCTTCGACGGCGGCGTCGGGCCAGACCGCGGCGAGGATCTCGTCCTTCGTGACCAGCCGCGGCGCGCGCCCGAGCAACGTGGCCAGCAGGTCCAGGGTTTTGGCGGGCAGGGGCACCAGGGCGCCGTCGCGCATCAATCGGCACTCGGTCGGCTCGAAACGCCACTTGTCCCAGGTGTAGGCCGGCCCTGCCACGTTACGGCGTGCGCAGCGACGCGTGCTGGAAGGTCGTGCCCTCGGAACTGTTGCTCAGGAACAGGTAGGCGTTGGACGAGTCGAACAGGTCCGCAAACTGCGCGAACCTGAAGGCGCGGCTCACGTTCACACCAGGGATGGTCATCGTCACCACGCCGCCGCGGTGTTCGATGCGGAAGCGCATGGGCCGGCCCGGCGTGTATTCGCCGGCGCGATCGAATGAACGGAAAGCGTTACGAAAGCCGCTGCCGCCGCTCGGCACCCCCACCGTGACGTCGATGCCGTGGAACGCCACGTCGGGCAGATTGTGGATGCGGAACAGGAACGCACTGGTGGGCTCGTTGTCGAGGACAGGGTTGGTGCGCCCGGCGCCAAAGCCCACGTAGGCAATGTCGCCGTGCGAGGCCGGAATCGTCACGTCCACCTCGAACACGAAGTCCCTGGAGAGGTACTTGCCGGAGACGGTGCGGACCACGGGGCGGTCGATGCCGTTCTGGATGCCCGACCCGGCCGACGTGCGGAGCAGCCCGGTCGGTGACAGCGCGTATTTGTCGAAGGGAATGCGAAAGGCAGGGCTGTCCGGTCCCGTCAGCGCATCGACGAAGTCGATGGCCGCATGGTCCGCAGAGGTCGGCGTGCTGAAAACGCTGACCACGACTACCGCCGTCACGAGCTTCAGAATGCGGGAAGGGGGCACCGTCTCTCGGCTGCCAAGTCTACCAAAACACAGAATTTTCCGTGCAAGCTCCTGCTGAGCTGGTCATAAATGAAGAATAAAGAGTCTTTAAAGGACTCTTAAATGACACGTCGACTGCCTCTGGGGCATGGTGTCGGCTCTTGTCGGTATAGGCAACTCTCAGGAGGCTCGAAATGCATCGGATTGGCTCCCCGGCCCGTCTATTCACAATTACTCGCCACTTTCTTCTGACTGCCTCGATGACCGTCCTGCTGGCGGCCCTCCCCGGCGCCGGATCCGTGGCGGCCCAAACGCTGCCCGTGCCCACCGACATTGGCCACTTGGGCGGTGGATCAGCGCAGGCCACCGCCGCCGCGGATGGCTATGTCGTGGGCCATTCCACGACGAGCTCCGGGGATAGGCACGCTTTCGTCTGGTCGGTATCCACGCAAACAATGGTTGACATTGGCGCGCTGATTTCTGGGAGCCCCCTTAATGGAGCGACCGGCGTCAATTCAAGGGGCGAAGTTGTCGGCGGATCCTATCCTTCGGACTATAGCTCGACGACCGGATTTTACTGGTCGCAAGCGACGGGCCTCATTTCATTGGGTCCAATTTTTCAGAATTACAATCAGACCCCTCTCGTGATCAGTGAAAGCGGAGTCGTTGCGGGCGCCTCTGTCGACGGCCAGATCTTCCGGTGGACGCCAACTGGCGGCTTTACCTATCTCGGATTTCCGCCCGCGGGCTACTTTCCTGTCATCACCGGCATCAATTCCCGTGGCGACATCGTCGGCAACAGTGGGGCGCAGGCCTTCTTTGTCGCGGGCAATTCAACCACGATGACCGTGCTGACATCTCCCGATTCCCGCCCGGGCGAGATTGTCATCAAGGCCATCAACGATAGTGGAATTGCGGTGGGCTATTATGCGATGGCTCCATATGATTCCACAGGCAGCGGCGACTGGGTCTCGGCGAGGTATGCGTTCAAATGGGACACTTCCACGCCGCCCAACGCAGCCAACATTGTGAATTTGGGAAACCTCGGCCGAACTTGGAGCGAGGCAAACGGGATCAACAACAACGGGGTGATCGTCGGATACAGCACGCTTGTCAGCACGGCGTTTGTCTACGATGCATTCACCTATCAGGGCAGCGGTCCGATGGTGGCACTCCAGCGGGTGCCTGGTTCCGATTGGAACTCGGCGTCCGCGATCACCGATGACGGCGTCGTGGTGGGCTTTTCGACTAGCCAAGGGACGATATGGGAAAACGGAGTCCCGAGAACTTTTTCGCCGAGCTTTGCCCCCTACTACAACACGTTGCTCCTGAAGGGCAATACGCTGGCCGGCACCGGTCTGGACGCTAATTGGAATAGTCATGCCTGGACGTTGGCCCTGCCCCGGCCGACCGTTTTCGCCAGCGGCAAGACGAAGGTGACGACTTGGGATCCGATCACTCCAAATGCGGCCTACGCGAATTGGACGACGTCAATATGCTCGGCGGCGCCTCTCGTTGGGCCGGACGCCAACTGGGTGAACCCTCACGACGCGTTCGTGTTCCCTTTGGGATCCCATCCTTGGGAAGACGACAAGCCTTACGACTTCGACGCAAATTGGATCAACGCATGGGCCAATTTGAATTCAGTTGGGCCGTCGGGGCACAACTGGACAAAGTACAGCACTCAGGTCACGGGCGAAGGCGACTTTGTCGTGCAGTTTCTTGCCGACAACTGCTCGTGGATCTACCTGGATGACCGGCTTATCGGCGTTCAGGACACCGGATGGAACGTCAACGGCACGGGGAGATATCCAGTCACTCTCGCGGGGCCGGGCCCGCACACACTGAGTTTCATCATTTTTGATGGCGGCGGGTCAGCCGGTGGGAAATTCCGGCTCGAGACGCGGCAGTCATTTATTGATAACGGAGGGGACGTTAACAACCTGCCGTCCGCGAAACAAGCCAGCACGACCACAGTGAGCTTCGGTGTTGGACCCTTTGTGTACACCGGGCAGCCCTTCCAAGCCACGGCTTCCGTAAGCCCGAGCGGCCAGGCCACGATTACCTACAGCGGGGATTGCACGAACGCTGGCGGCTCATGCACGGCGACGGCAACCTATGCTGGGGACGCCAATTACGAGAGCAGCTCGGCGACGGCGTCGATCACGATCACCAAGGCACCGACTACGACGACGGTGACGTTTGGCGCCGGGCCATTTGTCTACAACGGGTCGGCCTTCGCCGCGACGGCCTCCACGGACAATGGCGGAACGCCGACCATCGCGTATACGGGCGACTGCACGAACGCCGGCAGCAGCTGCGCGGCGACAGCGACATACGCCGGCGACGCCAATTACACGGGCAGTGGGGCGACGGTATCGATCACTATCGCCCCTGCGTCTGCGACGATCGTGGCCACGCCTTACGACGTGGAATACGATGGCCAGCCGCACACGGCGACCTTCGCGATCACCGGTGTGAACGGCGAGACTGGTGCCGTCGTCGGCACCGTCACCCACAACACGACCCACATCAGTGTCGGCGTCTACTCAGACACTTGGAGCTTCTCCGGCGCCAACTACATCACCATCGCCGCCACGCCGGTCACCAATCGGATCAAGGACACCACGGCGCCGGTCATCACCAGCGTCTCGACCAACGCCCCGGCCCTCTGGCCGCCCAATCACAGGATGGTGGCCGTCACCGTCGGCGCGGCGGCCAGTGATCTGGTCGGCGTCACCTCGCTGAAGATCGTCAGCGTCACGAGCAGCGAACCGGACAACGGGCTCGGCGATGGCGATACCGCCGGCGATATCCAGGTCACCGGCGATCTGACGCTCAACCTTCGCGCCGAGCGCGCCGGCAAGGGCAACGGCCGCACCTACACCATCACGGTGGAGGCGCGCGATGCGGCCGGCAACGCCAGCACGAAGACCTGCACCGTCTTCGTGCCGAAGAGCCAGGGCAAGTAACCGCCGGCTCCGGTTTCGATGCTTCGAGAGCCCGCCCGGGAAGGGCGGGCTCTTCTTTTTAGGGCACGGAAATCTGATAGATGCGCGGCCACTTCTTGCCGGTCACGAAGATCCGGCGTGCGGCCTGGTCGTAGGCAATGCCGTTCAGCACGTCGGCGGGTGGCCGGCGCTCGGCGCGCGGCCACACGGCCGACAAGTCGACCCAGGCCTTGACGTCGCCCGTCACCGGCGAAATGCGCACCAGGCGATCGGTCGTCCAGACGTTGGCCCAGATCTCGCCGTCGATCCATTCCAGCTCGTTCAGGTTCGACACCGCGCGTCCGGCATCCTGCACGCGGAGGGTCCGGGTCACGGCCTGGGTCTTCGCGTCGAGGAACGTGAGCGTGTCGGAGCCGTCGCTCATCACGAGCCCGCCGGCGGCGTCGTAGGCCAGGCCCCAGCCCTCGCCCTTGTAGGCAAATGTCCGCTTCTGCGCAAACGTCTTGCGGTCGTACACGAAGCCGCGGTGATGCTGCCACGTGAGTTGCAGCAGCTCATCGCCGACGAGCGCCAGGCCTTCGGCAAAGTACTCCTCGGGGATCTTGATCGCCTGCAGCACCTTGCCGGTGGCGACCTCGACCCGCCGCAACGACGATTCGCCGTTCAGGCCCGTGCTTTCGTAAAAGGCGCCGTCGGCAAACACCAGGCCTTGCGTGAACGCCGCCGGATCGTGCGGAAACGCGGCGACCACGCGGACGCCCTGCACGGGCGCCGGCCGCCGCTGGGCGACGGTTGACGATGCGCACGAGGCGGTTGCCAGAAAACCGATCATCAAATACTTCACCACGTCACCGACTCACCGGATCAACCGTTCGATCACCACATCACGAATTCACCAGATCCCAAAATCCTCAGGGCTTGATCAAGTAGAAACTTTCCTGCCGCCCGTCGATCCAGTCCCACTTGCCGCCGGGCAGGATCGCCGCGTCCTCTTCGAGCGCGAAGCGCACGGGCTGGTTGCCCCACTCCGGCACGTTGTGGGTCACGTTCAGCTCGATCGAGTGCCAGGTGTTCGGGCGGAACACGTAGTCGCCGCGCACCGGCACGCCCTGCTGGTAATCGGTCATGCCGATGGGCGGGCCCGCGGCGTGACCGTGATAGCCGACCGGGTGGCAGTAGATCGAGGGGACGAGGCCTTCCTGCTTCGCCTGTGCCAGCGCATCGGCGAGCGCCTGGTTGCCGGTGCGCTCGAGGCGCGCGTACTGCATGGTCAGGTCCTGCAGACGATTGGCGGCCTTCAGGCCGGCCTTGAGCCCGGCCGGCGCGTCGGTCTCGCCCGGTTTCAGCACGTACGCGTTGTGCTGGGTGTCGGTGGAGAAGCCCAGGTAGACGATGCCGAAGTCGGTGTGGAGCATGTCGCCGGGCAGGATCACGCCGCGCGGGTTGGTCTTCTCGCCCTGGCGGAAGATCGTCACCGACGGCTGGAACCACTTGCCGAGGCCCAGCTCGACCACGCGCTGGCGCATCCACCACACCACGTCTTCGTTCGTGGTCTTGCCCGGGGTGATGACCTTGTTCGAGAAGGCCTCGCGAATCACCATGTGCGCGACTGTCATCACGTGGCGATACGCCTCGAGCTCCTCGGGCAGCTTCACTTCCAGCCAGCCGACGGCAAGCATCTCCGCCGACTTGAGCTTGGCCGCGTGCGCGGGGCCCAGTGCCTCCACCAGCCGGCGCTTCTCGTTGGCGGTGATGCCATCGGCGTGGTTCCACGCGTCCGACTCGTTGATGCCGATCACCTTCGGGTTCTTCTCGTCGACCAGCTTGCGCAGGGCATCATGCTGCCCGTCGTTGGTCGAGGGTACCATCGGGTAGATGCCGTCGTAGTCGAAGCGGCCGATCGAATACCGCTCGGCCGGCTTGCCGCCGCCGGGGTTGTAGAACACCAGGATGGTGCGGCGCCGCGACGCATAGTAAGTGAGCGGCGACATCGACGCGAACACCGGGTCTTCGTTGTACTCGCGCGTGGGGATGATCCACATGTCGATGCCCTCGCGGGTCATCAGGCCGGCCAGCAGCGTGTCGAACCGCTTTTTGATCCACGGCGTGACCAGGGTGTTCTGCTCGCGGTGGGTGAGCACGCGCTGGGTGGGGTCGGGATAGGAGATTGATTGCGCGTCGCCAGAAAGCGTGGCGAGGGCGACGATGAGGCAAGCGAAGGCAACGATGCGGCGAGTCATGCCGCTAGTATGTACGGTGTCAGACACCATTCCAAGAACTGCGTACGTCCTTGGAATGGTGCCTGATACCGTTACGGCGCCTTGGCCACCAGCTCCTTCGCCATCGTCTGGTAGTACGCCAGCCGCGACATCTGGTCCTTGGTCGGCGCGCCCGCCCAGCGGCTGATCGAGCCAAACAGCCCCGAGATGCGCGACGTCAACTCGCGCGACTGGCGCTTCAGCTCCGTGGAGTCCGCCGTGTTCGGCAGCTTCTGGATGCGATCGTTCACCGGCCCATACATCCGCGCCAGCGCCGTCACCTGCGCCTGCGCGTCGGTCCACAGCTTGCGCTCGGCCGGCGTCACGTCGATGCGCGGGTCTTCGCGCACCTCGACCTTCTGCTCCAGCGTGCGGCCGCCGGCGGCCATGCGAATCACATACACGCCCGGCGCCACCAGCGGCCCCGGCATGCCGCCCGCCTGCGGCGCATCGTCATCGCCGCCGAATCCGCCGCGCAGCGGCAGGTCGCTCTCGCGCAGGTTCCACACCACGCGGTTCACGCCCTTGGTCGAGGTCGCCCGCAGCGTGTTGATCAACTGGCCGCCCGCGGAATGGACCGTGATGGTGGGCGCGGTGCCCGCGGCCGCCAGCCAGTAATCGACCAGGGCGCCGTTGGCGGGATTCTCGCCGCGGAACCACATGTCGCCGGTGTGCGCCTTCAGGTTGGTCTGGCGGATCTGATACGCCGGCGCCACGGTGAACAAGTGCGCCGGTGATGCGATCACCTGCGGCGTCAGCTCCTGCAGCGCATTGATCTTGTCGAGGATCCAGATGCCGCGGCCATGCGTGGCCAGCACCAGGTCGTTGTCGCGCGGATGAATCACGAGGTCGTTGTGCGGCAGGGTCGGCAGGTTGTTCTTCAGCTCGATCCAATTGGTGCCGCCGTTGGGCGAGAAGAACAGGCCAATCTCCGTGCCCGCGAACAACAGGTTCGGGTTCTTCACGTCCTCGCGCACGGTGCGCACCACGCGGCCGGCGGGCATGTCGCCGGCAATCGCCGTGAACGTCTTGCCGCCGTCCACCGACTTGTAGATGTAGTTGTTCAGGTCGTTGCTGCGGTGGTTGTCGACGGCCACGTAGACGGTGTTTGCGTTGTGCCGCGACGCCTCGATGCCGCCGAACCACGACGATTTCGGCAGCCCCGGCAGGCGGTCCTGCAGGTCGGTCCACGTCTTGCCGTCGTCCTGCGACATCCGCAGCCGCCCATCGTCGGTGCCCACGTAGAGCAGGCCCCTGGTCAGCGGCGACGGCGCAATCGCCACCAGGCCCGGATAGAACGGCACGCCATCGTCCACCGACAGCGTGTTCTCGTCGGGCAGGCGGCCCATCAGCGGCAGCTTGCTGCGATCGACGCCGGTGGTCATGTCGCCAAGATCCTCCCAGCTGTTGCCGCGATCGCGCGAGCGGAACAGGTGCTTGCCGCCGGCATAGATGGTGGCCGAATCGAACGGCGACAGCACGACCGGCGCATCCCAGTTCGCGTAGTGCCACTCGTTGCCGAGCACCTGCTGCGGCACGCCCCTGCCCCACGTGTTCCAGTTGCGGCGATCGCCAATCGCGCCCTGCGGATCGCCGGGACGGATGTCCTGGCTCTGCCACGTGCGCGTGTCGTTGCGGCCCAGGCCCAGGAACTGGCTGGCCGAGAACACGATGCGCGGGTTCGACGGATCGGGCACCGAGAAGAACCCGTCGCCGCCGCACAGCCGCGACCAGTGTTCGTTGAGGATGCCGTTGGTCGTCCAGCTCGCGCTCGGCCCCTTCCAGCAGCCGTTGTCCTGCAAGCCGCCGTAGATGTTGTAGGGCCGCTCGTTGTCGACCGCGACCCGGTAGTACTGCGACACCGGCAGGTTCTGGACATACAGGAACTTCAGGCCGCGATCGAACGAGATGCCGATGCCGCCGTCATCGAGCTTGATCACGTGGCGCGAGTCTTTCGGGTTGATCCAGACGAAGCGGTCGTCGCCGTGCGTGGTGTGGTTTGGCGAGGTGAACGACTCGCCGCCGTTGTCCGAGAACGAGTAGGAGTTCAGCATGTAGACGCGGCGATCATCTTGCGGATCGATGGTCGGCTGGCTCGCATACATCGGCCGCGGGTTCCAGTTCGACATGAAGCGCCAGGTCTTGCCGGCGTCGTTGCTGCGATACAGGCCGCCGCGGCGTTCGGTATAGGCCGTCGACGCGTTGTAGCGGAAGCCCTGCTCGATGCTGACGATCACGATGCGCGGGTCCTTGCGGTACACCGAAATGCCAATGCGGCCGTACTCGCCCTCGGGCAACCCGTTGCCGGTCAGCTTGGTCCACGTCGCGCCGGCATCCGTGCTCTTCCACAGCGCGCTGCCCGGGCCGCCGCCGTTGAAGCCGAAGGCGCTGCGGCGCCGCTGATACGACGCGGCATACAGGACGTTCGGATCGAGCGAGTCCATCGCCACGTCCGTCACGCCGGTGTCGTCGTCCACGTGCAGCGTCCGCTGCCAGGTCTTGCCGCCGTCCATCGTGCGATACAGCCCGCGCTCGCCGCCAGGTCCCCACACCGATCCCTGGGCGGCCACGTAGACGATCGCCGGGTTCGAGGGGTGCGTGACGATGCGGCCGATGTGCATGGAAGTCTTGAGGCCGACATTGGTCCAGGTCTTGGCGCCGTCGGTGGACTTGTAGATGCCGTCGCCCCAGCTCACGCTCTGCCGGTTGGCGCGCTCGCCCGTGCCGACCCAGATGATGTTGGGATCGGGCTGGTAGATGGCCACGTCGCCGATCGAGTGCACCGCCTCGCGCTCGAACACCGGCGCCCACGTGATGCCGTTGTCGGTGGTGCGGTAGATGCCGCCCGTCGCCGAGGCGACGTACATGGTGAAGGGATTGGATTCGACCACGTCCATGTCGACGAAGCGTCCCGACATGGTGGCCGGGCCAATGCCGCGGAGGCGAAGGCCGGCGAGGTCGCTGCTCTGGAGGGCGGGCTGTGACTGCCCGCGGACGCCAATGACGGCGAGGGTGATGAAAAGCAGAATGGAGACAAATCGGCGGCGCGTCATGCCACCGATCCTACTACCGACCCCGGCCGGACGTGACTACTGGCGGCGTGACGTGCGCGGCGCCTTATCCATCAAGACGATCTCGTGTCCGTCGAGCGTGAGCGCGGGCGGAGCGGGCGACCGATCCTTGACCGCCTGTACGAGTTTCGCGCCCTCGCCTTCCCCGGGATTGAGCATGAAGACGTCGTTGCTGGCGTCGCGCGATACCGGCACGAACGACACGCGGACGATGCGCTTGTCCTCGATCACGACGCGGGCGACCAGGCCGTCGACCGACTTCTCGTAGCCCGGCTGATCGAAGTTGGAATGGCCGATGGCGTAGAGGATCGGCTTGCCCGCGTACATCTCGACGCCCTGGACGGTGTGCGTGCCATGGCCGAACACCAGGTCGGCGCCGGCGTCGAGCGCCACGTGCGCGAACTGCCGCTGATACTCCTCGGTCTTCGTGCGGTCGCGGCCGGCACTGGTGCCCTTGACGGCGCCGAACTGCACCGGTGTCGAGCCGTCGCGGTTGTGATGCGACACCACCACGACGTCGACCTGGGAACGCAGTTTCTTCACGTCACTGCGCAGCCGTTCGAGGTCGCCCGGCTCGATGGTGATGCCATCGAGCGACTTGATCCTGGCCACGCCTGCCTCGGTGGCGGTCGCGATCATGTCCTTGTCCTGGTACCACCGCGCGGTGTACTGCAGGAAGCCGATGCGCACGCCCTTGCGGACAAGGAGCGCGGGCCTGTGGGCCTCGTCGATGTTCTTGCCGGCCCCGGTATGCAGGATGCCGTTGGCGTCGAGCACGGCCAGACTGTTCAGGATGTTCGCCCGTCCGGAGGCGACGTTGTTGGCGATGCCCACGACGGCGATGTTGGCGGCCTTGAGCGCCTTCACACCGTCGGGACCCGGATGCGTCCACTCGGGCTTGTCCGGAATATCAATGGTCGTGCCCGCCGACTTGACCAGCAGCCCTTCGAGATTCGCGTAGACCAGGTCCGCGGCCCTTAACGTTTCGCGCATGCGGTTGAACGCCGTCGTCGGGTCGGCACGCCGGGAATGCACCTGGATGTCGCCCAGGATGAGCAGCTCGACGGCCGTGTCGCTGTGGCTGCCGGCCCACCGCCATGGCGTATCGGCGGCGGCGAGAGTGGCCGCGAATCCGACAATTGCGATTGCCGAAGTGAGAATCGGTCTACGGGCCATCACGACTGCCTCCCGGGAAATTGATCGCCGGATTCTACACCCTGCGTCCCGCGTGCCTGCGCGCCGTGTCAGATCCGCCTTGTGGCGCTGCCGCGCGGCGCAAGGCCCGCAGCGCCGGCGACAGGCGCCGGGCTCACCCACCGCGGTCCAGGCGCCACCTGCCAAATCGAACCACGTCGTCGTGTCGGCGGCTGCCGGCCGGGGGACGGGCGCTCCGGCACGAGGGCTGACGACCTGCTCGAGTGGGTCACGGCGGCCGATGGCAAGGGGCTCGGCCTGGCCCAGAAGGCGAAGTGAGCCGGCGGCCGACGAAGCGGCGGCCTGGGCGGACGGTTGGGCGCCCGCTACTTGCCGTTTCAGTGAGCCGAGTGCCAGAGTGCCGCCGCGGACGCCGGCAGCGCCGGCAAGTCTTCTTCCACCTCGGCGATCAGCGCCGCGCCGGTTGGCAGCGCCAGCAACTGGCGGATGTCCCACAAGTCCTGCGTGCCCCCGGCGTACAACTTGAGCAGTACGAGGTCCCGTGGCTGCACGACTCGCTGCCCACCGGGTAGCGTTCGAGCGCGTGTCACCGCGCGCTCTTGCCAGGCATAGCGGCCGACAATCAGATCCACCGGCCGTTCGCCGCCGGCCGTCACTCTCACCACTCCGGCGAGTGGATCCGCCATGTCGCCCCGGCGCACTTCAACGGCAATGCCCGCCGCCGACAACTCGGACCACAAGCCGCTGTCGAGCACCCGATTGTCCAGCGTGAGCAGATCGAGATCGACACTGGAACGAACCACGCCGGCCGCGGCCAGGGCGGCCGCCCCGATCACCGCGTGGGCCACCCGCGCCGCGTCGAGAAGCGCCGTCACGCGGGCCGCCAGGGTCATCGCTCTGCCGACGCGCTGGGACGCCGCCCCGTCTGTCGCTGCCGCATCACGCGGTTGCGGCCTTCGTCGCGATCGATTCCCGCGGCCTCGCAGTAGAGGGCCAGGTCGTCGTCTCCGAGGCGCAGGGCCAGTTCAAGTCGAGCCGCGGGCTCCATTCGCCGGACGTCGTCGGCCGTCCGCTCGCGAAGATAGTTGGCGAGGGCGCTCATGGGCCCAGTATACGACCGGCGCACCACTCTTCAGCGCGACCGAACAGGTATCCTGTAGCCAGAGGACACGATCGCCATGCGCCTGACCAGTTCGCACAGGCGTTCGCGTGCAAGGCCGGCCAGCCGTTGGTCAAGGAGCCGGCCGGCAAGGTCTGGTAGCCCGCAAGACCGTCGGCCGCGCCGGGCTATGATGTGCCGTCCTTCAGAGGAGGCCCGATGTCCGCGCTCATGCCCGTCTACCGTACCCTCGTCGTCTTCGCCCTCGCGGGCCTGGTCGTCTCCGCGCAACAACCGGCGCCGCCGGCCGCGCCGGCCGCGGTCTCGGCACCCGCATCCGTCGGCGTTTCCGCCGAGCGGCTCACCCGGCTGCACGCCGGCATGCAGGGCTTCGTCGACCGCAAGGAAGCCGGCGGCATCGTCACGTTGATCGCCCGCGACGGCAAGGTCGTGGACGTGCACGCCTCGGGCTTCCAGGACGTGGCGGCCAGGACGCCCATGCGGACCGACACGCTGTTTCGCATCGCCTCCATGACCAAGCCGATCACCAGCGTCGCGGTGATGATGCTGTACGAGGAGGGCAAGCTCCTGCTCACCGATCCGGTGTCGAAGTTCATTCCCGCCTTCAAGAGTTCGCGCGTGCTGGAGGGCGCCGCCCCCGAGCCGGTGCCGGCGCGCCGCGGCATCAACCTGCGGGACCTGCTCTCGCATCGCTCGGGCCTCACCTACGGATTCATCAACGGCGGGCCGGTGGGCGGCGGCTACCGCAAGAACGGCGTCACCGACGGCCTGATCGCGACCACCATGACCCTGGCCGAGGCCATCGACAAGCTGGCCGCCGAACCGCTGATCGCGCAGCCGGGCGCGGCGTGGAACTACAGCCTCTCCACCGACGTGCTGGGCCGCGTCGTCGAAGTGGCGTCGGGCATGCCATTCCAGGTGTTCCTGCGCGAGCGCATCTTCAAGCCGCTGCGCATGGGCGATACCGACTTCGTGGTGCCCGAGGCGAAGTGGGCGCGCATGGCGACGGTGTATGCGCCCGATGGCGCCGGCGGCATCAGGCCCATGACCGATCCCGAATCGTTCGGCAGCACGGTGATGTCGCCGAACGCGTCCTACAAGGAAGGGAAGACCTACTTTTCGGGCGGCGCCGGCCTGGTCTCGACCGCGCGGGATTACGCGCGCTTTGCGCAGATGCTGCTCAACGGCGGCGTGCTCGACGGCGCGCGGCTGCTCAGCCCGAAGACCGTGGAGTTGATGACCGCGAGCCATACCGCCGACCTGCCGGGCTCCGGACTCGTGGGCGCCGGCGCCCAGTTCGGCCTCGGCTTCCGCGTCGTCACCGACGTGGCCGCGACGCAAACGCTCGGTTCGAACGGCGTCTACGGGTGGAGCGGCATCTACGGCACCGTGTTCTGGGTGGATCCCAAGGAGCGGCTCGTGGCGATCATGATGGTGCAGCGCTACCCCGGCTCGACCGTGGCCGGCGCGTTCCAGCCCCTGGTCTATCAATCGCTGGTGAAGTAGCCGCCGGCGGCCGGACCATAATGGTGAGTTCGCTTACCAAGGAGAAGTTCATGCGTGTTCGGTTCGTGCTTTCGGTTGCAGTCGTGATGTGTGGCGTGCTCGGCGCGTCAGGGTTGGCCCAGTCCGTTCCCGAGGTGAAGCTGGTGCCGTCGCCCGCCGGGCAGTCGGCCATCCAGGTGGCCGGCCGGTGGGAGAAGACGGCCGAGGGCGGCCAGGCCTATCGCGACGGCAAGTGGATTGTCGTCGACTACGGCCGTCCGCTGTTGCGCGGCCGCAAGGAGATCTTCGGCGCCGGCGCCGACTACGGCAAGACGGTGAACGCCGGTGCGCCGGTGTGGCGCGCGGGCGCCAACGACACCACGCGGCTGACGACGCAGGTGCCGCTGCAGATTGGCGGCAAGACCATCCCGCCGGGCGTCTACAACGTGTTCGTGGACCTGAAGCCGGGCAAGTGGACGCTGGTGCTCAGCAATCAGCCTGTGCAGGAGAAGTTCGACCCGAACGACAAGGTGCGGCTGTCGGGCGCCACCAACTACGATCCGAAGTTCGACGTGCTGCGCGCGCCTATGACCGTGCGGGCCGCCGACCAGTCGGTCGAACAGCTCACCATTGGCTTCGCCGACGTCACCGAACGCGCGGCCACCCTTACCATCGCGTGGGAGAAGACGGTGGCGGCCATTGGCCTCCAGGTCGCCATGGCCGCGAAGTAGGAGAAGTAGAAGAAGCCGAAGGAGAGGGGTGTCTCCATGATCAAGTCCGCGCTGCTTGCCGCGTGTCTGTTCGCGGTTGCACTCACCGGGCAGGCGATCTTCGAACTGGTGATCAGCCCGTCGGGCGGCGTGACTACGGTCACGCCGCTCCGGACCACGCCTCCCTTCACCGCGCTCGTGGCCGGTGCGGTTGGCGGCTGGCAGTTTACGCCGGCCGAAGACGACACGATCGGCCCCGACGGCAAGCCGGCCGGGCGCGGACCGGTGCCGTCGAAGGTGCTGGTGGCGGCCTTGTACCGCGCGCCCACGTTGAAGACACCCACCCTGGGCGAGCGCCCCAAGAATGTGGCCTTGGCCTCGGCCGACGTGGCGTTTCCCACCGCCACCGCTGAGCCGCCGTTTCCGGTGCAGGCGCAGTCCGCCGGCGTGGTGCTGATCGAAGCCCAGGTCGACGCCACCGGCAAGGTTGGCGACGTGAAGGTGATCGGGTCGTCGCCGCCCTTCGACAGCGCGGCGATCGAGGCGGCGCGCAAGTGGCGGTTCCGGCCCGCGCGCGTGGGCCGGCGCGCAATCGAGAGCTACGTTTACCTGATCTTCGGGTTCCCCGAACCCATCACCGGCTGAGTTGGAGAGCTCCAGATGAATACGCGACGGCAGTTCCTGATCACGGCGCCACTCGGCGTGGCCTCCCTCGCCGCCGCGTGTCGCGCCGTGCCCGAACCGCCGGGCGCAACCACGGCGGCGACCCAGGCCTCCACGCCCGGAGCGCCGGTGGCGTTTGGCACCTCGACCGGCACCGGCCCCGAAGTGTCGGCCGCGACGTTCGCCGAGGCTGAGAAGCTGATGCAGGTGTCCTACACGGACGCCGAGCGGGCGACCATGGCGGGCGCCTGGCGCCGCACCCTGTCGGCAACGCTCGAGCGCCGCACGGGTCCGCGCAAGGTGGCGATGACCGACGACCTCGTGCCCGGCATGCTGTGGGATCCCGCCAAGGCGGTGGGGTTGGTACCGCCGGCGCGCGACCAGTTCGTGCGGTCCGCGGCTGATCCGGGTCCGCTGCCGTCGGCCGAGGCCGACATTGCGTTTGCCCCGGTGTCGCGGCTGTCGCGGTGGATCGAGCGCAAGCAGTTGACGTCGGCGCGCCTCACGCAGATCTATCTCGATCGCATCGCGCAGCACGACGCGCGGCTGCGCAGCGTCATCACCGTCACGCGGGATCGGGCGCTCGCCCAGGCCCGGGCCGCCGACGCCGAGATCGCAGGCGGCAAGTATCGCGGAGCCCTGCACGGCATTCCGTTCGGCGTGAAGGACCTGCTCGACACGGCCGGCATCGCCACGACCTACGGCGCCGAACCGTTTCGCAATCGCGTGCCGGCCGAAGACTCGGTGGTGGTGAAGCGGCTGCAGGCTGCCGGCGCTGTGCTCGTGGCCAAGCTGTCGCTGGGCGCGCTCGCGCTCAACGACATCTGGTTTGGCGGCCAGACCATGAACCCGTGGCTGCTGGAGGAAGGCGCGTCGGGATCAAGCGCCGGCCCGGGTGCGGCGGTGGCCGCCGCGCTGGTCGGGTTTGCCATTGGCAGCGAAACCGGCGGCAGCATTGTCGCGCCGAGCATGCGTTGCGGCGTCACCGGCCTGCGCCCCACCTTTGGCCGCGTGCCGCGCACCGGCGCCATGGCCCTGTGCTGGTCGCTCGACAAGCTGGGCCCGATGACCCGCGGTGTCGAGGACGCCATGCTCGTGCTGCAGGCCGTCACGGGGCCGGACGCCGGCGATGCGTCGAGCCTGCCGAGCCATCTCGACTACGACGCCACCGCGCCCGTGCGCGGCCTGCGCGTCGGCGTGTTTCCCGCCTGGTTGGAGACCGCGACGCCGGTTGACCGCGCCGCCGTGGATGCGCTGGTCGCCCAGGGATTGCAGCGCGTCGACCTCACGTGGCCCGACCTGCCGCAGTCGTCGTTGATGCCGGTGCTGTTCAGCGAGGCCGCCGCGGCCTTCGAGGACCTGACGCTGAGCGGAGCCGACGACCAGCTCAAGGTGCAGGTGCCCGACGCGTGGCCCAATCTCTTCCGCATGGCCCGCTTCTTCTCGGCGGTGGATTACGTCCAGGGCGACCGGCTGCGGCGCCGGTTCGCGCGCGAGCTGGCGGCGATGTTCGAAAAGGTCGACCTGCTGCTGGTCCCATCGCTCCGGGACGAAGCCCTCACGGTGACCAACTTCACGGGCCAGCCGTCGCTCACCGTGCGCACCGGCTTTGTCGAGGTCGGCGAGGCCCGCAGCGACTGGGCGCCCGATCCGGCCAACCCGCTGCCGAAGTTCGACCCGCCACGCCGGGTGCCGCATGGCGTCACCTTGATCGGCCGGCTCTTCGACGAAGGGACCATCGTGCGCGCCGGCCTGGCGCTCGAGCGCGCGGCCAACGTGGCGCAGGAACGGCCGGCGGGCTTCTGATGACCGGTTATCATTTCCCCATGCGTCGAACTCTTGCGGTCCTGCTCCTGCTGGCGTCGGTCTCGTGCGCGTCCAGACAAGCACCTGTCGCTTCAGCACCCCAGCACTCCAGCACTGCAGCGCCCTTGGCACCTGAAGCCATTCGTTGGGTGCGTAATTCGGCCGAATATCACGCCGCCCTTTACCAGGTGTATCGCCTGGCGACGACGAGGGTGGAGCAGGCGGTGGCGAAGATGCCGGCCGGCAGTTGGGCAGTCATCCTGGATGCCGACGAGACCGTGCTGGACAACTCGCTGTATCAGCTCGAACGCGCCAAGCTGGGATTGGGCTTCACGCCGGAGACGTGGAACGCCTGGGTCAAGCGCCGCGAGGCCACGCCCCTGCCGGGTTCGGCGGCCTTCCTCGCCCGCGTCCGCGCCCTCGGCGGCAAGATCGCAATCGTGACCAACCGCCTCGACACCGAGTGCGACGACACGAAAGCGGTGTTCGACAAGTTCAAGCTGGCGCACGACACCATCCAGTGCCGGGTCACGGGCACGCCGTCCGACAAGAACCCGCGCTTCGCCGACGTGGCCGAGGGCCGCACGCCCGCCGGCGGCTCGAAGTTGGAAATCGTCGCCGTGGTCGGCGACAACATCCTGGACTTCCCGCAGTTGTCGCAGAAGACGAAGGAGCAGGGCGCCCCCGCCTTTGCCGACTTTGGCGTGCGTTACTTCCTGGTGCCGAACCCGATGTACGGAAGCTGGCAGTGAGATGTAGGTAGCATCCGCCTTTAGGCGGATAGACCCCGACAGGTCCGGCTAAAGCCGGACGCTACATGTGCAAGTCCGGCTAAAGTCGGACGCTACTTGTACAAGTCCCCGGCCAGGTACTTGAGGCGTGTCGCACGCGACCTCGCCACCGCCTTGCCCGGGCCTAGTTCCCTGGCCAGCGCCAGCGCGGCGACGAGGTTCATGCCGGTGGACGTGCCGGCGAACAACCACTCTTCTTTCGCCGCGCGCCCGTGCTGCCGCCGGTGTACTCGATCACCTGCATCCCCTGGCGCAGGGCGCCGCGCTTTTCCGCGCCTTCGATCATCGCCACAGCCATGCGGTCCCTGTAGGACCCGGTGGGGTTGCAATACTCGAGTTTCACGACCACGCCGGCCATGCCGGGTTCGACCAGGCGCCGGAGCCGCACCAAGGGGTGCGGCCGATGGTGTGGAGGACCGAGTTGACGGGGGCTGGTGAGGGCATGGTGGTGGGTTGGATGGCCGGGCCGCAGTGGCGGTAACAGCATCGAGCAAACCGGGCCTGATTCAACCCGCGCCCGCGGTAAGATTCCGCATGCAACGGCGATTTCGTGCAGCGTTTGTTGGACTGGCGTGCGCCCTCGGGCTTGCCGTGTTCGTCACCGCGCAGGCGCCAGACCGGGGCTGGCCCATGCACGGCGGCGCCGACAACATCCGCTACTCGCCCCTCGCGCAAATCAACAAAACCAACGTCACGCAGTTGCAGGTGGCGTGGACCTACGACTCGAAAGACGCGTTTCCCAACTCCGAGATGCAAAGCCATCCGGTGGTCGTGGACGGCACGCTGTACGTCACAACGCCGAGCATGAAGGTGGCGGCCGTCGATGCCGCGACCGGCCAGGAGCGCTGGACCTTCAGCCTGGCGCCGGCCGACGCGCCGCGCGCCCGCTTCCGTCACCGCGGCGTCACCGTGCACCAGGATCGCGTGTTTGCGACCTATCGCAACTACCTCTACGCGCTCGACCGCGCCACCGGCAAGCCCATCCCCACCTTCGGCACCGGCGGGCGCATCGACCTGCGCGAAGGCCTCGGCCTGCCCGTGGAACGGGCGAGTGTGAGCGCGAGCACGCCCGGATCGATCTTCGAAGACCTGATCATCTTCGGCAGCAGCGTGCCCGAAACCGTGCCCGGCACCCCCGGCCACATCCGCGCCTTCGACGTGCGCACCGGCAAGCTGCGCTGGATCTTTCACACCATCCCGCAGCCGGGCGAGTTTGGCGCCGACACGTGGCCCAGGGGGCCGACCATCTCCGGCGGCGCCAACGCCTGGGCCGGCGTGACCGTGGACCAGGGCAACGCCATGGTGTTTGCCGCCACGGGTTCCGCCTCGTTCGACTGGTACGGCGTCAACCGGCACGGCGACAACCTGTTTGCCGACTCGGTGCTGGCGCTCGACGCGCGCACCGGCAAGCGCGCGTGGCACTACCAGGTCATCAGGCACGACTTGTGGGACTGGGACCTGCCGACGGCGCCCAACCTGGTCACGGTGATGCGCAACGGCAAGCCCGTGCAGGCGGTGGCCCAGCTCACCAAGCACGGTTACGTCTTCGTGCTCGACCGCAAGACCGGCACCCCGCTGTTCCCGGTGGAAGAGCGCCGCGCGCCCGAGTCCACCATTGACGGCGAACAGGCGGCCGCGCGCCAGAAGCATCCGCTGGCGCCGCCACCCTTCACGCGGCAGCAGATGACCGAAGCCATGGTCACCACGCGCACGCCCGAGGCGCACGCGGCCGTGCTGAAGCAGTTCCGGGAGCTTACCAGCGGTCCGCTGTTCACGCCGCCCACCAACGGCCTGATCGTCTTCCCTGGCGTGGATGGCGGCGCCGAGTGGGGCGGGGGCGCGTTCGACCCCGACACCGGCCTCCTCTACGTCAACGCCAACGAAATGCCGTGGATCATGCGGCTGATCCCCAACACCGACACCGCGCTCTACGGCAGCAAGTGCGCGTCGTGCCATCGCTCCGACCGCACCGGCGGTCCGCAGGCGCCGTCGCTCGTCGACGTCGGCAAGCGGCTGTCGCGCGACGAGATTGCCAACATCATCCGCACCGGCACCGGCCGCATGCCCGGCTATCCCGACATGGGCGCCCGCAACATCGGCGACGTCGTCGAGTTTCTCGTCACGGGCAAGGACCAGGCGAGCGATCCGGCCGTGGCCAACGATCCCACCCGCCTGAAGTACCGCAACGACGGCGAAGTGCTGTGGCGCGATCCGGACGGCTACCCGCCCATCACGCCGCCGTGGGGCACGCTGAGCGCCATCGACCTCAACGCCGGCACCATGAAGTGGCAGAAGCCGCTCGGCGAGTATCCCGAGCTCGTGGCCAAGGGCATGACAGACACCGGCAGCGACAATTACGGCGGCCCGGTCGTCACCGCCGGCGGCCTGCTGTTCATTGCCGCCACCAACTTCGACAAGAAGCTGCACGCGTTCGACAAGCTGACCGGCGAGTTGCTGTGGGAAACCGTGCTGCCGTTTGCCGGCAACGCGACCCCGTCCACTTACATGCTCAACGGCAAGCAGTACCTCGTGATCGCGTGCGGCGGCGGCAAGAACGGCGCGCCGTCTGGCAGCACCATTGTCGCTTTCGCCTTACCGTGAGGCCGTGCCATGAAACCTGTCTCCAAGACCGCGTTCTACTGCACCGGCGTTCGGGCGATTGATGCCCGCCGCCCGGCCCCCATCTGCGGCGACACCTACGCCGAGCGCTTCATGGACGAAGAGGCGTGGCGGGTCTTCGAGCCGTTTCGCCAGTTCACGGCCCCGAACGTGTCGAACGCGGCCCGCGCCCGGATCATCGACGACCTGCTGCGCCAGCGCCTGGCCGCCAACCCCAACACGCGCGTCGTCTTGATTGGCGCCGGATTTGATTCGCGCGCCTTCCGGCTGAAGGGGGGCCGGTGGCTCGAGGTGGATGAACCGCCGGTGTTCGAATGGAAGGAGCCGCGGCTGCCGGCGGTAGAGTGCCCGAACGCGCTGACGAGGCTGCCGGTGGACTTCGCGACCGAACGCCTCGCCGACCGGCTCAAGCCGTTCGCCGATCCAGGGCCGGTCGTGGTCGTGGTTGAAGGCGTGTTGATGTACCTGGGCGAGCCGCGCATCCGCGAGTTGCTGCAGACGCTGCGCGCGACCTTCCCGCACGGCGAGATCCTGTGCGACGTGATGACGGTGGAGTTCTTCAACCGCTTCAGCCGCCCCATCCACGAGAAGATTCGCGATTTGGGCGCGTCGTTCACGCTGCCGGAGCGCCCGCTCGAGGCGATCTTTGCCGAGGAGCACTTCCGGCAGACACAGCAGATCTCCATTGGCCGCCACCCGGCGGCGCTGAAGATCATGCCGCTGCTCATGCGCCTGACCGTGCGCCTGACGCCGCTGTTCAGTGGCGGCTACACCGTCCGCGCCTTCACGCCGATGTAGCGTCCGGCTTCAGCCGGGCCTCTCTCAAACCGTAAATCTGGACAATGTCGGGGATGGAGCTCGCCCATGCCACCGGCCCCGGTTGGCGCGATGATCTCGGATGGGCCGATCCTGGAGTGGGGCGCGAGCGACAGCCGCAGGAGGATTCTACTGTGGATGGTTTAATTTCGTGGCCTTCGCGTCCTTCGTGGTAAAAGTCTGGCGTGCAGCTGACGACCCTCGACTGGGTCATCGTTCTCGTGTCGATCGCGCTCTCGTTCGCGCCGGCCATCTACTTGATGCGCCGGGCCGGCTCCAGCACCACCGAGTTCTTCACCTCGGGCCGGGCCGCGCCGTGGTGGCTGGTGGGCGTCTCGATGGTGGCCACCACCTTCAGCACCGACACGCCCAACCTGGTCACGAACCTGGTGCGCGAGCGCGGCGTCGCCAACAACTGGGTGTGGTGGGCGTTTCTGCTCACCGGCATGAGCACGGTGTTCTTCTACGCGCGCCTGTGGCGCCGCTCGGGCGTGCTGACCGACCTCGAGTTCTACGAGATCCGCTACTCGGGCCGGGCCGCGGCCATGGTCCGCGGCTTCCGCGCCGTCTACCTGGGCCTCTTCTTCAACATCGTGATCATGGCCACGGTCAACCTGGCGGCGGCAAAGATTGCCAACGTGCTGCTTGGCTGGCCGATGTGGCAAACCCTGTGGGTGTGCGCGGTGATCAACGTCGGCTTCGCGTCGGTTGCCGGCCTGTGGGGCGTGCTCGTCACCGACCTGTTCCAGTTCGTGATCGCGATGGTGGCGTCGGTGGCGGCCGCGTACTTCGCGTTGCAGCAGCCGCAGGTGGGCGGGTTGCCCGGGTTGATGGCGCAGATCCCGCCATCCACCCTGCACCTGCTGCCCGACTTCAACGACTGGACGCTGACGCTGTCGGTGCTGGTCCTGCCGCTCACCATTTCCTGGTGGTCGGTGTGGTATCCCGGCTCCGAGCCGGGCGGCGGCAGCTACATCGCGCAGCGGATTCTCGCGTCGCGAAGCGAGCGCGATGCCCTGGGCGGCACGCTCTTCTTCAATCTCGCTCACTACGCCCTGCGGCCCTGGCCGTGGATCATCGTCGCGCTGTCGTCGATGCTGGTGTTCCCCAATCTGTCGGACATCACGAAGGCGTTCCCGTACGTCGAGCCGAGCATGATCGGCCACGATATGGCCTACCCGGCCATGCTCACGTTCCTGCCGGCGGGCTTCCTGGGCCTGATGGTGGCCGGCCTGCTCGCGGCGTACGTCTCCACCATCTCGACCCATCTCAACTGGGGCACGTCGTACCTGGTCCACGACTTCTACCGGCGCTTCATCAGGGGCGATGCCGGCGAGCATCACTACGTGTGGATGGGCCGTGTCGTCACCGCGCTGCTGATGCTGCTGGCGGCCGGCATGACGTTCCTGCTCGAGTCGGCGCGCGCCAGCTTCGAGCTGCTGCTGTCGATCGGCGCCGGCTCGGGATTGCTGTACCTGCTGCGGTGGTACTGGTGGCGCATCAACGCCTGGAGCGAAATTGCCGCCATGGCCGTTTCGTTCATCGTGGCCGTTGGTTTCTTCCTCGCCGGCAAGATGGGCTTCGTCGTCAGCGCCAACATCGTGCTGCTGGCCACCGTGGGTGTCACGACCGTGGCGTGGGTGGGCACGACGCTGCTGACGAAGCCGGAGAGCGAAGTAACGCTCGTCAAGTTTTACAAGCTCGTGCGGCCTGCGGGCCCCGGATGGACCAACATCTCGCGCAAGGCCGGCGTCGGCGCCTCACCCGACAGCCTGCCGCAGCAACTGCTTGGCTGGATCCTCGGCTGCACCTTCGTTTACGCATCGCTGTTCGGCGCTGGCAGCGCGCTCTATGGATTGACGATGCAGGCGAGCGTGTGGGGAGTGGTGTGGGTGGCGAGCTTGCTGGGATTGCTGCGCGTGCTGAACGCGCAGTGGACGCGCGCCTGACGCGGTGAGCGCGTGGGGCTCGCGCTTCGCGCCTCGTAGGGGTCGCTCGCTACGCTCGCATCCTGGGGCTCCCTTCGGTCGTGGGGAATCCCCACGAGGGCTGAAGGCCCGAGCCACACGAAGGCGAGAAGCGCCGAGCCCGACGAAGGGCGCAGCCCGAGCCCCACGAGCGAAGCGAGCCCCCGGGTCAGACGTATCGCTCGCGCAAGGCCTGGTTGACGCGAGCTAATTTGTCGTCCAGCGTGACCAACTCGATATCCCTGGACATGGCCAGCCACAGATAGCTGGCGTCGTAGGCGGTGAGTCCGGTTTGCCACGCGAGTTCCGCGACGTCCGCGGCCGGCACGCTCACGCGCTTGAGGCCGACCCGCGCCAGCCCCTTCAGCATGGCCATCGACGCCGGGGCATCGGAGGGCTCACGGCGTATGCGTTTCCAGCAAATATTAGCCAGCTCGTAGTCGACCAGGTGAGGCGCGATCAGCGTTTCGCCGCGAACGTGAGCGCGAATGGTCTCGCCTTCAGGCTCGTCAAACAGCATGGCGGCCACCGCCGACGAATCAACGACGAGGGTCATCGCGATCTTGTCTGATCATGCGGACCGACTCGCCGGCCCGGCCCTTGATACCCAGTCGCCGGGCCATCGCGGCGAGATCGTCAAACGTCAGAACCTGCCCGGCCTCCTCCAGAATCGCGGTCAATTCGCCCTGCAACGAGCGGTTGTTACGCGCGGCGCGCTCCTTGAGCCGCTTGGCCACGGCAACGGGCACGTTCTTCACCGATAACGTCACGGTTTTGGGCATGGATCCATTATGGATCCATTATGGAACCATGGGAAGACGCCAGGGCCCGCCATGAGTCCTGCTCGCAACTCTTCCGTAGTAATCTGTCACGCGGAGGCCTCCTTGACTCGATCCCTTACCGCAACTGCTGCTCTCGTCCTGTGTCTTGCGGTTGCCGCTCCCGCGCTAGCGCAATCGCACACCTACAAGATTCTCGCGACCAGCAAGACCTCGACGATGCAGAAGGAGATGCAGGAGGCGGGTGAGGCCGGCTACCGCTTCATCGCCGTCATGGGCGGCGAGACCGCCATCGGCGGCAAGGAGGTCGTGGTCCTCGTCGGCAAGAGCGATGGCGACAAGGGTTCCTACGGCTACCGCTTGCTGGCCACCAGCAAAACCTCGACGCTGCAAAAGGAATTGCAGGAAGCGGGCGATGCCGGGTACCACGCGGTGGGCCAGACCGTGTTCGAGAGCCTGTTCGGTGGCAAGGAAACCGTGGCCATCGTTGAAAAAGGTTCAGCGGATTCGAACACCAGGCGGTGGGAGTACAAGCTGATCGCCACCAGTAAGACGTCGACCCTGGAGAAGGAGCTGAAGGAGATCGCCGAGCAGGGCTTTGAGGCGATCGACCTGACGGTTGGCAAGACCGCGCTTGGCGGCAGCGAGGTCGTCGTCATCACCCGGCGTCCCGCGAAATGAAGCTCCTTGCGGCCGCTGCCATGGCCGGCGTCGTCGCGTTGGCGCAAACTGCGGACGAGTCCTGGTTGCGGTGGGATTCTGCCCGCGCACAGGCCATCGGCAAGGCCGCCTACGTCCAGGGACGCGTCGGCGGAATCTTTGACATGCGGCTGCTGAAAACCGAGCGTTCGTACAACTACAAGCTGGCGGCAACGTGGTTGAACGGAGACGTTATTCGCGCAACCGCCCGATCGCTGCAACTGACCGGACGCTTGTCCGACGATGACACACGGCGCCAAGTTGCCGAGGCGTCGGCCGTCGGCGATACCGTCGTGATGGTCGAAATTGATCCACGGGAAGGGTCGGGTGTAATCCCCACCGACTGGGCCGCGTTTCTGCAGCCGGCCACTCCAAAGGGTGTGGAGGCGCGCGCCGTGCGCGGCACGAGTCGTTCCGAACTGCGGGACATCAAGGCGCTGGCCGGCGTGATGCGCCGCAACTATGACTACGACCGTTTCTGGGTCGTGTTTTCGCTGCGACATGACGACGGCAAGCCGCTGTTTGGTCCCGGCGATGCCGAAGCCGAACTGGTGGTAAGGATCGCCGATCGCGAGGGCCGGGTGAAGTGGCCGATTCCGGCGTCACTGAGACGTTAAGCTGCAGAACGAAGGCTGGTGGTCGTAATGCTGGGAACGGCCGTTCGCACGCACGTCCCGATCGCCGGCCGTTGCGGCCCAGGGCGGTGCGAGGCACACCGTGATGTGACCGCTGGCCTCGCTGAGGCCGGCGTGGAACCGGACCAGCAGTTCGTTCTCCACTGCCCGCGCTCCGTCGGGGTCCGGCTGCTGCCCGCTGGGCGCGGCGCCCAGCCAGATGAGGGAGACAAGGGCGCCGACGAGAAATAGGCGGCCGCGCATGGGCGAGCTTACCTCGACCGGGACGTGTGCGTCTCGCACCGCTCGTGGGGCTCGGCGCTTCGCGCCTTCGTAGGGGTCGGCCTTCCGGCCTCCTGGGGCCCCACGAACGA
>CAYGMD010000021.1:0-41127 GCA_964350785.1 uncultured Acidobacterium sp. | reverse complement strand
GAAGGGCGGAACTTTAGTTCTGCCCGACTTCAGTGATAATGCCCGTGCTCGGCCGACCACACGCCGCCCGGCCGCGCCACGTCCTTCTCGCCCGTCAGCGACGAGATGCCCGCCGCCAGGCCGGCGGCCATCAGCAGGCCGACAATGACGAGCAGCGTCGTGTTGCCGCGGCCCTTGGCTTCCTTGAGCTCGCAACACTTCTTGAACTTCTTGCCGCTGCCGCACGGGCAGGCGTCGTTGCGTCCGGCTTTTGACGTCATGGTTGTGCCTTTCAAACGGTCGAGATGTTGATCCTGCTCCCGATTGTCGCGGCGGTCAAGGTCCGAACCAATCGGCTACCATTCGGGACATGCCGAACCGCGTCCGGCGCCGCGGGGTCCTCCTGTTCCTGCTCGGCGCGATCGCCGTGCTGGCGCCCGTGTTCTCCCCCGCCTGGGGCGTGGCCATCGTCGGCATCGCGATTCTCCTCTCCGGCGTCGTCGAGTTGGTGGACGCGTGGGGCACGGCTGGCCGTCACTTGCACTACAGCAGCGGCGTCTTCTCGGTGCTGGCCGGCGCGCTGATCTCGTTCCAGACCGCGCTGGTGTTCAGCGGCCTGTTGATGTTCATCAGCGTCGTGCTGTTCGCCGACGGCGGGCTGAACATCGCGCGCGCCATTCGTGGCACCAGCGAGGGCAGCCGGCTGTGGGACTTCGTGAACGGCGGCGCCAACGTCGCCATCGCGGTGCTGGTGTGGTTGCTGCGCGACAGCCTGGGGCCGCTGGGGTTTGGCCTCATCCTCGGGGTGCGCATGGCGGCCTCGGGCTGGCAGGCGATGTTCGCCGCGGTGGCGGTCGAGGCCGACGAGTTCGCGCGCCTCGAAGACGAGCACCCCAACCGGGCGCTCGGTCTCGGGCCGCACCCGGTGATCGGCTTCATCCACCGCGAAGCGATTGCCGACGCGGGCGAGCAGGAGCCGAGCGATTTCTACTGGAGCGCGATCTTCGTGATGGTGTTCTTCGCCATTCACGTCGGGCGCCTCGATGCCGAGTGGACGATGCTGGGCATGGTGTCGCCGGCGGTGGCGACGGCGGGCGATATCCTGGTGTCGCTCGTGCTCTCGATCGTGGTGATCTACCCGCTCGACCTGGCGATCCAGCGGGCGACCCGGCCGATCGAGCGGCTGGTGTGGCTGCGCATGCTGCAGGACCGATCGCCCAATGCGTCGCAGCCCTGGAGCGAGCGCGCCCTTCGGTTCTGGGCCGAGCGCCGGCTGCGGCGCACCGTCGCGCGCGACCGCGAGAACAACACGCTGCACGGCGCGGTGCGGCAGGCGATTCGCGCCGGCTTGCCGCTGACCGCGGTGTTGATTGCCGTGAACCCGATCTGGGGATTCTCGTGGTATTTCAACAGCGAGAACTGGGCTTCGGCGGTCTGGCAGAAGGTGGCCGAGTCGCGTACCGATGCCTGGCGCGACGCCATGATCGGCGCGGTGCTCGATCGTGAAGGCACCGCCGATCCCGCCCGGCCGGGCCTGTTCGAGCTGCACCCGGACGGCATGCCCGCCGGCGGCGACTTCTCGTTCATCGTGATCGGCGATCCCGGCGAAGGCGACCCCTCGCAGCACGCGCTGCGCGATCGGTTGCTGGTCACCGCCGGCCAGCCCGCCGTGAAGTTCCTGGTCATTGCCTCCGACGTGGTCTATCCGACCGGCGCGATGAAAGACTACGAGGCCAACTTCTACCTGCCGTTCAAGGGGATCGGCAAGCCGATCTACGCCATTCCCGGCAACCACGACTGGTTCAACGCGCTCGACGGGTTTGCCGCCAACCTCATGGCGCCCGATCGCGCCCGCGCCGCGCTGCGCGCCCGCGTGGACGCCGACCTGCGCCTGTCGAGCACGACCAACGAGCGCATCGAGCGCCTGATCGGCGACGCGGCGCGGTTGCGATCGCTGTACGGGGTGTCGGCCGCCCACCAGCAGGCGCCGTTTTTTGAACTGCGGCACGGCGGGTTCTCGTTGATTGCCGCCGACACGGGCGCGCGGCGGCGTCTCGACGAGCGGCAACGGGCGTGGCTGCGGGCGGCGCTGGAGCGGAGCCGCGGCGGCTTCACGATGGTGATTCTGGGCCACCCGTTCTACGCCGGCGGCGCGTATGTGGCGGACGGCGATCCGCCGTTTCGCCAGGTGCACGACCTGTTGCGCGAGTTTCGCGTGCCGGTGGTCATGGCCGGCGACACGCACGATTTCGAGTACTACCGCGAGCCCGGTGACGCCGGCGCGCAGCACTTTGTCAACGGCGGGGGAGGCGCGTACCTGAGCATCGGCACGGCGCTCGACTGGCCGGCGCAGCCGCCGGTTGCCGACTACGCGTTCTATCCGCCCACCGGGGCGATGGTGGCCAAGCTGGCGCACGAGACGCCGTGGTGGAAGTGGCCGGCATGGTGGTGGGTCCGCCGCTTCGGCGCGTGGCCGTTCTCGGTCGAGGCGTTGTCGGCGGTGTTCGACTTCAACCGCGCGCCGTTCTATCAGAGCTTCATGGAGGTCCGCGTGGAGTCATCGGCCCGCCGCGTGGTGCTGGCGCTGCACGGAGTCAACGGCCCGTTGCGCTGGCGCGACATCCAGGTGGGCGGCGCCACCCGTCCTGCGGGCCGCGCCGATGGCGACCCGGTGGAGTTTGTCGTGCCCTGGCCGTCGGCCAGCCGCTAGCGGCCGTCAGGCTTGCGCACCACCGTGGCCAGCAGGTATCCGTGCCGGCGGACAGCCGGCACGTGCTGATCGAGCCAGGCGAAGGGCCACACCAGGGCGGCGGTAATCCCGGACAGCGGCCGGCACCACGCGTGGCAGGCGAGGTCGAGCATGCGCAGCCAGCCCGGGATGAAGAGAATGGCCGTCTCGTCGAGCACCTCGAGGCCGGCGCGCTGCAGCATCTGTCGCAGGGCCCGCCGCGAGTACGACTTCTCGTAGCCGTATCCGTAGAGCCCGACCGCTTGCAGCACCGTGGCCATCAGCGGCCGCACGAAGGGGTCGTGCCGATTGGGCACGCCGATGATGGCGCGTCCCCCGGGTTTGAGCACCCGCGCCATTTCGGCGACGGCTTGCTCGGTCTCGGCGAAGTGCTCGATGGTGCCCATGGAGTAGATGGCGTCGAAGCTGCCGGTGGCGAAGGGCAGGGCCCGCACGTCGCCCACCGCGCTCGACAGGCCCGGGGTCAATCCCGCGTCACGAAAGGCCTGCTGGGCGAGCTGCACGGTCGGCATCGAGATGTCGACGCCGAAAGCGCGCGCGCCGTGGGCGCGGGCCCACACCAGGATGCGCGTGTTGCGCGCTTCATCCCAGAGATCGGTCTTCATGATCGAGAGACCGTCGAGCGGGCCGAGATGCTCGCGGAACAGGCGCTGTTCGTTCGCGGCGTAGTAGCGGGTGGAGGCGGCCCCGCTCAGGTCCGGAAAGCGCTCGCCGACCCCGGCCCAGAAATCGCGATAGCGCGCCGGCGTCATCATCGCTGAGCGCCGGCGACGCGCCAGGTCCAGGCGCCCACGGCGACCGACAGCGCGCGGTGGTCGCCGTTGTGGACCAACTGATCGGCGACCGTCGGCGGTTGCGCCGAGCGGAAGCGCAACTCGTGGGCGCCGGGCGGAACGACAAGCGGACCGATGCGAAGGGAGCGCCACGCCGGCTGGACGTGCACCGCCTGAACGTCGGCCCCGTTCAGCGCGACCGTCAGTTCGCGATTGTGTGCGAAGGCCGCCAACTCCACGTCCAGCGTTACGGTTTTCGCGACGCCCATCGAGTTGATGACGCTCCAGGCGGCCTCGGCCCCCATCCACCGCCACGACCACTCGTGGTTCTGTTCGCGCGGGGAGAAGCCAGACATGAGGGCAGTGTAAACCGCGGGGCGCGACTCGGCCACCCTGTAGACCGCGCTGTCCGCCCAGCTGGCAGCCAGCCGGAAGCCGCTGCGCTCGGTTGCCGGCGCCGGCCAGGCGGCGCTTGCCGGACCCCGCCGGAGCAGCAGATGCGAGTAGCCCTGCGCCGCCAGCTTCTGCGCGAAATTCGGCTCGTTGCAGTCGCTCACCGTCTCGCTGAGCACGACGATGCGGGTCTCGGTCAGCCACTGGATGGACGAGGAGTCCTGGGTCAAGGGGACACAGTCGAGGACTCGGGGCGTGTCGGTCTGCGTCATGACCCACCGGTGGGCGGGCGTCGGCAGCACGTCGCGCCACAGCGCGTTCGGCCAGACAACGTACTCAGCGGCGGCGAGCGCCACCAGCGCCGCGCACGCCGCGCGTCGCCGCCAATGGCCCGATTGCCACAGCGCCTCGAACCCGATGCCGGCCAGCAGGGCCGCCATCAGCTGCACCACCACGCCGAACCGCGCATAGGACCGGAACATCGGCAAGACCTCGTACAGCCACGCTGACGGCCGGACCATCGTGAAGCCGCCGATGGTTCGCTCGGGCGACAACGAACAGAGCAACGCGGTGATCGCGACGATCACCAGCACCGGGACGCGGACGATCGACGCGACCGCCGTCCGCCGGGTCGACCACCACGCGACGGCGGCGAGCCCCAGTCCGATCAGCCCCCAGCCCAGGCTCACCTGTTGCTCGAGCAGGCCCCGGTCGACCCCGGCCGAGGACCAGAAGCGAGCCACTTGCGGGCCGAGCAGCGGGTGCGCCACGGGGGGGACGAGGTAGCTCCACCACCTGGCGCTGTAGCGGAACAGGTCTGGCCGGTCGGCCACGGCGGTGGCGCCTGCTGTGAGCATCTGGTCGCGCGCCCACCAGGCGTAGGCTGCGCTGGCGGCGGCCATGACCGCGAGGCTGAGAACGGTGATCGCCAGGCGCCGCCCGGGCCGCGGAGCCGCGCGCCGGGTGCTGACCCAGTACGCAGCGACGGCGACCGGCGTCATGACAGCCGCAATCAAGCCGCCGTAGAAGTTCGACAGCCCCACGGCCATGGCCGCGGCGACGAGGACGGCCACGGCGCCGGGGCTGGCGAGGTCGAGGCATCGCCACAGGGCCCAAAGAAAAAGGGGAATCCACTGCACCTGGGCAATGTGGGGATGATACGCGGCGTGGGCGAAGTGAAAGGGCGAGAAGGCGAATGCGAGTGCCGCGATCGCGGCCGCCACCGGCGAGAGCAGCAGGTGCCGGGCCAGGAGATACGCCGCCGCGGCGGCAGAGGGGAAACTGATCAGGACCAGCCAGTTGTAGGCGGGCACCACGCCTGAAACGCGCGCGAGCAGCGCGCCCGTTACCTCGGTCAGTGGCTGCGTCATCAGGCCTGAACCGAGCGGGCGCATGAACTGCTGCATCACGGTGAAGGGGTCGTGGTGGCGGCCGACCATCTCGCGGCCGAAGATGCGCTCGGATGGCGCGCGCAGGACGGGCATCGCCACCATCAGCGCGATGACTGTGGCCACCGCGGTAATGCCGCCGAGCTCAACGAGTCGCGCGCGCATGGGCGGCCACCGCCGCGAGGATTAGCACCGGCGCCGCCACCGCCCACGCCCTGATGTCGCGCACCTGCGCGGGATAGCCCGCCAGGGTCAGTGCCTCGAGGGCAAGCAGGACTGCGACCTGCGTCACCGCCAGCAGGCCGAGACCCGCCACGACGCGCGTCCAGCGGACCATGGTGAACGCGGCAGCCCACAACGCCAGGTAGAGGCCCACCTGGAACGCCGGCATGAACAGGATGGCGCCCTGCGGATCGTCGAGCGCCGTGAACCAGCTCGTCGTGGCAAGCGGGGCACTCGCCATGGTCAGCAGTGTCACGCTCACTCCGCCGGCCGCCAGGCCAGTCGCGGCAAGCGGCAGGGCCGCGTGGCGGCCGTGACGCCACACCGCGGCGGCGACCACGACGACCGCGGCGAGCAACAGTTGATAGAAGGCGTGCACCAGGAAGGATGGCGAGGCGACGAGCGCAGCCGGCAACGCGACCACCAGCAGCCGGGCGATGCCCAGGAAGGTAAACAAGGGCACGGTCGCCACCACGCCCGCCAGCAGCCACCGCCAATTGGAGGCATACGCGCCGACCGCGGCAAGGTAAATCGGAATCAGGGGCGTCGAGATGCATTCCTGCGTCACCAAGAAGGCGCCCCGGGATGTCACGAGCACGTTGGCGACCGCGTAGGCACTGAGCCCGATACCACTCAAGAGGGCGGCTGCCGCGGTGGCGATCACACCACCAAGCGCAACGACCGCCGGACTTTCGAGATACAGCGGCGAGGTGACGGCAAACACGATCAGGAACACCGCGGCCAGGACGGGAAACGCGGCCGTTGCCGGTGAGGCCGCGCGGTCACTGCGATCGGCCAGAGCCATCCACGTGAACACATACCCGGCCACCACCAGGGTGAGGAAAGTCGGCCACAGATACAGGTGCAGCCGGTTGAACCACACCGGCGAAGCGACGACCAGGCCCAGGGTCCCAATGCGTATCGTGTTGAGTAACAGGATCAGGCCAATGCCGCCGGCCGCGCCGGCGAGTCGCGCACGCCACCGCACGGGATACGCGAGCACCGCGCCGACGCACAACGCCAGGACTTCGGCGCCGCTGCACTCCAGCGTTACTTGCAAGGGGAGCGAGGGAGCGCCGAACAGGCGCTCGGCCAGGATGCCTTGCGCACGCGTGAGCGGCAGCAACAGCAGTGCCTCGGTCCACGGCAACCGCAGTGCGCCAAACAACGCGAGGCTGCCGGCAATCGCCGACAGCACGAAGCGCGCGCTAGGGAGCGGACCGGCGACTGTGTCCGTCCGCACGGATGATCTCCTGGACTGTGATCTGCGTGGCGCCCAATGACTCGCCGAGTTCGGCGATCGCGGCCTGGCAGCGCAAGCGGCTCGAGCATGAAAAGATGTCGAGGTTCACGGTGCCGGTTTCGGGCCACGTGTGCAGCACGGCATGCGACTCGGCGAGGATCAGCACGCACGTTTGCCCGGCACCCGGAAAGTGGTGGGTCATTTCCTGCACGACCGTCGCACCGGCACCGGTCAACGCATCAACAAAGAGGCGGCTGATTCGGTCAACCTCGAGCTTATCCAGCTGAATGCACCCGGTAAGTTCAGCTGCGTACAGCACAGGTGGCTCAGGCGCTTGCATAACTGATTCACGTTAGCTCATGGGTTTCTGCGCAGAGTGTGCAATCCAGCACACGGCTTCGGCAAGCCGAATGAGTACGATTCTCGCAACGGTGCCTAAAGGGAATCGTGCAGTGGGGAGTCAGTTTATGAAGCGCACACAACACTACGTCACGGCGGCTGCGGCACTCGTCGTTTTCCTCTGCGGTGCAAGCGCGGCGCTGGCGCAGACCGCGCCGTCCCTCGGCAACGCCGGCAGCTTTGCCGTGTTGGGTTCTTCGACTGTCACGAACACCGGCAGCAGCGTGATCACTGGTGACCTGGGGGTCCACCCGGGCAACAGCGTCACCGGATTTCCGCCGGGCCTGGTCACGGGTGGCACGATCGACGCCGGCGGCGCCACCGCCCTCGCAGCCCAGACCGACACCACGACGGCGGCCAACGCGCTGCTCGCCCAGGCGTGCACCACGAACTCCGGACCAGGCAACGTCGATATCGGAAACCAGACCTTCACGGCCGGCGTGCACTGTTTCGCATCGTCGGTCTCGATTACCGGCCCGGTGACGCTCAACGGTCAGGGCAATGCCAACGCCGTCTTTATTTTCAGGACAGGCAGCACTCTGATCACGGCCAGCGCTTCGTCGGTCGTCTTGACCAATAGCGCACAGGCGTGCAACGTGTTCTGGCGTGTCGGCAGTTCCGCGACGCTTGGCACGGGGTCGTCCTTTTCCGGAAACATTCTGGCATCCACCAGCATCACGGCGAATACCACGGCGAGGGTGTCGGGCCGGTTGCTGGCGCAAAACGGCGCAGTTACGCTGGACACCAATACCGTGACCCGCGCGACGTGCACGACCACTGGCGGCGGTGGTGGTGGTGGCACCTGTCCCGCGATCACTCTTTCTCCCTCCGTGCTGCCCAATGCCACCGTTGGTGTGCCTTACAGCCAGACCATCAGGGCCGGCAACGGGCTGGCCGCCGATCGGACCTACACGTATTCCCTGACCGGCACCGGCGCCATGCCGCCGGGCCTGTCGTTATCCTCGGCGGGCGTGATTTCGGGGACGCCCCTCGCGACGGGCACGAATGGGACCTACAACGTGACGATTCGCGCCACCGACACGGACGCATGCTCTGGCCTTGCGTCCTACACCATGATGATCCTGACGGCCGTCCCGACCTTGCCACAGGCGTTCACCGTGGTGCTCGGCTTCGGGCTTCTTGTTCTGGGCTACCGGCGCCTCCAACGCGGCCGCCTGGGCGCCTGATTTCCGGCGCGGCGAGGGTCCTCCGCAGGGAGGTCCCTTGCCCGAGTCCCGCCCCCCGGCGAGTTTGTGAGCCAGAAACACGCCTTTTAGGCGGCCGGGGCCGGGGAAGTACGATTTCACGATTTTGCTCTCGCGCTTTGCCCCAAGGGGTGTTATCCTAGTATTTCGTTCTCTGCACGTATGCCTGCCAGCGTCTATCCAGCGCCGACGGCCTCAGGGCAGCGCTGGGGTTTTCCCAAAACTGCCAAATTTACTCGATGGATGACGGAGTCTCACGTGGCACCAATGAACGGTACGATCAAGCGGCTCGTTAGCGACAAGGGTTTCGGTTTCATCCTTGCCAGCGACGGCAACGAATACTTCTTCCACAACAGCGCCTGCACCGACACTCGCTTCGACGAGCTGCGCGAAGGCCAGAACGTGACGTTCGAAAAGGGCCAGGGCCCCAAGGGTCCCCGCGGCGAAAACGTCAAGGTCGTCTAACCACGACCGTCGGGCGTCAGCCCGGCAGTGTAAGTCGGTTGGGCGCAAGCCCAGCCTAGCGTTTCACGACCTACCATCTCGAGCGGCCGGATATCTAGCGATGTGCCGGCTGCTCTCGTTGGGCCTCTGCGTGCGGGCTCAGGGTTTCGACCCTGAGCTGCCACTTCCTTCAGCCCTTTCCCCACCACTCACACCTCTCAGTGCTGTCGCTATGCGGCCACGGGCGACGCGCGCCGTGCGCCATGAAGCGCGGACCCAAACGCTCGTCACTAAGAGATAATCAGCGGATGACCTATGAATTGACCGTCAACGGGACTGCCACCAAGGTCGACGTTGCCTCGGACACGCCGCTGTTGTGGGTGCTTCGGGACGTCCTGAACTTCAAGGGCACGAAGTTCGGGTGCGGCGCCGGGCTGTGCGGCGCGTGCACCGTGCTGATCGACGGCAAGGCCGTCCGCTCGTGCCAGACCCGGGTGTCGACCGTCAAGGCCGCGATCACCACGATTGAGGGGCTGTCGCCGGATGGTTCGCATCCGCTCCAGCAGGCGTGGATGGAGCTGGATGTGCCGCAGTGCGGGTATTGCCAGGCCGGTCAGATTCTGGCCGCGGCCGCGTTGCTGGCCCAGACGCCCAAACCCACCGATGCGGATATCGACCGGGCCATGAACGGCAATCTGTGCCGCTGCGGCACCTACTCGCGGATTCGCCAGGCAATTCACAAGGCCGCCGGAACGGTTATGGCGACGGCCGCCGAGGCCGCCGGCGCGGCGGACGGGAGGTCGTAATGGCAGCCACAATCGACCGCCGCTCGTTCCTGCGCGTGGCATCGCTGGCCGGTGGCGGCCTGATGGTCGGCCTCTATCTCGATGTCCCCGACACATTTGCGCAAACCCTCGGACGCGATCCAGGCCTGTTGCCGGGCGCGTTCGTCCGCATCGCCGCCGACGGCACCGTCACCATCGTCGCCAAGAACCCCGAAACCGGGCAGGGCGTGAAGACGATGCTGCCGATGCTGATTGCCGAGGAACTCGACGCCGACTGGCCGAAAGTCAAGGTCGAGCAGGCCGATTTCGACGACACGAAGTACGCCGCGCAGTTTGCCGGCGGCAGCATGGCGACACCCATGAATTGGGACGGCATGCGCCGGGTCGGCGCGGCGTCGCGGCACCTGCTGGTCGCAGCGGCCGCCGAACTCTGGTCGGTACCCGTCGCGCAGGTCACCACGTCGGCAGGACGGGCCTATCACCGCGCGTCGAATCGATCGGCGGGATACGGGGAGCTGGCCGCGAAGGCCGCGACCCTTCCGACGCCGGATCTGAAGACGCTGGTGCTGAAAGATGCCAAGGACTTCACGATCATCGGCCGTTCGCAGCGCGGCTACGATGTGAAGGACATCGTGACGGGGAAGCCGGCCTATGGCATCGACTTCGCGGTGCCTGGCATGCTGTTCGCGGTGTTCCAGAAATGCCCGGTGTTCAACGGCAAGCCGGTCAGCGCCAATCTCGACGAAGTCAAGAAACAGCCCGGCGTGCGGCACGCCTTCCTGGTCGAAGGACGCGTCAAGGAAGGGACGGTTCTGGGCTTCGAGGTGGATCTCGAGCCCGGAGTTGCGATCGTGGCCGACAGCTGGTGGCAGGCGCAGAGCGCCCGCAAGCTGCTCCAGGTGAAGTGGGACGAGGGCGCCGGTGCGCAGCAGAGTAGCGCGGCCTTCGCGCAACGGGCGCAGCAACTGTCGGCGCAGAAGGGGTTCAAGGTGCTTCGGCAGGACGGCGACGTCGAGGCCTCGCTGAAGACCGCGGCCAGGACGGTGACGGCCGCCTACTCGTATCCCTTTATCGCGCACGCGCCGCTCGAGCCGCAGAACTGCGTCGCCGACTGCCGCAACGGGAAGGCGGAGATCTGGTCGAACACGCAGATTCCAGCCGGTGGTCGCCAGCTCGTGGCGCAGACGCTCGGCATCCCCGAGAGCGCCATCACCATCCACCTGCAGCGCGCCGGCGGAGGCTTCGGACGCCGCTTGACCAACGATTACATGGTCGAAGCCGCGTGGATCTCCAAGACGATCGGTGCGCCGGTGAAGCTGCTGTGGACGCGCGAAGACGACATGCAGCACGACTTCTATCGCTCGGGCGGTTTCCAGTTCCTCAAAGCCGGCCTCGATGCGTCAGGGCACATCGTCGCCTGGCATAACCACTATGTCGGCTATGGCAAGGACGATCAGTTCGTGTCGGCAGGCGACATCAGCCCCGACGAGTTCCCGGCGCGGCTGATTCCGAACCTGACGCTCGAGTTCAGCCTGATGCCGCTGTGGATGAAGACCGGCGCCTTGCGCGCGCCCGGCTCGAACGTCTACGCCTTTGTGTTCCAGTCGTTCCTCGACGAACTGGCGCACGCGGCCGGGCACGATCCGGTCGCGTTTCGCCTGCAGCTGCTCGATCAGCCGCAGATGGCGGCGGTGGACAAGGGGCCGTTCTCGAGCCCGTTCAATCCCGCGCGGATGAAGGCCGTGCTGCAGCTGGCGGCCGAGCGGGCGGGCTGGCGCAAGACGCCGGCGCCGAAGGGCCGCGCGCTCGGCGTGGCCTGCCACTTCAGTCACATGGGATATTTCGCCGAGGTCGCCGACGTCAGCGTCAGCGGCGACAATCGCGTCAAGGTGCACAAGGTCTGGGTCGTGGCCGATGTCGGCAGCCAGATCATCAATCCGGCCGCGGCCGAGAACATGGTGCAGGGCGCCGTGATCGACGGGTTGAGCGAATTGATGTCGCAGGAGATTACCCTCGAGCGGGGCGCCGTCGTTCAGAGCAACTACCACCAGCACCAGATGGTACGAATGTCGCAGGCGCCGGTTATCGACGTGCACTTCCTCGAGACCGACAATCCGCCGACCGGCCTGGGCGAGCCGGCATTGCCGCCCATCTTGCCGGCGGTCGCCAACGCGATCTTCACGGCGACGGGCAGGCGGGTGCGCGACCTGCCGCTGGCCAAGAGCGGCTATCGATGGGCGTGATCGCGAACTGCGATCGCTGTGTTCCGGGAGCGTTCAAGCAGGCGTCAGCGGCGCCGCTTGAACGCCAGCCCGGACCAGGTCGCCTCGACTAGCCTTTGAGCGTGGCCTTCACGGTCACCGTCGGGACGGCGGCCAGGGCGCGCTTGATGATGCAGCCGGTGTTGGTCTTCTCGACGTGCTGCTGGAAGGTGGCGTTGTCGACGTTCGGCACCGCCGCCGTGACGGTGAGCTCGATCAGGTTGATCAGGAAGCCCGTGTCGTCCTTGCCCAGGTGGACATCGGCGCTGGTGTGCACGCTGGTGGCGGTGAAGCCGGCCTGGGCGAGCGAGTTGGCCAGGGCCATCGAATAGCAACCGGCCAGCGCCGCGCCGACCAGTTCCTCGGGATTGGCGCCGCTCCCGTTTTCAAACCGCGTGGCGAACGAGTAGTTGCCCTCGTATGCGCCGCTGCCGAGCTTGACGCGGCCGCCGCCGGCCTTGAGATCGCCCTTCCATTCCGCTTCTGCCTGACGTGCCATGTGTCCTCCTCAAAAATGTTGCGAGAACGACAAGGGTACGCCGTCTTAGGGTTTCTTGTCGACGTCCTTGATGAAGAAGACCACTTCGCCAGGCTTGATGAGGCCGAGCTGGCGGCGTGCCTGCTCTTCGATGGCGGACGGATCCTCGCGCAGGCGCCGCGCCTGCTCGCGCAGGTCGGCGTTCTCGGTGCGCGCGCGATCCAGCGACCGTTCGAGCGCGGCGTACTCGCGGCGCGCCTGCAACAGGGCCAGCAGGCCCTTCTCGCCGGCGACGGCGTCTACGACGATGACCAAGGTGAAGAAGACGAGGGCGTGCCGGAAGAGCCGGCGCCCGCGATGGGCGAGGGTCGCCTTGGGGGCCAGTGTGGCTGGCGGCGGCAACGGGGTGGTGGTGTCGGTTTCGGTCATCGGCTCGTCGGGTGGTCGCTAGCAGCTGGTGCAGGTTCGCCCTCGCGCAAGTAATCCTCGAGCGCGCGAATCAGCACCGTGCGAAGGTCGGCCCGTTCATCCATGGCCCGAATCTTCGCGGCCCGCCAAAGCTCCCCAGGGAGTTCGACGGTCGTTTTCACCGTGTCGCTGTCTGTCCGTCGTGCCGCCACCACGGGCAGTAGTGTATCTAGCCTCACGGTAAAACGGCAATACGTAAACGCGGTTCAACTGATGCACACTTTTACACCAATACGTTTAACCATGCAAGAGTAAATATGGTTTTACGGTTATGTGGGTCTGCTGATGATGGGGTCTGCTGATGATGGGGTCTGACCCCAAAAATCACCAAATGGTGGATTGGGGACAGGCTTGGGAGCATTCTTTGGGGGGCTGTGACCGTGAATTCGCGGGCGAGGGCGTTTTTAGGGCTGTCCCCAATCCACCATTTGGTGAAAATGGGGGTCAGGCCCCCATGACTGAATTCACTTTGGTGCTGACGACTCTTCCAGCCGATGGCGATGCCGCCGTGTTTGCCCGGACCCTCGTCGACGAAGGGCTGGCTGCGTGCGTGAGCGTGTTGCCGCCCATGCAGTCGATCTATCGATGGAAGGGGGAGGTCGAGACCGCCAGCGAACGGCAGGTGCTCATCAAGACAAAGGCCGCCAGCGTGGCGGCCCTTGAACAGCGCGTGCTGGCGCTGCACCCGTACGACGTGCCGGAGTTTCTCGTCCTCGGCATCGACGCGGGCAGCGCCGCCTATCTTTCCTGGCTCCGCGACAGCGCCGGCTAGATCGCCGCCAGCGCCTGCGCCAGGTCGGCCTGCAGGTCTTCGATGTCTTCGATACCGACCGAGATGCGGATCAGCCCGTCGGTGATGCCGAGCAGGGCGCGCCGATCGGGCGGCACCGACGCGTGCGTCATGATGGCCGGATGCGAGATCAAGGTTTCGACGCCGCCCAGGCTTTCGGCCAACGCCATCAGCGTCAGGTTGTTCAATACCTTCTTGGCCGCCTCGAGCGAGCCGACATCAAACGAGATCAGGCCGCCGAACCCGCGCATCTGGCGCGTCGCCAGCGCGTGGTGCGGGTGTGACGCGAGGCCCGGGTAGATCGTCCGCTGGACCTTCTTGTGGCCGGCGAGGAAGTCGGCCATCACCTGGGCGTTGCTGTTGGTCCGCTCCATGCGCACGGTGAGCGTCTTGGTGCCGCGCAGGATCAGCCACGAGTCCATCGGCCCCAGGATGGCGCCCGCCGCATTCTGCACGAACTTGAACCACTCCACATCGTCCTGGTGCTTGAGAATGACGACGCCGCCGACGCTGTCGCTGTGGCCGTTCAGGAACTTCGTCGTACTGTGCAGGACGATGTCGGCGCCCATCGTGAGCGGACGCTGGATGTAGGGGCTGGCGAAGGTGTTGTCGACGACCACCCGGACATTCTTCGTGTGCGCGATCTCGCTGACCGCGGCGATGTCCGTGATCGACAGCATGGGATTGGTCGGCGTCTCAATGAACAGATATTTCGTGTTCGGCTTGATGGCCGGGCCGACCAGTTCGGGCTTCGAGGTATCGACGTAGGTGAAGTCGAGGCCGAACTTGCGGCGCACCCGCTCGAACAGGCGGAACGTGCCGCCATAGGTGTTGTCGCTGACCAGCACGTGGTCGCCCGACTGCAGCCGCGTCAAGACGGCGTCGATCGCCGCCATGCCCGAGGCAAAGGCAAATGCCGCCGACCCCGCCTCGATGGCGGCAATGTTGCGTTCGAGCGCCATGCGCGTCGGGTTCTGGGTGCGGCCGTACTCGAACCCGGCATGCGGCTGGCCGAGGCCGTCCTGCACGTAGGTGGAGGTCTGGTAGATCGGCGTGATGATGGCGCCGGTCGCCGGGTCAGGTTCCTGACCGGCGTGGATGCAAACGGTGCTGAAGCGGGCGGAGTCGTTAAGTTTCATGGGATCTGTTGGTTAACGATACTCTGGTATGATTTTCGCGCGCAATTGCCGCGCGCCGCCGGCGCCGTGGCGCCGACGCGCCCCATGAATAAACCTGTTCGTTCTGCCGCATTGCTGCCCGGCGACGCGCCGTCGCGTTGGCACGCGTGGCGAGGCTGGCTGCTCCGCACGTTTCCCGGCCGGACCCTCGTGCTCGGCCTGGCCATCAAGCTCGTCACCTGGCCCCTGGGCTTCGCCATGACGCTGCCGCCGGCGGTGGAGGCCGTCGACATGGTGGGCAGCCTGGCACTGCTGTTTGCCGCCGCCTACGGCATCACGCGCTTCGCGATGTGGGGCAAGCGCCGGCTGCTGTGGCGCGTGCGCCGCAAACTGATCCTGTCGTACGTGTTCGTCGGCGTGGTGCCGGCGCTGCTCGTGATCACGTTCTTCCTGCTGGCGGGGCTGATCCTGCTGTTCAACGTCAGCTCCTACCTGGTGCAGTCGCGCGTGCGATCGCTGACCGACCAGGCGCGGTTCCTCGCGCAGACGGCGCAGCTCGAAGTGCAGCGCAGCGCGACGGCCGCCAACGTCGCCGAGGCCCTCGAACGCCGGCAGTCGAGCACCGAGATCCGCTATCCCTATCTCTCGCTGGCCGTGGTGCCCGTGTCGGGCCTGACCTGCCGGGTGGAGGGCGCCCGCGCGGCGCGCATTCCCCGGACCCTGCCGGCTGACCTGCCGATTGCGGCCGGTCCGTGGTCGCACCTGGACGTGCCGGCAGTGCTGCCGACGTGGATTCCCTGCGACGGCTTCGCCGGCATCATCGCGTTCGACGTGCCGCCCGGCGCCGACGGCAACGAGGGCGGCACGCGCCTCGCCATGCGCGCGGTGGCGCTGCCGGAAGTGACCAACCCGGCGTGGGCCGTGGTGCTCGACATGCCGCTGTCGATGGCCATCGAGCAGCGCATCCTCGACGAGACCGGCGTCGGCATGGGCGAGATCACCGCCGAACCGGAAGAAGGCCGCAAGCCGCCACTGGGCCGCGCCTTCGAAAGCCGCCCGCCGGAGCCGCCGAACACGCCGGTGCTGTCGCTCAGCACGCAGCACTGGGTCGCGTTCCTGGATTTCGCCGACTGGGCCACCGGCCAGCCGAAGAGCGCCTCGGTGGCCATCCGGATCAACGTCTGGGAAATCTACAACCGCATCTCGGTGGTGTCGCAGGCGACGGTCGGCAGTCTGACCTTCGGCCAGCTGCTGCTGTTGGTGCTGGCCGTCATCGGCACGCTGTTCCTGATCATCCAGTTCGTGGCGCTGGTGATCGGCTTCGTGCTGGCGCGCCAGATTACCGGCGCCGTCCACGACCTGTTCACCGGCACCCAGCATGTCCGTGCCGGCGACTTCGCCCACCAGATCCCCGTGCGCGCGCGCGATCAACTCGGCGAACTGGCCGAGTCGTTCAACCTGATGACCGGCGAAGTGACGACCCTGCTCGGCGAGATGGCCGAGAAGGGCCGCATGGAGCAGGAGATGTTCGCCGCCCGCGAGATTCAGCAGAAGCTGCTGCCGGCGGGCCCGCTGCGCGTGGCCGGGCTGGCGATGTCGGCGTTTTGTGAACCGGCGCGCGAAGTGGCAGGGGACTACTACGACTTCCTGCCGATCACCGACACCATGACCGGCGTGTTGATCGCCGACGTGGCGGGGAAGGGCCTGGCCGCCGGCCTCTACATGGCGCAGCTCAAGGTGATCGTGCAGTCGCTGGCCCGGCTGCACCACGAACCCAAGGAGTTCCTGTCGGCGGTGAACAAGGTGGTGTCGGCCAACCTCGACGGCAAGAGCTTCATCACCATGTCGTACGGCGTGATCGACGTCGACCGGCGCGAGATGACCTTCGCGCGCGCCGGTCACTGCCCGCTGATCCACGTGCCGGCCGATCAGCCGCCGGGCCGCCGCAAGGCCCGCCTGCTCGTCCCCGACGGCCTCGTGGTGGGCCTGCAGATCGACGATGGCACCATGTTCGACGGGCTGCTGCAGGAACAGACCATCAGCCTGGCGCCCGGTGACCTGGTGGTGTGGTTCACCGACGGCATTTCCGAAACCATGAACGAGGCGTTCGATTGCTTCGGCGAAGAGCGCCTGGCCCAGGTCGTGGCGCAGTATGCGCACCTGCCGTTCGACCAGTTGCGCTCGTACATCCTCGCCGAACTGCGGGCCTTTGCCAGCGGCGCCGATCAGCACGACGACATGACGATGATCCTGATGAAGATGGACCTGCCGGCGCCGGTGCCGATCGGCGCGGGGACGCTGGCGTGATGGACAACGGCCTCACCGTGATCTTCCGCACGCAGTCCGACATCGAAGCCAACGTGATCGAGGGACTGCTCGACAGCCATGGCATCGAGACCATGCGCACGGCGGGCCCCACGCCGGGCCTGTTTCCGTTCGCGCTCAACCCGCTCGGCGAGACCCAGATTGCGGTGAGGGCGGCCGACGCCGCCGAAGCGGTACGGATCATCGACAGCCACCGCGAGCAGGTCGGCGGCGGCATCGTCGTGCCGCTGCCGCAGACGTTGGACGCGCTCGAGGCGCGCGTTGGTTACCGCTTCCGCGACCGCGGCCTGCTCGAGCACGCGCTGACCCACAAGTCGAAGGCGCACGAGGATCCGAGCGGCGGCGTCGCCGACAACGAGTCGCTCGAGTTCCTGGGCGACGCGGTGCTGGGGCTGGTCGTGTCGGACGCGCTGTTCCGCGCGTTTCCCCGCTACTCGGAAGGCCAGAAGTCGAAGATCAAGGCCAACCTGGTGTCGACCGCGTCGCTGGCCGAGATGGCCGAGCTGATGGGGCTGGGCGACCACATGATCCTGGGCCGCGGCGAGGAGAAGACCGGCGGCCGCCAAAAGCAGGCGCTGCTGGCCGACACCTGCGAGGCGGTGATTGCCGCCATCTATCTCGACGGCGGGCTCGAGCCGGCGCGCCAGTTCCTGATGCGCGAGCTGGCGAGCCACATCGAGGACGCGCGCCAGCCCGAGTACTTCGGGCGCGACCACAAGTCGCGGCTCCAGGAACGGCTGCAGAGCCTGGGCCGCCCGTTGCCGTCGTATCGCATCACCAGCGAGCTGGGTCCCGACCACCACAAGCTGTTCTACGTCGAAGTGGTCGTGGGCGACGCGGTCCTGGCGCAGGGCGCCGGGCGCACGAAGAAGGAAGCAGAGCAGGAAGGGGCGAGGCTGGCGCTCGCCGCGATCACCAAGGCCTAGTCGATCTCGATAATGCCCCAGTCCTTGCGGTCGCCGGCGCCGGCCGCGGCCATGGCGTGCGCCGGCTCGGCCTGCGGCAGCCGCGCCATCGCGTAGGCCTGCACCTCGCGCGCGACTTCATCCACCGACGGCGGCACCGGGCGGCAGTGCAGCCGCACCCACAGGCGCATCAGCGGATCCGAGAAGCTGTAGCGCTTCTGCCGCGACCCGATCAGGTCCACGTCTTCCAGCCACGACAGGTAATCCTTCGTCGAGCCCGGCGTGCGGTGCAGCCGGTGGGCGACCTCGGTCAGCGTGAGCGGTTCGTCCTCGGCCAGGATCTCGAGAATCGCCTTGAGCGCGCCGTAGCCGCGCGCCTTGTGCAGCCGCAGCTCGTAGCGGTGGCCGATCCAGCCGGCCAGCGCGCCCTCACCGGTCAACAACGCGGTCAGCGCGCTGATCGGGTCGCCGCCCGCGCCGCTCATGGAGTGAGTGGCGTCGCTCAGCGCGTGCACGTAGGCGGCCCGGCCGTCGGCCAGCACCTGGATGGTCCGGCCCAGGTACTCGCGATCGTCGGCCGAGGTGTTGCCCATGGGCGGCAGCATCGCCGTGACCTCGGCCGCGCCGAGCGGCGGCAGGTGGATCACCTCGAAGCGCGGGTGGCCGTCGCGCAGCAGGCGGTGCGCGCGCGCGACGTAGCGGCTGGTCAGCGCGAAGCGGTTCGTGCTTTCCGCCATCGCGTGCAGCATCTCGCGCAGCACGTGGCGCAGGCCGGGGAAGCTCTCGAACGTGCGCAGCTCGAGCACTTCGTCGAACAGGAAGGTGGCGGGCGCGTCGTTGCGGGCGCGGGCGCGGCCAATCACGTCCAGCGTGCGATCGAACGCGGCGCGCGCCGAGGCGGCCGGGGCCTGCGGCGCCGCGGCGCTGGCGCCGTTCACGGTGAACGGCGAGGCGGCGGCAAACGCCTGGTGGAACCGCTCCGGCGTGCTGGCGGCCCGCTCGACGTCGACATACTGGCACTGCTCGCGGCCCATGCGGTCGTTGAGGGCGTGCAGGAGCGTGGTGCGGCCCGAGCCGCACCCGCCAATCACGACCGGGATGCGTGGGGGCGTCGCGTCAAGCGCGGCGAGAACGCGGCGCTCGAGGCCGGCGTGGGGAGCCATCATCGGCTCGTCTCCTGCATGGGAATGCGCACTCCGTGATCGCGTGCGGTCTGGATCGCTTCGGGATATCCCGCATCGGCGTGCCGCACCACGCCCATGCCCGGATCGCAGGTCAGGACCCGCGCCAGGCGTTCGTCCGCCTCGCGCGTGCCGTCGGCCACGATCACCATGCCCGCATGAATGGAATAGCCAATGCCGACGCCGCCGCCGTGATGGACTGAAACCCAGGTTGCGCCCGCCGAAGCGTTCAAGAGTGCATTCAGGATCGGCCAGTCGGCGATGGCATCGCTGCCGTCGCGCATGCCCTCGGTCTCGCGGTGGGGCGAGGCGACCGAGCCGGTGTCGAGATGGTCGCGGCCGATCACAATCGGCGCCGACACGGCGCCGGTGCGCACCAGCTCGTTCAGCTTGAGGCCGAACCGGGCGCGGTCACCCTGGCCCAGCCAGCAAATGCGTGCCGGCAGGCCCTGGAACTGGACGCGCTCACCGGCCAGCCGAATCCACCGGCACAGCGCCTCGTCTTCGGGAAACAGCTCGACCACCGCGCGATCGGTGACGCGAATGTCTTCGGGATCCCCCGACAGGGCCACCCAGCGGAACGGCCCCTTGCCCTCGCAGAACAGCGGCCGGATGAACGCCGGCACGAACCCGGGAATCTCGAAGGCGTCGCGGACGCCGGCGGTCAGCGCGTGGGCGCGGATGTTGTTGCCGTAGTCGAAGACAATCGCGCCGCGCTGCTGCCACGCGCGCATGGCGGTGACGTGCACGCCCATGCTGGCGATCGCGCGCCGCTGATACTCGGCCGGATCGCTGGTGCGCAGCTCGGCCGCCTCGGCCAGCGGCAAGCCGGCGGGGATGTAGCCGACCAGCGGATCGTGCGCCGCGGTCTGGTCGGTGACGATGTCGGGCAGGAAGCCGCGCGCGACGAGCGCCGGCAGCACCTCGGCGGCGTTGCCGAGCACCCCAATCGAGCGCGCCTCGCCGGCGGCGGCGCACTGCCGGGCGCGACGCACCGCCGCGTCGAGGTCGGCGGTGGTCTCGTCGAGGTACTTCGACGCCAGGCGCTTCTCGATGCGCGCCGGGTCCACTTCGACGACGAGCGCGACGCCGCCGTTCATGGTCACGGCCAGCGGCTGGGCGCCGCCCATGCCGCCGAGGCCGGCGGTGACGACCATGCGGCCGCTCAGCGTGCCGGCGAAATGGCGGCGGCCGACCGCGGCGAGGGTCTCGTAGGTGCCCTGGAGAATGCCTTGCGAGCCGATGTAGATCCAGCTGCCGGCCGTCATCTGGCCGTACATCGTCAGGCCGCGATCCTCGAGATCACGAAACGTGTCCCAGTCGGCCCATTTCGGCACGAGGTTGGCGTTGGCGATCAAGACGCGGGGCGCGCCCGCATGCGTCTTGAAGATGCCGACCGGCTTGCCCGACTGGACGATCAAGGTTTCGTCGTCGGCCAGCGATCGCAGCGAGCGGACGATGGCGTCGAAGGCCTCCCAGTTGCGCGCGGCCTTGCCGGTCCCGCCGTAGACAATGAGGTCCTCGGGACGTTCGGCGACGTCGGGATCCAGATTGTTCATCAGCATCCGCAGCGCGGCTTCCTGTGGCCATCCCTGGCACGTCAGTGACGTACCACGCGGCGCGCGGTGTGAGTGAGCAATCGTCGTCATTTACGCTTGGCGGTTCGAGGGGGTGGATCGCAAAGATAAGAAACTAAGCAGTGATGCTTCGCTTGTCAAACTGAATTTGCAAATTGAAATCAGTTGACAACGACGCCGGTGGCGTACTCAAGTCCGCCATCGCGGATCAATTTCGTGATCGCGTCGATGTCGGGCGCCGGCGAACGGTCGTCAGTCAGTGTCGGCACCTGTCGCCGCACCGCCGCATGCGCGCGCATGAGCGGTGTCGAACTGCGAAGCGGCGCATGCAGGTCCAGCGCCTGACAACTGCAGAGTACCTCGATCCCGATCACGTTTGTGACCAGCTGCAAAGCGCGTTCCGCCTTGAGCGCGGCATGCATGCTCATGCTCACATGGTCTTCCTTGTTGGCGGAGGTGGGAATGGTATCGACCGATGCCGGGTGCGCGAGTGTCTTGATTTCGGACGTGAGTGCGGCGGCCGTGACCTGGGCGATCATGAAGCCTGACTGCAGGCCGCCATGACGGGTCAGGAACGCCGGCAGGCCGCTCAACGCCGGATTGACGAGGCGTTCCGAGCGCCGTTCGCTGATCGTCGCCAGCTGCGCGACCGCCATCACCAGCAAATCGGCGGCCAACGCCAGCGGCGCGCCGTGAAAATTGCCGCCCGACACCATGTCGCCTTCAGCCGCGAACACCATCGGGTTGTCGGTTGCCGCGTTCATCTCGGTGCGGACAATATGACGGACCCACGCGAGCGCTTCCCGCGCCGCGCCGTGTACTTGCGGCGTACACCGCATCGAGTAGGCATCCTGGACACGACCGCAATTGACGTGGGAGGCGTTGATCCCGCTGCCGTCCAGCAGGCGCAACAGGTTGGCGGCCGCCGCGCCTTGTCCGGCAAACGGCCGCGCCTCATGAATGCGCGGATCGAAGGGATGCAGCGAGCCCATCAGGCCGTCAATCGACAACGCGGCCGCGATGTCGGCGGCGCGGCTGAGGCGCTCGGCGCCGGCCAGCGCCAGCGCGAGCACCGCGGTCGACACCTGGGTGCCGTTGATGAGGGCCAGCCCTTCTTTCGGACCCAGCACGACGGGCGCCAGGCCGGCGGCCGACAGCGCCGCGGCGCCGGGCACCCGCGCGCCGTGATCCCAGGTCTCGCCTTCGCCAACCAGCACCAGGGCCAGGTGGGCGAGCGGCGCGAGGTCGCCGCTGGCGCCGACCGACCCGCGCGACGGCACGCGCGGATGCACGCGGCGGTTGAGCAGGGCCAGCAGCGCCTCGAGCGTGTCGACGCGAATGCCCGAATAGCCCTTGGCCAGGACGTTGGCGCGCAGCGCCATCGACGCGCGGACGGCGCGCACCGGCAGCGGCTCATCCACGCCCGCGGCATGGCTGCGCAGCAGGTTCAACTGCAGCGCGGCGAGGTCGGCCTGGCCGATGCGGGTTTCCGCGAAGTTGCCAAAGCCGGTGTTCACGCCGTAGACCGCCTCGGCGCCGGCCGCCTTGCGGTCCACGACCGCGCGTGACGCCGCCACCCGGGCCCGGGCCTCCGGGGCGAGGCCGACTTCGGCGAAGCCGTCGGCAATGGCGAGCAGGTGTTCAAGTGACAGGGTGGCGCCGTCAAGCAGGATCATGGTTTCGGTTCTGTGTCTAATCGGTGTCGAATCCGTGGCCCTAGGATACAGTAGAGACTTATGAACATCGTGGTCCTGGGGGCGCAGTTCGGCGACGAAGGCAAGGGGAAGATCGTCGACCTGATGACCCCGAACTTTTCGCTGGTGGCGCGGTATCAGGGCGGGCACAACGCCGGCCATACCGTATACGTGAACGGCAAGAAGTTCGTCCTCCACCTGATTCCGTCGGGCATCCTGCACGAGGGCGTCAAGTGCGTGATCGGCAACGGCGTGGTGGTCGATCCCCAGGCCCTGTTCAAGGAAATCGAAGAACTGGCCCAGCTCGGCATCGAGGTCGGCGACCGCCTGCTGATCAGCGACAAGGCCCACCTCATCCTCCCGTACCACCGCGAGCTCGACGTGCTGAGCGAAGCGCGCCGCGGCGAGCGCAAAATCGGCACGACCTCGCGGGGCATCGGCCCCGCCTACGAGGACAAGATCGGCCGCCGCGGCATCCGCGTCTGCGACCTCGTCGACACCCAGGCGCTGGCCGACGAGGTGCGCGAGAACGTCAGCGCGCGCAACCGCATGATCAAGGACTCGACGCTCGACTGGAAGCCGGTCTACGACCAGCTGCTGGCCTTTGGCGCGCGCATGCGCCGCTGGACCGGCGATGTCTCGCTGGCGCTCGACGAAGCGCGGCGCGCCGGGCAGCGAATCCTGATCGAGGGCGCGCAGGGCGCCATGCTCGACATCGATCACGGCACCTATCCCTATGTGACCTCGTCCAACGCCACCATCGGCGGCGCCTGCACCGGCCTCGGCATTCCGCCCAAGGCCATTCACGGCGTGCTGGGCGTGGCCAAGGCCTACCTGACGCGCGTCGGCGAAGGACCGTTCCCGACCGAACTGGAAGGGGAGATGGGCAACCGGCTGCGCGAAACCGGCATGGAATACGGCGCCTCGACCGGCCGCCCGCGCCGCTGCGGCTGGTACGACGCCGTCGCCGTCCGCTACGCCGTGCGCGTCAACGGCATCGACAGCATCGCCCTGACCAAGCTCGACGTGCTCGACGGCCTGGAGCAGATCGAAGTCTGCACGGGCTACCGGATCGGCGATCGCACGGTCACCGAGTTCCCGTCGGACCTCAACACCGCCGGCCCCATCACGCCGATCTACGAATCGTGGCCCGGCTGGACGACACCGACCAAGGGCGCCCGCGAGTACCGGCAGCTGCCCGCCGGAGCGCAGCGCTACATCAAGCGGCTGGAAGAAGTGAGCGGCGTGCCGGTGGGCCTGATCTCGACCGGCTCCGACCGCATGGAAACCATCATCCGCGACGACGGCATCGTCGCCCAGTGGTTGCCGAAGCGAGTGACGACCTAGGTCTTCTTGTGCCGTGCCGCGAAGGCCTCGATGGTCGGGGCCTCGGCGGTCATGCCCCAATCGACGCCGGCGCGATAGCGCGTCGGCATCCCCTTCGGCATCTCGAACGCGGCCCAGGCAATGGCGCCGCTGCACCGTACCGCCGCCTTGCCCTCGCCCATGATGATGCGCACGCGCTGGTTGGGCTTGAGCACCGTGGGCGAGACCACCTGGGCGCCGACGATGGAGAGATCGACGAGGGCGGCCGGGTTGCCGTCCACCGCGACCTCGACGCCCTCGCGAATGCGGACCCGCGCGGCGCGGCGCGTGCCGCGCTGATCCAGGACGGGCGCCGGATCGTCCACCGCCACCGCCGGGCCGCCCCCGTGGCCGCGCTTCACGGCGACGCGGCTCAGTTCGCTGTCGCGCGCGAGCACCCGCACTTCGCACCCGGTGAGCGCCGGGTCGTCCTTGATGCGATTGATGAGGGCGGTGCCGCGCGAAGTGGCCGAGAACTCGTCCTGCATCGCCACCACCGCCGGCCTGGTGCGGATGATGTGGTCGAGGGCCTCGAGGGCTTCGCTGTCGGTGAAGGACTGAACCTCGGCGGCGGCGTCGAGACGCCCCTGCAAGCCCGGTAAGGCGTCCGCCGGTCCGATCAAGACAATACGCGACGACACAGAACGGCGAGTGTACCACGGCTGCCAGGCGGCCGGGCCTTGGGACCCGGTGCCGTGCCCCTGAGGGTGCTCGTGACAGGGGAGGAAGCCGCCAATCTTCAACCCTGCTCTGGAATCAGGGCCGGCAATGGCGGCGGTTCGTTCCATACCACCCAGAATGCGCCCAACTGCGTGACCGCGGCGATGAACTGGGCGAAATCAACGGGTTTGACGACATACGCATTCACGCCGAGCTCGTAGCTCGTGAGCACATCCCGCTCTTCCCGGGAGGAGGTCATCATGACGACGGGAATCGTTCTGAGAGCGGGATCGTATTTAATCTGCCGGAGGACCTCCATGCCGTCCACCTTCGGCATCTTCAAGTCGAGCAGAATGAGAGCCGGGTTGCCGCTTGTGCGGCCCGCGAATGCCCCTCGGCAGTAGAGGTAGTCCAGCGCCTCGGCGCCATCGTGCAGCGTCTCGATGGCGTTGGCGATGTTCTCCCGTTCGAGGGCATCCACGACCATCTCGGTATCGCGGGGGCTGTCATCGATGAGCAGGATGCGCTTCAGGATCATGGCCGGGGAACTCCTCCATCCGGGGCCGTGGCCGCGGGCAGGGTGAAATAGATGGTCGCGCCCTTGTCGGGTTGCCCCACGGCCCACGTGCGCCCGCCGTGTCGGCCGACAATGCGGCGCACGTTGGCCAGCCCGATGCCGGTGCCTTCGAACTCCTCCGGCCGGTGCAGGCGCTGGAACACACCGAACAGCTTGTGCACGTACGCCTGGTCGAAGCCGACGCCGTTGTCGCGCACGAAGAATATCCGCCGTCCGTCCTCGACGCCGGCGCAGCCGACCTCGATTACCGCCGGATCTCGCGGGCGCGTGTACTTGACGGCGTTCTCGAGCAGGTTGACAAACACCTGCTTCAGCATCGGGCGGTCGCCGGTGACGGCGGGAAGGGGCGGCAGGGTCCACACCACCTGCCGCTCCCGTGGCGACGGTTCCAGTCCGGCGATGCATTCGCGCACCAGCGCGTTCACATCCACCAGACCGTGGCGCATTTCACTGCGGCTCATGCGTGAGAACGACAGCAGATCGTCGATCAATACGCCCATCTCGCGACTGGCGTTCGCGATCGTTTGCAGGTAGCGGTTGGCTTTCTCCGGCAATAGCCCGTCGGTCGCGCGTTTCAGCATTTCGACGTACCCCTGTACGTGCCGTAACGGTGCGCGGAGATCGTGCGAGACCGAGTACGAAAACGCCTCCAGTTCGCGGTTGGACTCTTCGAGCGCATGGGTCCGCTCCCTGACGCGTTGTTCCAGTTCCGCGTTGAGCGCGCGAACCTTCGCTTCCGCCCGCTTGCGCTCGGTGATGTCGCGTACCACCGCGAGCAGGCCGGTGATCTTGCCGCGAGCGTCCCGGACCAGGCTGCATGACACACTGGCCGGTACGGCGAGACCAGAAAGGTGCCGGAGGTCGACGTCCAGGTTCCGGAGCAGGCCGTCCGGCGCGATTTCGAGCAGCTGCCACGGCGTGTTCGGCACGGCGTCGTGGCCACAAACATCACGCAACGCGCGGCCGACGATCCGCTCCTCTGTCATCCCCAGCAATTCCAGTGCCGCCCGGTTGGTCTGCACCACCGACCCGCCGGTGTCGAGCAGGAAGAGCGCATCAGACATCGACTGGATGACGCGTTCGAAGAGGCCGCGGCCTTCATCGATCTCGCGCGCCCGCCGCTCCAGTTCCAACTGCGCCCGCGACAGCTCGGCGTACGCCGCCTGCAGGTTTTCGTACATGTCGGGCCAGGCGGCCTCGTGCAACTGGTCGGCGCGGGGCCTGGTCACGGGTCCGATTCCGCGCCGCAGGCGCAGGTCGTCACGTCGCGCACGATCAGGTGGTCGCCCGCGGTGAGATGAACCGTGCACGGCATGCAGGGGTCGAAACTGCGAATGGTCCGCAGGATGTCGATTCCCGTAAAGGACTCGGGCCGCTCGAACTCTTCCAGGAGCGGGGTATTCATCACGGCCCGTTCGTAGGGACCGGGCACGCCGAACGGGTCGGTCGGCGACGCCATCCACGTCGACGGCGTGATGATCTGGTAGTTCGCAATTTTCCCGCCGTCGATCACGACGTGGTGGGTGAGCGCCCCACGGCCGCCTTCCCAGAAACCGACGCCGATGCCGTGCGCGGGGACGGTGTACGGCGTCGCCATCGCCACCTTTCCGTGGCGGATGTACTCGAACGCCTTCAGAAGATAGGTGTACGCCACCATGCCCGCGAAGGCCACGTGGTAGGCGCGTGCCCGGTTGCGTTCAAGGGTGTTGACGCGGTCCGGAATCCGCCACCGCAGGGTGACGGCCGGAGTCCTTCCTTTGGGCAGATCGATTTCGAGTCCACCGGGCACGGCGCGAATGAACTCGTTCACCTGAGTGCCGGCCAGCGCCGTGATCCAGTGGCGCGCGAGCGGGCCGGTTTCCATGGGCTCCCGATCCCACCGTGGGCTGGTTCCCCAGGTGTACCGTTCCTTCCAGTTGCGTCCGGTGGGACGCGCGATCGTTTGCTTGTTCCAGGGGTGATACGGGGAAATCGGGAGGCTCGCGCCATCCGACGCAAACCTGGATCCCTCCCAGTCTGCATAGTAGGAGTGATCGACGAACTCCTCCATCCCGGCGTTGACCAGCGTGAGCGCGGTCGTTCGCAGCTCCCCCCGGACGATCGCGCCCGGCGTGGCCATCCGCCTGGCACCCCACGCATCGGCGGTCGCATACTGCGCGTCGTACGCCTCGGGATCGTCCCAGATGCCCGTTGACAGCAGATTCGTCGGCCCTTCCCCGACGTGGCGGTACTCGGGAATCGCCGCCAGGAAGAACTCGACCAGGTCGTCCCAGATCGCCGCCACCTTCTTCGAGTAGTCCAGCAGTTGCACGATCCGCGCGAGGACCTGATTAAACACCGCTGGTGCGGGATCGGTACCGAGTCCGCCCGGAAAGATGGTGGACGGGTGCGGATATTTGCCGAACATCAGCGAGGCGATTTCACGCGCGCTGCGCGATACCCCGAGGGCTTCGACGTAGAGGGCGCCGCGCAACGGGTTGAGGCCGCGCATGATATCGGCGATGGTCGCAAGATCGTACGCGGCCGAACGTTCGGCGCGCGTGGTCTGCGCCTTCGCCCAGAGTGACGGGCTCGTCCGGCTCACCACGGTCTCCGAGTAGTCCGGGCCGGCCAGCAGGAACAGGTGCAGCGTGTGATCGTACAGAAACTCTGCGCCCTGGCCGAGATTGCGCGCGATTACCGCCAGTGGGGGGGGCGGACGCCGAAGGCCATCTCCAGCGCCATCGCCGCACAGGTGGCGTGGACCCCACCGCACACTCCGCAGGCGCGGCTCGAGATGTGAATCGCATCCACCGGATCGCGTCCGCGCAGGATCACCTCATAGCCACGGAACATGGTGGCCTCGGTCCGCGCATCGACAACGCGACGCGAGGCCAGATCCACGACGGTGTGAAACCCGAGGGCGCCCGCGACGCGAGTCACCGGATCAACGTCGAAGGGGCGCAACTGTGCGGAGCCGGCGAGGCGGTCCAGCACATCCTCGCGGTCGCGCCGCTGCACGGCAAAGGCCTCGACGGCCCCGACCAGCCGCGCGCGGCCGTGTCCGTCGAACTCGATGGGCAGGTTCTTGAAGCACATCTCCGGCTCAGGAAGGCCAGGACGGTCGCGACAGGGGAACAAGACGGTCCACGAAATCCGGCGCCGTGCAACCGATGCAGGCCCCGCCGACGTTCGCGCAGCCACCGATGCCTTTCATCCATCCGGTCGATGGCACCGGACAGCGGACCGTGACACTGGCGTCAGGCTCGCTGCGATGGCCGGTGCGCGGCGGCCGCGGCGAGGTTGGCTCCGAGTACAGCCAGCGGGGCTGGCCGCGATCATCCAGTTCAACCGGCACTTGACCGAGGACATGCAGACACACGGAGGCCAGAGCCTCGATGAAAACCTCGCCTGATGGCGCACAGCCGGGGATGTTCACGACCGGCAGGCCCGCGCGGCTTCGGAACGCGCTGCCCAGGTGCGCGCCCAGCCCATGGGCGCCGGTGGGGTTGCCGGCAGCCGCCGGGATGCCACCCCAGGTGGCGCAACTGCCAATCGCCACGACGGCGGCGGCGCGCGGCGCAAGCCGCTCGATCCACGTGGTCGTCGTGATCGGCGTGTCGCCGTCGGAGCCGAGCCGTGAAAACGCGCCCGCGCCGGCCAGCGCATCATCCATCACCGATCCCTCGACGACCAGGATGAACGGGTGGCGCGCGCCGCCCGCCGCCCGCTCGAGATGGGCGCGATACTCGTCGCCGCTTTCCAGCGCGATCAGAGAATGCACGAGCGAAATCGGCGGCAGGTTGGCGTGGGCACCGAGCAGCAGGTGTTCGAGACCCGGCTCGTCGGCTCCGAGCATGGCGACCGAGCAGCCGTCGCAGCCCGCAGCGGAGAGCCAGATTACCGACAACTGTTCGGTGGACGGAGAGCTGCATGGCCCGCGACGATCGGCTGCGTCCTCCATGAAGTGGGCGCGATGATGGCATAACGGGTGGCACGGCTACAACAACTCATTCCGCGTGGCTGAGCTTGGCGTTCTCGCTCCGACACGGCGAGCCCAGCCGGGTGATCGGGGTGCGGGTGCCGACTCTGAGCCGGCCGGCCGGGCGGCGAGCTCAGCCGTGCGCGCGATGTATGGTATAGGCTCGAGATGTCGGCCTCGGGCCGCGAACCATCATGCGCCTCATCACCAGAAACGACGCGTCGCTAGTCGTCGGCCTCATTGCCGGCACCGTTGTCATATTCCAGCGGCCGCTCCGGGTCGTCTGGGAGACGGCCGGGGATGTGCAGGAGCGCTACCACGTCGACCTGCTGCCGGCGTTGACGATCCTGGTGGGGGTCTACGTCTTCCACGAGGCCCGCAAACGGCAGCAGGCGAAGGCCGAGGCGCGCGCCGCCGCCGCGGAGGCCGCCCAGGCCCGGCTGCGCTCGGCCGAGCTCGAGCGGCTGATGACTTTCAGCCAGGCCCTCGCGAACGCGCTGGATCCCACGACACTCCAGCAGGCCCTGTGGCGATACCTGCCCACCTTTGCGGGCGAGCGTGAGTTCTGGGTCCTGACGCGGCGGGACGACCGTTGGGAGGCGTTCCTCCAGGAAACAACCGCCACCCGCGGCCGATCGTTGGACGAGCTCGAGCTGATGGCCGAGCGCGCGGTGTCGCCGGAGACACTCTCGGACGCCCGGCTCACGGGCATCGTCGAGGGGAACGCCCTTTGTTTCCCGATGGTCGCCGGCGTCGCCGTGGGGGTCCTCGGGATCCACGACGGCGCCGCGCTCCCGAGCGATCAACGGAAGGCCCTGGGCGTCGCCACGGGCCTGATGGCGATTGCGGTGAGAAACGTGCAGTTGTTCCTGGACACGCGGGAGCACAGCCTGCGCGACAGCCTCACGAACTGTTTCAGCCGCGGCCATGGGCTCGAGACGCTGGAGCGGGAGTTGGCCCGGGCGCGCCGGTCCCGGCAGCCGCTGTCGATCCTGATGTTCGACGTCGACCACTTCAAGACGATCAACGATGAGCTGGGACACCTGCGTGGCGACGATCTGCTGCGTGCCGTCGGAGTGCAGCTCACGCGGGTTCTGCGGAGCACGGACGTGAAGTGCCGGTATGGCGGCGACGAGTTTCTGATCGTGCTTCCCGACACGCCGTTGAGCGGGGCGCTGCAGGCCGCCGAGTCGGTGCGCCAGAAAGTGGCGACACTGGCGATGGTCGCGGGCGGCAAGACCATTCCGGTCACGGTGAGCATCGGCGTCGCCGAGGCCGGACCCGCCGAGTCCAGTGTTACGGCATTAATCGAGCGGGCGGACGGCGCGTTGTATCAGGCGAAGCGGGAGGGCCGCGACCGGTGCCGGGCCGACAACGGTCTGGAGTCGCCCGTCGCGGCGGTCAATCCGCCAGCGGACGTTCCGCCGGCGGCCGGCGTCACAGGGCGGTGATCGCATGATGGCCACGTCGGTCGCGATGGCGGTGCTCGGGGCGGTCGCGGCCATCGCGATCGCCGCGGCGTGGGTGGCGATCCGCCGGACTCGTGCCTCGCGGGCCGCGCTCCGGGCGGGGGCGCAGGAGCACGGCAGGGGCGTCGAGCATGCCGGGACCGGCGAGGGGGACAGCCGGTTGGCCGGTGACGTCGCGGACGAGTTAAGCGATGCCCTGGGGGCAATCACGCGACGGGCCGAGTTGCTGATCGCGGGCCTGGACCCCTCGGGCCCGAGTCTTCAGCACGCCGAGGAGATCCGGCGCGTCGCCGTGAGGGCCGCGCGCCTCACCGGGGCGGGAGGCCCTTTGCGTGGTGGCCACCGCCCGCCGCCCGACGCCCTGGTGACCGCCGCGGAAGGCGGACCCGCCCCGCTTCGGGCTGACGCAAGGCCGGCCCTGCCTGTGCTGGTCGTCGAGGACGAACCGGGCATGCGCGCGTTCATCACGCAGACGCTGATGCGCGCCGGTCACGAGGTCTTGGCCGTCAGCGGCCCGCATGCCGCTCTCGCCGCGTTGAACCGTCAACCGGCAATCGCGCTCATGCTCGTCGACGTCGTCATGCCCGAGATGGACGGGTACGACTTCGTGGCCGAAGCGAGGAAGGGCTCGCCTGGTATCCGCGCCGTGTTCATGTCGGCCTTTGCCCCCGATCCGGCGCGCCTGCCGGACGGCGACGGCTTCCTCGCGAAGCCGTTCACCGGCGCGGCGCTCACCGCCATCATCGACGGGCATCGGAGTCATCAGCGGTGATGGACAGAAGCGCCGGCCGCCGACCGGCCGGTCCGCCGCGGCATCATCCTGGGATTCGCCGAGATCCTGTTGGCCGATCTGATCGCCACCATTCGGCGTCCGGACGACCTCGTTACGGGAGAGACCGTGATTCGCGAGCCGCGCGTTGCGATCACGCCTGCGGTTCCTGCACACCGGCGGCGACCGCCTTGAGCAGAGCGTCCGGCGAAAACGGCTTCAGCAACACCGGCGCGCCCTGTTCATGCAGGGTCTCGCTTTGCTCGACATACCCGGTCACGAACAACAGGGGTAACCCCGGCCGGGTCGCGCGCAGCCGCTTGGCCAGCTCGATGCCGCCCATGCGCGGCATGACCATGTCGGTGACCACCATCACGATGTTGCGGCTGTGCACGGTGAACAGGTCCAGCGCCTGCTGCCCGTCGGAGGCCTCGATGGTCTGGTAGCCGGCCTGGCGCAGCACCGTCGCCGACAGGCGGCGCAAGGCGCGTTCGTCCTCGGCAATCAGGATCGTTCCCGTGCCCTGGCGGCCGGCGGGCAGCGTGCGCGGGGGCGGCGGCGCGACCGTCGTGTCGTCGGTGCGCAGCAGCAGCAGCGAGAACGAACTGCCGCGGCCGGGCGCGCTCTGCACCGTCACGGCGCCGCCGCTCTGGCGCACGAAGCCATAAACCATCGACAGGCCCAGGCCGGTGCCGGCGCCTTTGGGCTTGGTGGTGAAGAACGGCTCGAAGATCCGGCCCTGGACCTCGGCCGGGATGCCGATGCCGGTGTCGCGCACCAGCAGCTCGACGAACAACCCCGGCGAGATCTCGAGCGCCCGCGCCTGCGCCGCGTCGATCTCGCGATTGGCCGTCTCGATGGCGAGGCGACCGCCGTCGGGCATGGCGTCGCGCGCATTGAGCGCGAGGTTGACCAGCGCCTGCTCGAGTTGCGCGGCGTCGACGCGCACCGACCAGAGATCGCTGGCCAGGTGCAGGTCGATCGCGATGTGCTCGCCGATCAGCCGGTTGAGCATGCGGCTCATGTCCATGACCCGCTGGTTGAGGACGATGACCTCGGGCGACAGGATCTGCCGGCGGCTGAACGCCAGCAACTGCCCGGTCAGCGTCGCGGCGCGCTCGGCGGCGTTGAAGATCTCCTCGACGTCGGCGCGCAGCGGTGAGCCGGCCAGCGACGTGAGCAGCAGTTCCGAATAGCCGCGAATCGCGGTCAGCAGGTTGTTGAAGTCGTGGGCGATTCCGCCCGACAGGCGGCCGATGGCCTCCATCTTCTGGGCGTGCCGCAACTGTTCCTCGAGTTCGGTGCGCGCCGACTCGGCGGCCTGGCGCTCGGCCATCTCGCGCCGCAACTCGGCGTTCACCCGCGCCAGGGCCGCGGTGCGCTCGGCGACCCGCCGCTCGAGATCGCGGTGGGCCTCGTGCAGGGCGAGTTGGCTGGCGCGCAGTTGCTTCTCGGCGTAATAGCGCTCGGTGACGTCGCGCAGGATCAGCATGACCTGGGCGCCGGCCATGGGCAGCAGGCGGGCCTCGTACAGGCGCGGGGTCGGCGTATCGGCGCCGATCTCCAGTTCGAGGCTGACGGGGACCACGTCCTGGGTAATGCGCGCCAGCGCGTCGGCGATTGGCCCGCGGGCCGCCACGTCGAGCGCGTCGGCGATCGCGCTGCCGATCGCCCAGCGGCGCGCGGGTTCCGAGTGCGCGGCGCCCTTGACGTCGAGAATCACGCCGTGGCGGTCGAGGTGCAGGATCTGGTCGGGGAAGGCGCCGACCAGCGCCCGCAATTCGGCGTTGGCCTGCAGCAGTTCCCGCGAGCTCAGGTCGAGCGAGCGCTCGAGCATGGCGCGGTCGTTGTCGAATTGCCGGTAGGCTTGGTCCACCGCCTCGAGCATGGGCCGCAGGCTGTCGGGGATCGCGTCCTCGGGACAGTGGCGCTTGAGCTGGCGGCGCAACAGGCTGTGCAGGTCGGACACGTCAGCGCTCGGAGAGGGTGGTGGCCGTCATGGTCTCGTGTCAGGATTCGTGCTGGGCCGCGTACCACTCCAGCAAAAATCGCTGGGAATTCAGGGGCGGGACGCCCTCTGGCGGCGTGGCCCTGGCATAACTGCCGTCGGTTTTAAGCGTCCAGGCCCGGTCGGTGTCGCTCAGCAGCACCTCGAGCACGCTGTCGCGCACCGTTTGCTTGAGCGCCGGGTCGGTGACCGGGCACAGCACCTCGACGCGGCGGTCGAGGTTGCGTTCCATCAAGTCGGCGCTGCCGAGGTACATCTCCGGCGCGCCGCCGTTCTCGAAATAGTAGATCCGCGAGTGCTCGAGGAACTGGCCGACGATCGAGCGCACGCGGATGTGGTCGCTGATCCCGGGGATGCCCGGGCGCAGGCAGCAGACGCCGCGCACGATCATGTCGATGGCCACCCCGGCCTGCGACGCGCGATACAGGGCCTTGATCATGCCCTGGTCGGCGACCGCGTTGTTCTTGATCACCATCCGCGCCGGCCGGCCCGCCTTGGCGTGTTCGATCTCGCGCTCGACCAGCGCGCGGAAGCCCTGGCGCAGCCCCACCGGCGCCACCAGCAGCGCGTTATACGACCGCTTGTTGGAGTACCCGGTCAGCGAATTGAAGACTTCGCTCACATCGTCGAGCAGGCCCTCGTCGGCGGTGAACAAGCCGAAATCGGTGTAGACCTGCGAAGTGACGCGGTTGTAGTTGCCGGTGGCGATGTGGGCATAGCGGCGGATGCCGTCGGCTTCCTGGCGCACGACCAGGCACAGCTTGCAGTGCACCTTGAGGTTCAGCAGCCCATAGACGACGTGGATGCCGGCCGATTCCAGGCGGTGGGCCCAGGCGATGTTGTTGCGTTCGTCGAAGCGCGCCTTCAACTCGACCAGCACCGCCACCTGCTTGCCCTGGTCGGCGGCCTCGATCAGCAGGTCGACCAGCGGCGAGTTGGCGCCAATGCGATACAAGGTGATCTTGATCGCGATCACCTGCGGGTCCTGCACCGCCGCGCGCAGGAAGGTTTCGACCGAGGTGAACGAATCGAACGGATGGTGCAGCAGGAAGTCCTGGTCGGCAATCTGCTCGAACACCTTGTCGGTCTCGTCGGGCGCCCACAACATGCGCGGGACGAGCGCCGGGTACTTCAGGGCCGGCCGGTGCAGCTTGAACAGCGTGTGCCAGTCGCCGAATCCCAGCCGGTCGGTGGCGCGGGCCACGACGTCCTCTCCCACCTCGAAGTTCTCGATCAGGATGCTCAGGACGCGCTTGGGCATGTCGGCCTCGACATGCAGCAGCGACAGCGCGCCGTGGCGCAGTTGCTTGAGGCCGCGGTCGACGGTCTCGAGCAGGTCGTCGGCCTCGTCTTCCTGGATCACCATGTCGGTGTCGCGGATGATCCGGAACAGGTGCGCGCCCTCGACCTGCGTGCCGGGGAACAGCGTCTGGATGTTCCGGCGGATGACGTCCTCGAGGAACACGTGCGCCATGCCCGGCTGCGGTGACAGGTGCTCGGGCAGCGCGATGAACCGCCCCAGCATGCCCGGTACCTTGACCCGGGCGAACTTGGTGCGGCCGGCGTGGCGCACGCGCACGGCCAGGTTCATGCTCAGGTTCGAGATGTAGGGGAACGGATGGCCCGGGTCGAACGCCAGCGGCGTCAGCACGGGGAAGATGTGGTCCTTGAAGTACTGCGCCAGCCACGTGTCGATGGCCGGCGTGTAGTCCTGCGGCTCGAGGAAGTGGATGCCCTCGGCCGCCAGCAGCGGGCGGATCGACTGCGACCAGCAGGCGATCTGGGCATCGATCTGCGCCAGCGCGCGGCCGCGGATGGTCGCCAGCTCGACGTCGGTCGTCATGCCGTCGATCGACACCTCCTCGATGCCGGCGCGGAACTTCTTCAGGATGGTGGCCACCCGCACCATGAAGAACTCGTCCAGGTTGGTGCCCGAAATGGCGAGGAACTTGACCCGCTCGAGCAGCGGATGCGAGGTGTCCTGGGCCTGGGCCAGGACGCGCTCGTTGAAGGCCAGCCAGCTCAGCTCGCGGTTGATGTACAGGGCCGGCGACGTCAGGTCGTTAGGGTCGAGGTTGGACCAGTCCCGCTGCGGGGCCACGGCGACCGACGACACGCTCTCGGCGGCGCGGCGTTTTCTCGGTCGTCGGGTGACAGCGGTGGCGGTAGGCATGAGTTGATTCTACTGGGTGTCTGGAACGCGCCGCGCTAGTTAAACCAGAGCAGTATCGCGAACAGGATCACCGTGATGGTGACCACCTGCTGCAGCCATTTGTGGCCCTTGAGCACGGCCATGCGCACGCCGATGACGGCTCCGGCCCAATTGCCGATCCCCAGGGCCAGGCCGCGCGGCCAGTCCACCTGGCCGGCGCCGGCGAAGACGGCCAGGGACAGCAGCGTCAGCAGCATCACGCTCAGCAACTTCACCGCGTTGCCGCGCACCAGGTCCATGCCCGCGGCCGACGTGATGGCAAGCACGAGAAAGCCGACGCCGGCCTGGATGAACCCGCCATAGACCCCGACGACGAAGAAGCCGAGGACGACGAACCAGTGGGTGGGGGGCTTGAGGTCCGCGGCCGCGACGGGCTTGCGGCCGTGGCTGGCGAGCGACCAGATGGTCACCGCCACCATGGCGACCGACAGGATGCGCCGAAACGCGAAGTCGGGCACCGCCAGCGCCGCCCACACGCCGAGGGCCGCGCCGGCCATCGCCGGGATGCTGGCTTTGAGCGCCCACGACCAGTCGACCGCACCGTGCCGATGGAAGCCGATGATGCCGCCCAGGTTTTGCGACAGCACCCCGACGCGGTTGGTGCCATTGGCCAGCGAGGCCGGCAGCCCGAAAAACAGCAGCAGGGGAAGGATGAGGAACGAGCCGCCGCCCGCAATCACGTTGACGGCGCCGGAAACCACGCCGGCCACGGCCAGCGCCACTAATTCAAGCCAGTAAGGCACGCGCTGATCGTATAGCATCCCGGATCACCACATGAGCGCCCTGCGGCGAGCAATCGGGTTACCGTCGGCCACGGCGCTGGTCGTCGGCACGATCATCGGGTCGTCGATCTTCGTCCAGGCCTCGGAGATTACTGCCCTGGTCCCGTCGCCCCTCGCCGTCGTCCTGGCGTGGGCGGCGGCCGGCGCGCTGACGCTGATCGGCGCGCTGGTGTGCGCCGAACTGGCCTCGGCGTACCCGCGGACCGGCGGCGTCTACGTCTTCCTGAAAGAGATCTATTCGCCCGTGCTCGGCTTCCTGTGGGGCTGGGCGATGTTCTGGACCATGCACAGCGGCATTCTCGCGGCGATTGCGACGGTGTTCGCGCGCTACGCGGGATATTTCGTGCCCATGGGCGACGCGGCGACGCGCGTGGTGGCGATTGCCGCCATCCTCGTGCTGTCGGCCATCAATTACCTGGGCGTGCGGTTCGGCAGCGGCGTGCAGACGGCGTTCACGCTGGTGAAGGTGGTCGCGGTGTTTGCGATCATCGGGGTGGGCTGGGCCCTGGGCGGCGACAGCGCGGCGCCGGCGACCGGCGGCATCGGCGCGATCACGTCCGGCAACTTCCTGCTGGCCGTGGGCGCGGGCCTGTTCGCATTCGGCGGCTGGCACATGGTGACCTACACGGCCGAAGAGACGCTGGATCCGACGCGGACCATTCCCCGTTCGCTGATGATTGGGGTGGTCGTGGTCACCGCGTGCTACGTCGGCCTCAACGCCATCTACCTGCGCGTCTTGTCGATCGACAAGGTGGTGGCCTCGACGCGGGTGGCGGCCGACACGTTCGACGTGCTGGCCGGGTCGGGCGGCGGCGGCGCGATTTCGGCGCTGGTGATGTTCAGCGCCTTCGGCGCGCTGAACGGCATCGTGCTCGCCGGGCCGCGCGTTTACTACCAGATGTCGCAAGACCGGCTCTGGTTCACGTGGGCGGGGCACTTGCATCCGCAGTACCAGACGCCGGGCCGGGCCATCCTGCTGCAGGCCGTCTGGTCGTCGGTCCTGGTGCTGACGGGGACCTATCGCGCGCTGTTCACGCGCGTGATCTACACGGAGTGGATCTTCTTCGCGCTGCTGGCGCTGGGCGTGGTGCTGATGCGGCGGCGGCCGGGCTATCGGCCGGCGTGGCGCATGCCGCTCGTGCCGCTGGCGCCCATCCTGTTCGTGCTGGCGTCGGCGGCGATCGTGATCAACCAGATTCGCGCCGACCTCGCCAACAGCGCGATCGGCCTGCTGATTGTCGCCTCCGGCATCCCCGCGTATTATCTGTGGGCCCGTCGCTCAGCACCCAAGGCACCCTAGGCACTTTAGGCACCCAATCAATGAAGATCGATTTTCACAATCACTACTATCCTCCCGAGTACCTCGCCGCGGTCAAGAAGGGCCCGACCAAGGTCCGCATGGACTACGACGCCGAGGGCAATCCGCGCCTGCATTACCCGGGCGACTACAACATCCTGGTGCCGGGCCATCGCGACCTGGACTACCGCGCCGGGGTGCTCGAGAAGCACGGCGTGGACAAGCAGGTGATCACGTTCACCACCCCGGGCACGCACTTCGAGGAGCCGGCGGCCGCGGTGGGCATGGCCAGGCACATCAACGACGCGTTTGCCGCGGCCGTCACGCAGCGCCAGCATTTCCTGGCGCTGGCCACGCTGCCGCTGAACGATCCGGCGGCGTCGGTGGTCGAGCTCGAGCGCGCCATGACGACCCTGGGCCTGCCGGGCGCCATGGTGTTCAGCAACGTCAACGGCACGGCGCTGGCCGATGCCGTGTACGAGCCGCTCTGGCAGAAGGCCAATGCGCTCGAGGCCGTGATCTACATCCACCCGGCGCATCCGCTCGGCGTCGAGGCCATGGAGAAGTACTGGCTCATGCCGCTGGTGGGCTTCCTGATGGACACGACGCTGGCCGCCGCGCACCTGGTGTTTGCCGGCGTGCCGGAGCGTTACCCGAAGATCAAGTGGGTGCTCACCCACATGGGCGGCGCCGTGCCGTACCTGGCCGAGCGGTTCGATCGCGGCTACGAGGCCTTCGACGAATGCCGCGCCAACATCAGCCGCGCCCCGAGCACGTACCTGAAGCAGTTCTATTACGACACGGTGAACTTCGACGTGAACAACATCGAGCTGGCCATCAAGTTTGCCGGCGTCGATCACATCCTGGCCGGCAGCGACTACCCGCACCAGATCGGCAGCATTCCGAAGATGCTGGATTCGATCAGCCGGCTGCCCGTGACGCCCGCCGAACGCGAGGGCATCTACGGCCGCAACGCCGCGAACTTGCTCGGCGTCTGACCCCGGGCAAGACTTTCCGGGGGGGCTGACCCCCTCGCCAGAAGGAGAACACGATGAAGCTCAAGGTGATGGCAGGCGTGACGGTGATCGGCGCGGTGTTTGCCGCCGGGGTGGCGGTGGGGCAGCAGGCCAATGCGAGCCGCCGCGAACCGCAGTTCGAGAACAGCGAACTCAAGGTGTGGAAGTCGATCATCATGCCGAACCAGCCGCTGGCGTTGCATCGCCACGAGCACGGCCGCGCCGCGGTGGTGCTGAAGGGCGGCAGCCTCGACGTGGTCGACGCCAAGGGCGTCGCGCAACAGACCTACAAGTGGGAGACCGGCAAGGCCTATTGGCTCGATGCCGATCCGGCGGGCACCCAGCACGGCGACCTGAACCGCGGCAAGGAGCCAATTGAAGTCGTGATCGTCGAACTGAAGAACGACAAGCCCAAAATGTAGGCGCCGGGGCTCGCGGTATACTGCGCCGATGCGAGCGCTGACTCTTCTCCTGGCCGCGGGCCTGGGGCTGTCGCAGGCCCCGCCGGCGCCCGCGCCGGCCGCGCCCGGCTGCGACAACCAGCCGATGTTCAGCCCCGACGGCGGGCGCCTGCTCTGTGCGGCGAACCGGGACGGCAAGCAGAGCGACATTTACGCCTTCGATCGCGCGAACGGCCGCGTGTCGCAGCTCACGCGGACCGCCGCGAACGAGAATTCGCCGACGTTCCTGCCGGCCGGCCTGGGCGAGCCCGGCGGCTTCAGCGTCGGGCAGACCGAACCCGACCACCTCGCCCTGTTCATTCTCGGGCAACCGGCCACCTTGCAGCTGGCCCGCGCGCTGCACCGGGTGCCGGGCACCCGGAAAGTAAGCTTCGTGCAACGCGAGTCGGCGACTGCGTTTACCATCAAGGAGATCGACGTCGACTGCCTGGGCCATGCCAGCCGCCTGAACGTGTCGCCCACGGGCGACGCCGTGGCCATCGTCGTGGCCGAACCCAAGAGGCCTTGAGCGTGTCGGAATTTCGAGTCGAAAAACGCCGCGAGGCGGCGGAGATCACCCTGTCAACGGGCGGTACCCTCAGCGGGTATTTCTTCCTGGCGGGCTCGACTCATCTGCATGCCGGTCCCGAGCGGGTCGGCGACCTGCTCAATCTCGACGGCGGTTTCTTCCCGTTTGGCGCGGCCAACGGCGACGCCACGCTGATCAATCGCGCCCACGTCGTCAAGGTGGTGCTCCCCGAGCACGTCATCGAGGCGGAGCTTGACGATGGCTACGGGGTGGCGACCCGGCGGCACGTCGCCCTGCTGCTGTCGAGCGGCGAGACGCTCACCGGGCATGTCGCCGTCTACCGCCCGCCCGGCCACGATCGCCTGAGCGATTACGCGCACAGCGAGGAGCGCTTTCGCTACGTCGAGCAGCCCGATCGCACGCTGCTGGTTAATTCCTTGCACATTGTTTCGCTGCTCGAGGTGACTGAGTAATGGCCACAGCCGTCGACGGCTTGTTGAAGAGTATGACCGACACCGGGGCGCGCGGCTTGCGCCTGGCGGTGGGCAGTCCGGCGCGCATGCTGGACGCCAACGGCGCGGCGCAGGATGCCAGCAGCACCGCGCTCAGCCGGCAGGAGATTCTCACCCTGCTCAGTCCGATCATCCCCGAGCAAGCGCGACGGCGCCTGCCCCAGGAATCGACGGTCGAGTTCGACTACGTCTCGCCCGAGGCCGGCGCCTTCAAGGTGACCGTGCTGCGCAACGGCAGCGAGTTGGCCGTCAGCTTCGTGCCGGATCGGTCGGCCACGGCCGGGTTGCCGGCGCCGGCTGCCGGCGCGCCGCCGCCCGCCCCCGTGGCCATCGCCGCGCCGGCGGTCACGCGCCCGGTCGTCACGACCGTGCCGGCCGGCGGCGGCAACGCCATCGATGCGTTGTTCCGGCTGATGGTGGAATCGAAGTCCTCGGACCTGCACCTGTCATCGACGATGCCGCCCCTGATCCGCAAGGACGGGCACATGCAGCCGCTCGAGGCGAGCCTGGGGCCGATGGCGCCCGAGGACGTGATGGCGTTGCTGCACCCGATCATGCCGGTGGCGAACCGCGAGGAGTTCGAGTCGCGGCACGACACCGACTTCGCCTACGAGATCAAGGGCCTGGCCCGGTTCCGCGCCAACATGTTTCTCGATCGCAAGGGGCCGGGCGCGGTGTTCCGGGTCATCCCCGCGCAGATCCTGACCGCCGAGCAGCTCGGGCTGTCGCCGCACATCCTGCAGTTGTGCCGGCTGACCAAGGGGCTCGTGCTGGTGACCGGCCCGACCGGGTCGGGCAAGTCGACGACGCTGTGCGCGATGATCGACTACATCAACAAGTCGCGCACCGATCACATCATCACGATCGAGGATCCCATCGAGTTCGTGCACGAGAACCAGCGCTGCCTGATCAATCAGCGCGAGGTCGGGACCCACACCTCGGGGTTCAAGGACGCCTTGCGCGCGGCGATGCGCGAAGACCCCGACATCATCCTGGTCGGCGAGCTGCGCGACCTCGAGACGGTGGCGATCGCGATCGAGACGGCGGAAACCGGCCACCTCGTGTTCGGCACGCTGCATACGACGACCGCGGCGTCGACGGTGGATCGCGTGATCGATCAGTTCCCGACCGAGCAGCAGGCGCAGATCCGGAT
>CAYGMD010000020.1:0-42273 GCA_964350785.1 uncultured Acidobacterium sp. | reverse complement strand
GGACCCATCGACGTATGCCCCTGGAACGGCACGTCGTACTCGGCGGTGATCACTGTCGCCGCGCTCTTGAGCGCGGCGTCGACGTCGCCGGCAACCACCGGCTTGGTGCTCAGCGTCGGCGTCGCCGCGCGCATGTACTTGTGAAGATCCGCGGATGACGGGAACGGCGCCGTCGCCGGCTTCCGCCAGTTGACCTTCAGCTGACGCGCCGCGCGAATCGCCTGCTCCTCGCGCTCGCACACCACCGCCACGTAGTTGCCCTTGCTCACGACCTTGACGAAGCCGGGAATGCCCTTCACGGACGATTCGTCGATGCTGACCAGCGTCGCGCCCGCCACCGGCGGACGCACGTTCCGCGCGTGGACCATGCCGGGCGCCTTCATGTCGACCGCCCACTTGAGCGAGCCATCCACCTTGGGCGGCACGTCGTAGCGTGGATGCGACTTGCCGACGTTCTTCATCTCCTGCACCGGCTTGAGCTTGGCAATGCCCGTGGTGGTGTCGGTGTTCTTGCCGGTCAGCGTGACGTTGAACTTCTTGCCGCCAATGAGATCGCCGTAGCTGATCGATCCGGGACCCGTGGTGTTGCCGCCGCTCACGGTGACGATGCCGTCGGAGACGACCAGCGTGGAGACGGGGACGCCCAACTCCTTCGAGGCCATGTCGAGCAACACGCGACGCGCCTCCGCCGCCACGCGGCGCATGGGATAGCCGTCGGTTTGGAGCGCATCGGACCCGCCCGATCCACCCTGGTCGACCGTGTTGTGCGTGCTGCCCATCACGCAACTGGTCTTCTCGTAGGCAATGTCGAGCTCGTCGGCCATGATCTGCCGGAACGCCGTGCCCGTGCCCTGGCCCAGGTCGGTCTTTCCGACAAAGAAGGTGGCCGTGTTGTCGGCGCGGATGACGATCCACGAGTCGAGCTGCAGGAAGTCGGGGTCGGGATAGGGGCCCGCGGCCGATCCCGACGCTTGCGCGAGCAACTGCTCGGGGGCGAGCGAGAAGACGCCTCCCGACACGATTAAATATCCCGACGCTTTGAGAAACTCCCGGCGGTGTATGGGATTCATGCCATCACCTTCGCAGCGCGTTTGATGGCCGCGTTGATCCGGTAATAGGTCATACAACGGCACAGTGTCCCGTTCATGCCCTCGCGGATTTGCGCGTCGGTGGGGTTGGGCGTCTTGTCGAGCAGCGCCTTGGCGGTGAGGATCTGCCCGTTCTGGCAGAACCCGCACTGCGGCACCTGCTCGTCAATCCACGCCTGCTGGATAGGATGGAGCTTGCCGTCCTGCGCCAGGCCCTCCAGCGTCGTGATCTCGGCGCCGGCCACCTGCGACACGGGCCGGATGCAACTGCGCACCGCCTCGCCCTTGATCAGCACGGTGCAGGCGCCGCACTGGCCTAATCCGCAGCCAAACCGCGGGCCCGACAGGTCCAGGTCATTCCGCAGGACATACAGCAGAGGTGTGGAAGGCTCGACGTCTACCGTGTGCGCCTTGCCGTTCACCCGCAGGGTGATGTTCGCCATGCGGGGAGTTTAGATCAGGGATCGGGGATCGGGGTCAACGACTGTTGCCATCCATGACACCCATTTGCGGCATACTTTGACGCGCCACCTGTGGCCCAACCTCTCCTTCAGGAGCTTCCATGACCCGCGTGACTTCCGTTCGACTGCCTGCCCTGCTGCTGATGGGCGTGATGAGCTTGACTGCCGCCGCCCAGGCCCAGGCCCCGGCCGCCCCGGCGGCTCCCCAGGCTCCCGCCGCCCCGGCGGCTCCGCAGGTGATGACCTACGAGATGGCCGTGCAGATCATCGCCGCCGCCGAAGCCGAGGCGCGCAAGAACAAGTGGAACGTGACGATCGTGGTCACCGACGCCGCCGGCATGCCCGTCGTGCTGCGCCGCCTCACGGGCGCGAGCCCGCGCTCCTACGACATCGCCATGCGCAAGGCCGCGACGGTCGTGGCGGCGAAGATGACGACCGCGGAATACGGCGCAAAGCTGAAGGAGAAGGCCGTGACCGAAATTCCGAACGGCATCACGTTCGCGGGCGGCGTGCCGGTGATGCGCGGCACCGAGTTCATTGGCGCCGTGGGCACGAGCGGTGTGACGGCCGCGCAGGACGAGATCATCTCGAAGGCCGGCGCCGGCGTCATCAAGTAACAGGAGCTCAAGAGATCAGGAGGATTGCTGCAAGGTCACAAAGTCCGATCGATCCAGCATACGCCTCAATCAGGCCGCTTCGCCCTGCAGGAGGGCGATCACCGAGCGTCCCAACGCGGCGCGCAGCCCGGCACTGTCGGCAAACGGCGGCCGCACCGCCCGGGCCGTGACCTCGAAGGTCACCGGCACGCCGCCGAAGATGCCCGGCGAGACGACAACGCGTGGTCCGGTGAGCTGGACGGTCCAGTCGCGAAACCGCTGCGCCGACGTGGAGCCGGTGCAGAACGCCAGCGAGATCAAGTCGCCCAGGCGAAGAAAGGCGTAGTCGGCCTCCAGCTGCTCGAGCGAGAAGCCGCTGGCGCGCAGCATGCCGGCGCGCGAGGTCTCCATGCTGCTGAAAAAGCCCGCCCAGGCGGCGTCGCCGCCATAGCGATCGTAGGCAAACAGCGCGTGGTTGGCGACGAGCGCCGCCGCATAAGGCTCGTGGGCCAGCCCCGCGACGGTGCGCGGCCACACGCCCTGCCGGACGGCCAGCGGCGCGTGGATGAAATCCACTACCCCGCCGGTGGCGGGATCGACTTGCGGTTCGGCATCGGCGTCAGCCCACCCCGCGTCGTGCTCGCCGATGGCCAGCAGGATGACCTCGCGCCGCGGGTTCTCCACCAGCGACACGCAGTGCTCCATGATGCGGCGGGAGAGGTGGGCGTGGTCGGGCTGCGTGATCAACACGCAACCCGACGCCGCGGGCCGGACAATCATGGTTACTTCGGCGGGGTGAGCTCGACGATCGTGATGGCGTTCCAGTCGTTCATGGGGATCACGAGGCGATTGCGCTTGGAGTCGTAGGTCATCGAGGCCGCCGTCGGAATGCCGTCGGCAATCTTCTCGGCCTTCTGCCCGGGGCGAATGCGCGCGATGGTGCCCTGGCGCACGCTGCTCACGTACTTCGTGCCGTCGGGCAGCACGGCAATGCCGTCGTTGCCCGCGTCGGTCGATTCCTCGGTCGCGATCAGCTTGCCGTCGGGCGAAAACGTCAGCACGGCGTTGGAGCCGATGTTGACCACCACCAGGTTGCCCTTGGGATCGAAGGCAATGCCGTTCGGCAGGTTCAGCGGCGCGCCGGTGATCAGGATCGACGCTTCGCCCTTTGGCGTGATCTTGTAGACCCGCCACGACGTGGGATCCGTCGTTCCCGTCTGCGTCGCGTAGATCGTGCCGTCGGCGGCGACCTCCAGGTCGTTGAACCGCGTCGCCCCCGCCACCGGGATGGCGCCCTGCGGCGCGCCGGTCTTCATGTCGAACCACCGCACCGTGTCGATGTCGACGACGTACAGGAAGCCGTTGGCGATGTCGCTGCCGAGCGGGTGGTTCAGGGTGAGGCCGTTGCGGTTGACGCCAATCCACTTCAGCGTGTGGGCGCTGCCGTCGGGATTGACCAGCGACACGTAGCCGTCGTTCGGCACCAGCTCCTGCGCCATGCCGGCGTTGACGGCGACATACAGGTCGCGCTCGGCGTCGTACGCCACGCTTTCGGCAAAGCGGAAGCCGCCGTAGGTCTTCACGTTGGGCTGCTGCTTGAGCGGCGTGCCGGCGACAAACGGCTGCGCAGCGGGGTTGGGCGTGGCCGGCTGCTGGGCCGGGGCGGGCGAAATGCCCAGGACGGTGACAACAAGAGCAAGACTGAACGGTGTGCGCATGGTGCTTGAATATTACAATGCGGAATGGCCGGCCGCGAGTGTTACCACTGCAAGGAGTGGATTGAAGAAGGCGCGGCGCACGACTGCTGGACGACGACCGAGGCGGCGCTGACGGCGGACCTGTCCGAAGACCTGCGCGAGGCGTGGGAGCGCTTGCGCGAGACCCTGGCCGAGCTGGGTGACCAGCGCATCTATGCCTCGGGCTCCTGCATCATGTTCGCCCGCGAGGCGGTGTACTGCTTCGTGCGGCCCAGGCGCAGCTTTCTCGAGGTGTCGGTGTTCCTGGGGCGCGCCATTACCTCGCCCCACGTGAAGCGGGTGGAGCAGCGGTCGAAGACCAAAGTCGCCAACATCCTGAAGATCGCGCACCGCGACGCCGTCGAGGCGCCGCTTACCGACTGGCTGCGCGAGGCGTACGAGTTGGAAGGCGCGACCGCGATCAAGAAGAAGAAGGCCAGGAAGGCCAAGCGCCCCAAGGTGTCGCCAAAATTCCTCAGCGACTGACCGGCGCCAGCAGCTGTCCGACGGCAGCGAGCTCGTCGGCGTTGATGGTGTGGCCCATGCGCGGGTAGATACGCTCGTCCACCGTCGCGCCCATGCGGCGAAATACCTCAGCGGATTCGCGCACCCTCTCCACGGGAATGTGCGGGTCGATGTCGCTGCAGCCCAGGAACACGGGCGTGCCGGCAAAGGTTCCCGCGTAGTCGCGTGGCGTCCCGGCCGGGCCGATCACGCCGCCGCTGAAGGCGGCAATGGCGGCATAGCGCCGGGCATGGCGGGCGGCGAACTCGAGCGTGAGGCACGCGCCCTGCGAGAACCCCATCAGGACCACGCGCTCGGGCGGCAGGCCCTGCTGGCCCAGGTGGTCCACGAGGCCCTCGATCACGCGCAGGGCCGAACTCAGTCCCGGCTCGTTCTGGGCCGTCGGCGCCAGGAACGAATACGGATACCACGTGTGCCCGGCCGCCTCCGGCGCGAGGTAGGCGATGTCCGGCATGGCGAGCTCGTGGGCGAGGCCCAGGATGTCGCCGGCCGAAGCGCCGCGGCCGTGAATGAGAATGGCGCCGAGCCGCGCCTGCGCGGGCGGCGGGCCAAGCGTCAGGACCGGCTGCTGGTCGTGGGGATGCGCGCTCAATCGAGAGCCTTCAGGTTGGCGACGATCTGCTGGCGCTGCGGTTCGAGGAACGGCGGCAACACGACCTTCTCCCCGAGCGTCGCCTCGTCTTCATCCACGCCAAAACCGGGACCGTCGGTGGCAATTTCGAACAGCACGCCGTTGGGCTCGCGCACGTACAGGCTGCGGAACCAGAAGCGATCGACCTTGCCGCTGTTGGGGATGCGGAACTCGTTGAGCCGCTCGGCCCACGCGTCGTAGTTGGCGTCGGCGGTGCGGAACGCGACGTGATGCACGCCGCCGGCGCCCTGTTGCCCGACCGGCAGGTCGGGCTGCACCGCGACATGCAGTTCCGTGTGCGGTCCGCCCGCGCCCATCTCGAACACGTGCACCGGCGACGCGGGGTTGCCGGGGTGCGGGTACTCGCGCACCGGCCGCATGTTGAACACCCTGGTCAGCAGGCCGTCGGTCGGGTAGAGCGTCGGCACGCTCATCACGATGGGGCCGAGCCCGCGGATCTGCCGCTCGGCGGGCACCAGGCTGCGCTCCCACACCACCGGCGGATCGCCCTTGCCGCCATCGTCCACCAGCGCCAGCCGCTGGCCTTCGGGATCCTCGAACGCCAGCGTGAGACGGCCGTCGCGTTCGGCAATGGGCTGGTGCTTCACGCCCAGCTCCGTGAACCGATCGGCCCACCACTGGAGGGTGGCGCCGCTGTTCACCCGCAGGCAGGTGAGGGTGATGCTGCGCGCGCCGCGCCGTTCGGGCGCCGCCGGCCAGTCGAAGAACGTCAGGTCGGTGCCGGGGCTGCCTTTCGCATCCGCATAGAAAAGGTGATACGCGCTGACGTCGTCCTGGTTGACCGTTCGCTTGACCAGCCGCATGCCCAGGGTTTGCGTGTAAAAGCGCCGGTTCTCGCGAATGGCCGCCGAGATCGCGGTGAGGTGGTGGATGCCGGACAGGTCCATGGATGCGCTCCGAACGATGGTCGCCGCCGCCAAAGGCTGTGGCGGACTGGATCATCATGACCGGCCCCGGCGAGGAACGCCATAGACAGCCGGTGAGAAATTTTCGCAGGCTGGCTGTCTATCTTTTCAAGGAGCCCGTGACCATTCCAGCTCAAGCTTTGGGGGGAAACTCGGCCCAGCGCCGCCACGTGCGGGTCGCCACGCCGCCCGTCATCGTCCGCATCGCCGGCAGCCAGGGCCGCCTGGTCAACGTCAGTGCGTCGGGTGCGCTTGTGCAGATCCAGCGAGATCTGGAAACCCAGCGGGTGTGGCCGCTCATAATCGAGACCGAACCCGATCCTCTCGAACTGCGCGTCCGGGTGATTCGATCGCAGCCGGTCTCCATTGAACTGCCGCACGCGACCTGGCGTCGCCAGGAGTTTGCCGTCGCGGTGGCCTTCACAGCGTTGCACGACCGCGGCCGGGAGCTGCTCGCGAAGCTGTGCGGCCAGGCGTTCACTGAGTTCGAGTAAGCCGCGTCACCGCACCCGGGGCCGGCCCGGAATGGCAATGGCGCCGGCGGCCTTCACCTGGTTCCAGATTCGACGTCCCACCTTGTCGGCCTCGGCGATCAGGCTGTCTTCGTCCACCGTCAGGATTTTCCGGCCGCGCATCACGAACCGGCCATCGACCATCACCGATTCGATGTCGGCGGGCTGGCCGTTGTGGATCCACGTCGAGACGATGCGGCCGGACGGGACGAGGTGGGCGCGCAGGGTGTCCACGACCAGGAGGTCGGCCTTCTTGCCGACCTCGAGCGAGCCGATCGTCTTCGCCTGATTCACGGCTCGCGCGCCGCCGCGCGTCGCGTCCTCCAGCATGTCTTCGGGTTGCGGCCTCACGCCGGGGAACGGATCGCGGCGATCGATCCGCTCGGTCAGCAGCGCAATCCGCATCACCTCGAACAGGTCGTTGGTGTTGTTGTCGGTGCCGTTGGCGATGGTGCAGCCGGCCGCCCGCAGCAAGTGGATGGGCGGGATGACGCCGCGGTTGGCGGCCATGCCGGCCTGGTGCGAGATGACGGTGCCCGACCCGGCCAGCAGGCCGATGTCGCTCTCGTCCACGTAGCGGCAATGGGCGGCGAACAGCCGGGGCCCGAGGAAGCCGTGACGAGCCAGGAACGCCGGCGGCCGGACCCCGTGGTGCTTCACCATGAAGTCGACCTCGGCACGGCTTTGAGACAGGTGGATGGTGTAGCCGAGATCGTGCTTCTCGGCGAAGGCGCGCACCGCCTGCAACAACTCGGGTGACGAGGTTTCGGCAAGGGCCGCGGCCGGGAACACGTGGATGCGGCCCTGGTTGCGGCCGTGCCAGGCCGTGTGCAGGTCGCTGATGCGCTGCAATCCTTCGTCTCGGAGCCGGCCGGAAAATCGCGGCGTCACGCTCTTGGCAAAGCCGTCGGGCGACATCGGCCCGGCCACGTTCTCGCTGTCGCGCACGGCCTCGGCCAGCACCATCCGGAGGCCCGACCCCGCCAGGGCCGCCGCGTGCGGCCGAATCCCGCTCGACATCTCGACCAGCGTCGTTGTCCCGGTGCGGATGGCTTCGAGCGCGCCGATGGTGGCCATCAGCGTGGCCTCTTCTCCCTGCAGCAGGCTGCCGGGCTGCACGGCCAGCCCCGCCGAGTTGGGGAAGCCGAAGTCTTCGTTGAAACCGCGGCCCAGCGTTTGCGCGAGGTGGGCGTGGCAGTTGATCAAGCCCGGGAACAACGCCTTGCCGCGGCCGTTGTAGATCTCGGCGTTGGGATACGCCTTGAGCACCTGGTCGGTCGGGCCGATGGCGGCAATCGTGTCGCCGGTGACCGCCAGCGACACATCGTCTCGAACTTCGTCCACGGTGACGACCGTGGTGTTGGCAAAGACGACGGTGGTGTTGGTGGGGGGCTGGGCGTGGGCGCTACCGGACTGCAGCAGCAGGGCGGCGGCGCCTGCGCTCGCTCCGGCCAGCAGTTCGCGGCGGGTGAGGTCGGTCGGCATGGCGCACGGTATCGCCGCGACCAACCCAAGTCAACCGAGACCCGCGCTCACTATATGAGAGAATCCCCCCCCATGACACCATTCGAGACGATCACCGCCGCTTACGCCGCATTCGGCCGCAACGATCCTTCGGTGCTGTTTGGCGCCATGGATCCCGCCATCACGTGGAACGAAGCGGAAGGCAACCCGCTCGCCGACCGCAATCCCTACGTCGGACCGCAGGCCATCGGCGAAGGCGTGTTTGGCCGCCTGCTGGCGGCGATCGACAACTTCACCGCCGTGCCCACGACCATCATCGACGGGGGAGATCACATCGTCGCGCTTGGACGCTATCGCGGCTCGATCAAGGCAGGCGGCGCGCCGCTCGACGCCCAGTTCTGTCATGTGTTTCGCTTCCGCGACGGCAAGGTCGCGACGTTTCAGCAGTACACGGACACCGCCCAGTGGGCGCGGTTGATGAAGTAAGGGGCCGGGCCCGGACAGCTATTCCCGGTTCCGCAGGATCTCGGCAAATGACAGCGCCCCGCCGAAGCGCGTGTCGAGCGCCCCGATGCGGGCGCGCACGTCCTCGTCCGTGGCCATGGCGCCCTCGGTGGCGATGATCACCTTGTTGTTCGACGGAGGGCAGCGGTAGACCGCCGCGTGCCCGAACGCGGTCCGGACCGCGGCAATGTCGTCGGCCATGCTGGCGTGTTCGTTGACGTTGAACGCGACGACGCCCCCGGGGGCCAGCGTTTGCTTCAGGCGGTTGAGAAACGCCAGCGTCTTCAGTTGCGCCGGCACGCCGGTCGCGTCGGTGCCGCCCGACGGCCGCAGGAACGCGTCCATCAGGATCAGGTCATAGCGCTCGGCCGTGGACTCCACGAACGCCACCGCGTCGGCGGTATGCACCTGCACTTTCGCGCCGGAGCGCACGCCGAAGTACTGGTCCGCGAGCCGGACGACGGCGGAATCGATCTCGACGGCATCGATCCGCGCCTGCGGTTCGTGATTGGTGAGGAAGTGCACCATGGCGCCGCCGCCCAGGCCGACGATCAGCACGCGGCGCGGTTGCGGCTGGTAGAGGTAGCTGGCGAACATGCCGCGGGCGTACGGCGACATCAGCGTGTGGGGCGCGGTCAGGTTGATGCGGCTCTGCACCGCCTCCTGGCCGTTGTCGCGCACGAAGGTCAGGGCGCGGACGTCGCCGTCGCGGCGGACCCGGATGCGCGAGAAGGCTGACGTCTCCTCATGCTCGAGGCGCCCCCGGGTCCGATCCGGCGACATCGACCAGAAGATGAGCGCGCCGGCCGAGGCAAGCAACGCCACCGCCATGAGCATGGGAACAACGATGCTCCGCCGGCGTGCCGGTTGCGGGCTTGACTCGCGGGTGGCGGTGCTCATGTGCCCTTAATTGTTGCAGACTCGCACGTTCAAATGCGTTGACGCGGCTTCCAGGCCGGGGCCACCTCATCCACCATCCGTCCATTTCCCTTGACCGACCAAATTGGTCCGAGTTAGGCTGGGAATCCTGAAAGTGAGATCGAGTCTCATTTCAGGAGCGCCGAAGGGTTGCTGAAAACGCAGATGCCCGCTGAGTGCTGTCACACCCAGCGGGCGCATCGAGCGCCAAGGTCCTTGGGAGAACCAATTCACGCGCAGCGCGCATGCAGCGTCCGACGGCCGGTAGTCTACGGCACCCGCTGACTGACGCGCAAGCATTGGAGGTATGTCATGTCGCGAGGTCCGAAGACCTGCAGGTGGGCTGTCACCCACCTGCTCCTGCTACGCTTTTCCCCGATTGGCCATAAGCCGCTCTTGGCACGTGCGGTGCGGATTGGCATCGCCGGCCTGTTGGGACTAACGTCTCCGCTGTTGCCGCACGCGCTCGCCGCGCAGAGTCCGACCACCATTGCCGTGCGTGGCACCGTGACCGCGGCCGGTAACGGAGGCCCGATCGCCGGCGCCAGGATCTCGATCGACGGGCCGGGCCACCGCGAGGCGGTCAGCGACGCGGACGGCCGGTTCACCATTCCGGGAGTAGCGGCAGGCTCGAACCTCGATATCGAGGTCAGCGCCGACGCCTTCCGTCCGTGGCTGCGCCGCGCGATCACCGTAATGCCGGACATGCCACCGCTCGCGATCGTCCTCGAACTCGAACCCATTACCGAAGTCGTGCAGGTTTTGGGACGGGCGTCCGCGATCGATCGCTCGCGGGCCGCCGCGGCCAAGATCGATGCCCCACTGCGGGACCTTCCCCAGGCAATCAACGTCGTACCCGCGTCGGTCTTCCGAGAGCAAGGGGCGCACTCCCTGGAGGAGGTCCTGCACAACGTCCCCGGCATCGGATACAGCCACGGAGACGGACAGCGCGATCAGGTGACGATTCGCGGCTTCTCGGCCATCACCGACCAGTATCTCGATGGCCTCAGAGACGATGCTCTCTATTTCCGAGACCTCGCGAATATCGATCGGGTCGAGGTCCTGAAGGGACCATCGTCAACCCTCTACGGCCGCGGCTCCTCGGGGGGGCTGATCAACCGCGTGACGAAAAAACCGACCGCGGCTGCCATCCATGAAGTGGATCTCACATACGGGTCTTTCGATCGCAAGCGGATCGCCGCTGACCTGGGCGGCGCGGTGAATGGCCGCGTGCGGGTGCGCCTGAACGCCGCCTACGAAAACAGCGATGGCTACCGCAACGAGTACTTTCTCGAGCGCTGGATCGTGGCGCCTTCCGCGTCCTTCACGCTGACACCCCGCACCGAGTTGCTGCTTCAGTTCGATCATCTCGACGATCGTCGCCTGACGGATTTCGGCATTCCCGCCGTCAACGGCCGTCCCGTCGACGTCCCGGCCGGGACCTACTACGGTTCGTCCGACGGCCGCGACGACACGACGCGCGCGCTCGTGACGGGAACACAGGTCATCTTCGAGCACCGGTTCGCGGGCGCAAGATTGAGCAACGCCTTCCGCTACCACAAGTACGACCTGAACCGCCGGAACACATTGGTGTCGGCCGTGACCGGCAACGAGGCGATCCGTACGCGCGGCATCGTCCGGCGTCTCGAGGACGGCATGTTCAACCAGGCCGAACTGTCGACTGATCGCCGCGGCCTTGGTATGCGCCACCAGTTGCTAACTGGCCTCGAAATCGGCTGGCAGCAAAAGGATCAGGTCTTCCTGAACTTCGCGAACATCGATCGGGTGCCGCTCTACGCGCCCGAAGGGCATCGAGTGCCCGAAGTTCCTTCGACCGCCAGAGCGGGTACCGACAATGTCGGTTTTCTGGACACGACGGGAGTGTACGCGCAGGACTTGATCAGCATTGGCGCGCACTGGAAGTCGCTGGTCGGCGCCCGCTTCGATCGGTTTGCGCAGCGGACTGAAGAACGGCGTCCGGGACAACCGAATCTCGGGCGGATCGATCGCAGCTTCAGCCCGCGCGTGGGCGTGGTCTATCATCCCAAGCCATGGGGCTCGCTGTACGCGTCGGTGAGCCAGTCGTTTCAGCCGTCTGCCGAGTCCTTCCCGCTGGCGGCCAACAACGCGGAGATCAAGCCGGAACTGACCCGAAACTACGAAGCTGGGGCCAAGTACGACCTGCTCGGCGGGGCGTTGTCGACGACGGTGTCGCTGTTTCAGCTGCGCCGCACCAACATCAAGACAACGGATCCCGCGGCGCCGACGCGGCTGATTCCTATCGGCGAGCAGCGAACCTCCGGCGTCGAGTGGACGCTGGATGGATCGCTCGGCCCGCACTGGTTGGTATCGGCGGGATACGCCTATCTCGATGCCGAGATTACGCGCTCGACGGCGATCAGCAGCGGCGTGCCGCTGCAAGGCAAGCGGCCAAGCCTGACGCCCGAGCACAGCGGCAGTGTCTGGCTCCGCCGCCAGCTCGGGCTCCGGCTGGCTGTGGCCGGCGCCGTCCGCATGATGGGATTGCGCTTCGCCGCGCCGGACGACCTCGTGACGCTGCCGGCATACACGCTGGTCGATGCCGCGATGTTTTACGACGCCCGGAAGTTCGGTGTGGCGCTGAACATCGGCAACGTGTTCGATCGGCATTACATCGTGTCGGCGCACGGTTCGTCGAACAACCTCAATCTCCCCGGCGCGCCCCGCACCGTCCAGCTGTCCCTGCGCACGCGCTTTTGAGTTCGCGAGTGACCGAACCTCCTCTCCGAATATCCGGCCGGGTGCGACCAGACGCGCCCGCGCCGGAGTGGTCGCACCCGTGACGGCGGGGAAGTGGGTGCTCCGGCTGCATCTTGTCATCGGCGCGGCCGCTGGCCTGATGCTCACGCTGACCGGCGCGACCGGAAGCGTGCTCGTGTTCGGCGAGGAGATCGATCGCGCGCTCAACCCGTCGCTCCTGCGCGTGGAACCCCGTCCGCAGCGGGTTTCGCTCGACGACGTAATCGCGGACGTACGTGCGACCTTTCCGAATCGCCGCATCGATCGTATCCAACTCCCCGCCGAGCCGCACGCCCCAGTCGAACTGTGTTTCGCCGAGGGCGCCGAGCCGTCCTGTGCTTACGCCGACCCGTATACCGGGGCGCCACTCGGTACCCGCGTCCCCCTCCACTCGTTCAAGGGACGCCTGTTCTCCTTTCACCGGCACCTGTTTGCCGGGCGCACCGGTGAGCGAATCGTCGGAATCGAGGGCATACTGCTCCTCGCGCTGTCTGTGACCGGACTGATTCTCTGGACGCGCTCGCGACGTCGCCCGAACCCATGGCGATCGCCCGCGGCCTCGGCGTACGTGCGCCGTCACGATTGGCATCGCGCGGTGGGACTGCTCGGCTTGCCGCCGCTGGTGCTGATTGCGGCGACTGGAACCGCCATGGTCTTCAGGCCGACGTTCGAGGAGACCGTCAACCGGCTGGCCTCGTCACCAACCCTGGCGCCGCCGTCGGTGCCGGCCTCGGCGTCGGTCGCGCACCCCTCGGTCGACGCTGCCTTGCGCGCCGTGAAGCTCGCGGTGTCCGACGCGACGCCGACCTACGTGATCTTTCCGGCCTCTCCGACGGCTCCGCTCGCCGTGCGCGCTCGCATGCGGGGTGAATGGCTGCCAAAGGGGCGAAGTTTTGTCTACCTGGATCCGCCTACCGCGGAAATCTTGCGGGTCGACAACGCGCTCGCCGGGCCGCGCGGCTATCGAATGGGTAGCGGGCTCTATCCACTACACGTGGGCCTCGTCGGCGGCGTGACGACACGTGTGCTGCAGTGTCTGGTGGGCCTGGCCCCCGCCGCACTGTGCTGGACCGGAACCTTGATGGCGTGGCGGCGGAGCTGTTCCGGGCGTCGTGCCCCCGCACGACGGGTGAGGTGAGCGCGAGATGCGAGTTTGCAATTCACGGTTCGCATTGCGGAGCCACTAATCCTCTCGCGGCAGTTGCATTCTGCTCCGCATCCGCCGGCACCAGAGCCGCCATCAACATGCTGGGCGGCGATGCCATTCATCAAGCTCGTCGCCAAATGCCGCCGTGACCGCTTCGCCGTCGGGCCGCTATACTTGGTATGCGCACGTCGGGACGGATGACCTTGGTTGTACAGCGGAGACTGACATGACACGAATTGCCATCGCCTATGCGGTTGCCGGCCTTGCAATGTTACCGGTGCCCGTGCTGGCCCAGAACCCACCGGCTGCTGCGCCCAATCCGGCGGTGCGCCGGACGTTCGAGAAATTCACCATCGAAGGGCAGCCCGTCGACCGCCGCGCGCCGGAGCTCGACACCGATCATCCGGTCTTCCCGGGTCAGACCCGCGCGCCGTACCACAAGACGGTGGACGTCGAGGTCACGACCATCGCCAGCGGCCTCGAGATGCCGTGGGCCGTGGAGCTGCTGCCAAGCGGGCGCTTCCTCATCACCGAGAAGGCGGGCCGGCTGCGGATCCTGAACAAGGACGGGTCCACGCTGCACACGATCACGGCGAACATGCCGCCGGTGTACTTCCGCGGCCAGGCGGGCCTGCTGGACGTGGCGCTCGACAAGGATTTTGCCAGCAACCATCGCATCTTCTTCGTCTACCTGCGGAACCTCGACGCCACGAACTGCGCTCATGCGGTCGACAGCGCGATCCTGGACGAGGACGCGGGCACGATCTCGGCCGTCACCACCATCTTCCAGGCCGCCCCGTTCACCAACCGCGCGGTGTCGCAGTCGGGCTCCCGCATCGCCGTCGATCCGAAGGACGGCAATCTCTTCGTGGCGGTCGGCGATCGCTCCACGGGGGATCCGCTCCCGTTGCAGGCGCAGCACCTCGACACCTACCTGGGCAAGGTGATTCACATCACGCCCGAGGGCAAGCCGGCGCCCGGCAATCCGGCGCTGGGTCTGCCGGGCACGTGGTCGATGGGCCACCGGACCCCGCAGGGGCTGACCTTCGCGCCCGACGGCCGGCTGTGGGAAGTGGAGCACGGCCCGCGCGGCGGCGACGAGCTGAACCTGATCGAGAAGGGCAAGAACTACGGCTGGCCGGTGATCGTGCACGGCATCAACTACCCCGGCACGAAGATCGGCGAGGCGATTGTGGAGAAGCCCGGCATGGAGCAGCCGCGCTACTACTGGGACCCGGTGATCGCGCCTGGGGCCCTGGCGTTCTACAAGGGCAGCCTCTTTCCCCAGTGGCAGTCGAGCGCCCTGGTCGGCGCGCTGGCGGGTCAGGCCCTGTTCCGGCTCGAACTGGGCAAGGACGACAAGGTCGTCAACGAGGAGCCGCTGCTGATGGACCTGGGCGCGCGCATCCGCGACGTCCAGGTGTTTGCCGACGGCGCGGTCTACGTGCTCACCGAAGGCGCCAACGGCAAGCTGCTGAAGGTGACGCCCAAGCCGGCGACCAGCAGCCCATAAGCGGCGCCCCGTCCAGGAGCTCCCGCTGACGGTCGAGAAGAGCGCGATTCCGAAAGTCGGGCAGGAATAAATGTATCCCGTTCTGTTTCGAATCGGCTCGTTCGAGATCACCAGCTTCGGCGTGATGGTGGCGCTCGGCGCCCTCGCCGGCCTCTGGCTCTTCTCGCGCGAGCTTCGTCGTTCACAGCTGCCGGCGTCGGCCATCGACGCGGCCCGATACGGGCTGCTCGCCTTAATCCGACAGCCCGCATGGTCTGAATCGGCCCTGGGACGATTTCCGCAACTGCTCATCCGTCCGGCGGGACTCGACTCCCTCGCTCTGGAAGCCGCCTCACGCCGGGGAACGGGCGTCACCACTTGAGCGACGACCCGGTCTGATACTCGGTCACGCGGGTCTCGAAGAAGTTCTTCTCCTTCTTGAGATCCATCGCCTCCGACATCCACGGGAACGGATTGTCCGACGCCGGAAAGACGGGCGCCAGCCCGAGCTGGACGCAGCGGCGGTTGGTGATCACGTGCATGTATTCGGCGCACACCTCCGCGTTCAGTCCCAGCAGCCCGCGCGGCATCGTGTCGCGACTGTACGCGACTTCGAGCGCGCACGCGTCGTGCAGCATCGCCCGCACCTCGTCCTGCAGGGCCACAGACCACAGATGGGGATTCTCGGCCTTGATCTGGTTGATCACGTCGATGCCGAAATTCAGGTGCAGCGACTCGTCGCGCAGGATGTACTGGTACTGCTCGGCGATGCCGACCATCTTGTTGCGCCGGCCGAGCGACAGGATCTGGGCAAAGCCCGTGTAGAACCACATGCCTTCGAACACGACGTAGAACGCGATCATGTCTCGCAGGAAGGCCTGGTCGGCTGCCACGGTCCCCGTCGAGAACCGCGGATCGGAAAGGTTCTGCGTGTAGCGCAGCGCCCACGCCGCCTTGTCGGTGATGGCGGGCACCTCGCGGTACATGTTGAACAGCTCGCCCTCATCCAAACCCAGGCTCTCGCAGATGTACTGGAACGTGTGGGTGTGGATGGCCTCTTCGAACGCCTGCCGCAAGAGGTACTGGCGGCATTCGGGGTTCGTGAGATGCCGGTAGATCGCCAGCACGATGTTGTTCGCGACGAGCGATTCGGACGCCGCGAAGAAGCCAAGGTTCCGCTTGACCATCCGCCGCTCGTCGTCGGTGAGCCCGTCACGCGATCGCCACAGCGCGATGTCGGCCTGCATCGACACCTCGGTCGGCATCCAGTGGTTATTGCAGGCGGCCAGGTACCGCTCCCACGCCCAGCGGTACTTCAGCGGGAGCAGCTGATTGACGTCAGCGCGGCAGTTGATCATCGCCTTGTCGTCAACGCGAGGGCGCGTTCCTGAGCGGTCGATCTCCCCCAGGCCGGTGGTGGACAGCGTGTCGGCGGTCGTGGGGTTCACTGGCAGGCCTCACAGTCGGGGTTGTCGATCGAGCAGACCGCCGCCGCCGGCGGCGTGGCGGTCACGGCGTTCAACCGGCGGTCGGGGCCCTCGAGCGTGCTGCGTTCGACGTGCGTCGCGGCCCGTGAGCGCAGGTAGTAGGTGGTCTTCAGGCCGCTGCGCCAGGCCAGCCGGTACATCGCATCCAGCTTCGGCCCGTCCGGACGGTCGACGTACAGGTTCAGCGACTGCGCCTGGTCGATCCACTTCTGCCGGCGTGCGGCGGCGGCAATGAGCCAGGCCGGGTCGATCTCGAAGGCGGTGGCATATAGCGTCCGGAGTTCGGCCGGCACACGGTCGATGGCGGCAAGGCTACCGTCGTAGTACTTCAGGTCGTTCACCATGACCGCGTCCCACAATCCCGCCGCCTTGAGGTCGGCCACCAGGTACGGGTTCGCCACGGTGAAGTTGCCCGACATGTTCGACTTCACGTAGAGGTTCTGGAATGTCGGCTCGATCGACTGCGTGACGCCGCAGATGTTCGAAATGGTGGCGGTTGGCGCGATGGCCATCACGTTGGAGTTGCGCATCCCGGCCGCGCGGACCCGTGCCCGCAACGGCTCCCAGTCGAGGCGGGACGATCTGTCCACGTCGATCGCCTGGCCGCGCGCACGCGCCAGCTTGTCGATCGAGTCGTGCGGCAGCACGCCCTGGCTCCACAACGAGCCGTCGAACGTCTCGTAGCGGCCTCGCTCGGCGGCGAGCGCCACCGATGCCTCGATGGCGTGGAACGCGATCCGCTCCATGCTGGCGTCGGCGAAATCGACGGCCTCGGCTGAAGCGTAGGGCAGGCGGAGGCTGTGCAGCGCATCCTGGAATCCCATCAACCCGAGTCCGACCGGACGGTGCCGCAGATTGGAGCGGCGTGCCTGGGGAATCGTGTAGAAGTTGATGTCGATGACGTTGTCGAGCATGCGGAGCGCCGTGTGCACGGTGCGACGCAGCTTCTCGACGTCGAGCCCGGCTACGCTCACGTGCGTGGCGAGGTTCACCGAACCGAGGTTGCAGACGGCAACTTCGTCATCCGTCGTGTTCAGCGTGATCTCGGTGCAGAGGTTGGACGAGTGGACGACGCCGTCGTGTTGCTGCGGGGATCGGACGTTGCACGCGTCCTTGAACGTGATCCAGGGGTGCCCCGTCTCGAAGAGCATCGTCAGCATGCGTCGCCAGAGATCGACGGCGCGCAAGCGCTTGAAGATGCGGATCTCGCCGCGCTCCGCGGCCGCTTCCACCTGCTCGTAGGCGTCGACGAACGCGCGGCCGGAAGCGTCGTGCAAAAGCGGGCATTCGTCCGGCGAGAAGAGCGTCCATGGACCGTCGGCCTCTACGCGCTGCATGAAGAGATCGGGAATCCAGAGGGCGGTGTGCATGTCGTGCGTGCGTCGCCGATCGTCGCCCGTGTTCTTGCGGAGTTCGAGGAACTCTTCCACGTCGATGTGCCAGGGCTCGAGATACCCGCACACGGCGCCGGCCCGCTTGCCGCCCTGGTTGACCGCGATGGCGGTGTCGTTGGCCACCTTGAGGAACGGAACGATGCCCTGCGATTCGCCGTTGGTGCCCTTGATGCGTGCGCCCAGGCCGCGCACGCGCGTCCAGTCGTTGCCCAGCCCGCCGGCGTACTTCGAGAGCAGCGCGTTGTCGCGAACGGCGCCGAAGATCCCGTCGAGATCGTCGGGGACGGTCGTCAGGAAGCACGATGAGAGTTGCGGCCGGCGGGTGCCGGCGTTGAAGAGCGTGGGCGTCGAGCACATGAAGTCGAACGACGAGAGGAGGTCGTAGAACTCGATCGCGCGGGCCTCGCGATCGTCCTCGCGCATCGCGAGCCCCATCGCCACGCGCATGAAGAAGGCCTGCGGCAGCTCGAAGCGCGTGCCGTGGCTGTGCAGCACGTAGCGGTCGTACAGGGTCTGCAGGCCGAGGAACTGGAACTGACGATCGCGTTCCGGACGGAGGGCGGCGGCCAGGCGCGCCAGGTCGAATGAGGCAAGGGCCGGATCGAGCAGCTCGAGATCGATGGCGCTGGCGATGAATTGCGGAAAGTACTGCGCGCAGGTCGGCGCGGTGTCGACCGCCGGCGTGTCAGAACCCGTCACGAAGGCCAGCGCTTCGCGCGTGAAGTCGTCGAGCAGGAGGCGCGCGGCGACGTAGGTGTAGTGCGGGTCGACGTCGATGAGCGCGCGGGCGGCCATGATGGTCGCCGCCTGGAGTTCGTGCGCGGGGATGCCGTCGTAGATGTTGCGGCGCGCATCGGCGAACAATCGCTCGACCGAGACATCGGTCAGGCCGTCGCAGGCGCGCGCAATCTGCGTACGCCAGGCGGCCGCGTCGAGCGGCACGCGCTCCCCGTCACGACGCCGCACGTGGATTGCCGGCTCGGGAGCCGCGGCGGGCAGTTCGGCGCGCCGGGCCGCGGCGCGCCCCTCACGATAGAGCACGTAGGCGCGGGCAACCTTGTGGTGCGCCGCGCGCATGAGCGCCAGCTCCACCTGGTCCTGGATGTCCTCGATGTGCAGGGCGCGGGCGGCGCCGGCGCGGCGCGCCAGGGCGTCGGTGACCGCGGTCGTGAGCGCTTCGGCAATGTCGTGGATCCTGGCCGAGTCCGAGGCGCCAGGTCCCTCCACCGCGAGGAACGCTCTGGCAATGGCCGAATTGATCTTGCCCGGATCCCAGTCGACGACTGTGCCCGAGCGCTTGATGACGCGCAGAGACACCGGCGGCGACGAGGAGCGAACGGCGATCTCGCCCGTGGATACGACAGCAGGTGACAAGGACATTCGGTGAACCTCCAGGTCCTGGACGAGGGTGGAGGACGCCGCGGCGTGGCCCTGGAACGCGCAGGGCGAGACGTCGAGAGGCGCACTCGGGGATCCCCGCCCGAGGGACGTAACAGCAGTGACACGGCAGGTCTCCTGGCTTGCGGGTCAACGCCATTCCGCCTGGCCTTCCCGGTGGGTCTTCTCACCAGTGGCGCCCGTTGCGCAGATGGCTCGCCGCTCACAGTTGCGGAGTCAGCTCCGGCCTTGCCGCGTCACGCGGCGCACCGGATTCCCTCTTTCGCCCAATCCGAAGATCGGCGACCGTGAACGCTATATCTAGTGTCGAACGCCCTCGCGATGTCAACCTGTTGATTACACGCATCGCCCGAAAGTCGCCGCCGACGCGCCCAGCGATCGGCCGATGACTACCGGGAACCGCTGTGTGTCGACGGCAAACGCTGGCGCGTGCCGGAGTCGGATGTGAGCACGACCAACAAGGCGAAGCCGTCCCTCATCGCAGAGCTGACCGGGAGGCAGGGATTCGACAAACCCGGAGCAAGCCTGCTTTCTAAAGAGGTGATGGGCGCGACTTCTGGTTCTAAGCGCTTGAGTCACAGACAGTTACGGCGCTCCGTTTCGTTCACTGCCGTCCACCCGAGTCTTCGCGGATCTGCCCTCGTCGTGGAAACATTCTGGAGACGGAGCATCAGCGGAATCGGGTGTCCGGCCTGATCCGTGGCCGGCCCGCCAGGTCTTGGCCTTGTCGGCTCGTGCGGCGGGCTCCTCGCCGTGGCGAAGGAGTTCGAGCCAGAAGAACCTTACGGCTGGCCCATCATGTCCTCGGCCAGCAGATCTCGTTCCCCTCAAATCTCCCGAACGCACACTGCAGCCGTGAGCTGTAATGCTCGCCGTTTCAGCCAATCGTTCAGTTCAGGGACGGCGCAGTCGAACGCCGATACGTTGTGCTCGCTGGTGAGATGCTGGGGCGCACTGACCGGACCGCTCATCGCTCCCAGGGCGCGCGCTTCGCGAGCAGCTTGCGCAGACGCGGGTTGTCGGCCGGCGAAGCATCCAGCGCTTTGGCAAACCATCGGAACGCCGCCTCATCCAGATGGAACAACACGCGATCCAGGGATGTGAGGTGACGGTTGGTGCGCCGTGGGAAAGTTTACGGCCGCGCCGGCCCCCGTACCCAATTGACAGCGTCGGTCCAAGACGGTAGGCTCCCGCACTAGACCAATTGGTCTAGTAGACCCCAAAGGAGACTGACATGACCCGTGAGACCCTGATTGGCCGGCCGATGCGCGCGGCATTGCTTGGTTCGTTGTTGCTGCTGCCGGCGAGCCTCGCCGGCTCGTTCGCCCATGCCCATGCCCAGGCACAGGCGCCGGCTCCAGAGCAGGCACTGACGCTGACCGCCGGCGATCCACAGCTCGCGTGGGGACCCTGCCCGCCGTTCCTGCCCAAAGGATGCGGCATCGCCGTCCTTCACGGCGATCCGGCCAAGGACAACGTCGACGTGTTCCTCAAGGTGCCCGGCAAGTCGACCCTTCCGCTCCATTGGCACACCTCGGCAGAGCGCATGGTGCTGGTTGGCGGTGAGCTGCATGTCACGTATGACGGCCAGAAGACGACGGTGCTCAAGCCCGGCACCTATGCGTACGGCCCCGCCAAACGCCCTCACAAGGCCGCGTGCGTAAGCACGACCCCCTGTGTGCTGTTCATTGCCTTTGAGTCGCCGTTGGACGCGGTGGCCGTCGAAGGCCAATCGAAATAGAATCGCGATTCACCAAATCGAATGATGCATTCAACCACGCAGCGCCTGCTCGAAGCGGGGTGCGCAGCCCACTGGACGGCTCAACCATGTCGATGACCACGCGGAAACCCGAACTCCGGAAATCCACCCTGCTCTCGACCCCCGACGTCAAGGCGATGCAGGCCAGCGCGCTTGCCGCCGCCGGTCGTGCCGTTGCTGGACCCGCTTCGGTCGCACCCGCGATAGAATGTCCCTCTTTCGGAGGACCGTGACCGTGACACAGCCGTGGCATCACCGCTGGCAGCGCGTCGATGAGACCGACGACCCGTCGTGGTACATCCGCTTTCTGGATGCGAGCCGTCGCGGCACGCTGTCGCAGATACAGGCGAATCCTGACTCGTACTACGCGTTCCTTGCGCCAGCGCCTGGACTCCGGATTCTCGACGTCGGCTCCGGCACGGGTTCGCTCCTCGGTCCCTTGGCGCCGCTGCTTCAGCCGGGCGGCGGCATAGTCGGTGTCGACGTCAGCCTCGTCATGGTGCGCGAAGCCAACCGACGGGCGGCGGCGCTTCACGCGCCCATGGAATTTCAACAAGGGGACGCGCAGCAGCTTCGGTTTGCCGACGCCTCATTCGACCGCGCGATGGCGAACCAGCTGTTGGTCCATCTTGACGCTCCGGAGCGAGCGGTGCGTGAGATGGTCCGCGTCACGCGGCCGGGCGGGCTCGTCGCGGTGTGGGAAGGTGATTGGGAGACGCTCGTAGTCGACGCGCCGGATCGCCGGGTGACGCGCCGGATCATGAACTTCTTCTGCGACAGCATGCCGCAAGGCTGGGTTGGCCGCATGTTGCCGCGGCTGTTTGCCGACGCGGGCCTGGTCGATGTTCACGTGCATCCGGAAACGTTGCTGCTCCCCGGCGTGGTGTGGCTGGACCCTGATTTCGGCTTCGGCCGGATCGCGGAATTCGCGGAACGCGCCGGCGCGATCACCGCCGTCGAGCGCGAAGCCTGGCAGGCGGATCTCGAACGCCGCAGCCGCGACTCCGGCCTGTTCGTCGCCTTCACCGGTTTCCGTGCCGTTGGTCGGCGGCCCTAGCGTGCGGCGCTCGCCGCCCGCGACTTCGACGCGGCCGGCTTGGACGGCGGGATCAGCCGGCAGCGCCAGGTCAGGCTGTCACGCAGACAATGCTTCGGGAGGCGTGTTGTCACCTACAATCAGCCGCAGTTATGACGGTTCGACTTGTCATGCTGATGGTGGGCGTTCTGGTTTTGGTGAGCGCGACACCGGACAGCCAGGCGCAGTCCGGCCGATCGGGGCCGCGGCAGATGTGGAGTGCCAGCCAGTTTGTCGGACTGTCAGGAGCTTCGGTCTCCCGCGACGGACGCTACGTTCTCTATACCGACTGGTGATCCGGCGATCTGGCCATGCACGATCTACGCACCGGTCGCGACCGTTGCGTCACGCATAAGGATGCCACCGAGTTCGAACAGTTTGTGGAATCGTTCATGCGCGTCGTCGGCGCCGCACCTCGCGTGATATTCAGCCGGGCCAATGCCAGGTTGGCTGCAATACGATTTGTCGCCCGATGGTCGATGGACTGTCGCTGTCATTGCGCAGGCTGATGCGAATCGATCGGGCGATCGGATAGATGAAATCGTCCTCATCGAATCAGCCGGTGGAGCGACCAAGCCGCTTGGGAGACTTGGGGAAATCCGCCGCGGACCATGGGGTTCTCTCCTGGCGGACAACGGGTCGTGTTCGATTCAGGCGAGCGCGGCGCGCACGTGTGGGTGATCGACGCACTGTTCGCGCGATCAGTGCTGTTAGCTCGGAACCCCCGTTTGCGGGCCGCTGGCGGCAGCCGGGCACCGTCCGCTGCTGGGGTGGCTCGCTGGCGACGTCGCTCGTGGAGAGACGGTCGTATATCCATTCACGGCTCAGGTCGTGGCCGTTGGAAGGTGAAGCGTTGCTCTGGATCGAATATAACCGCCGTCAACGCGAACGCTAGCAAGATCGTGGCGCCGAGCACGAGGAGCGAGCGCACGGCGCCAAATTCACTGGGTTGGCCAAGCGCCTGCCGCATGAGATCGACGGCATAACTCACCGGGTTGAGCCGCGCGACGACGCGCAGCGCCGTAGGCATCCCGGCGATCGGATACAGGGCACCGCTGAGGAACAACAGGGGGAACAGCACGACGTTGATGATCCCGGCGAAGTTCTCGACGGATCGCAGCGGAGCCGCGACGAGGAGTCCGAGAACCGCGCTGGCGGTGGCCCCGACAGCAAGTGCGGCCGTGGCCGCAGCAAGTTGGGTGACCGTGATGGAGATCACCAACGGAACGCAGAGCAACACCACCCCGCCCTGCAGCATCCCAACAGCGGCAGCGGCGATCGCGCGGCCCGCGAGGACCGCCGGTACGCCGGCCGGACTGGCCAGCATTAGGCGGAGCATTCCGAATTCGCGGTCATAGACGGTGGAGATCGCGGTGAGCATGGCGCCAAAGAGCGCCGCCATCACGATAATGCCGGGAAAGACGAACGCGTGGTAAGAGAGCGCGCCCTCGACGTGGACGATGGTGCTGTAGCCGGTGCCCACGAGCAGGAGCCACATGAAGGGCCGCACCAGTCCACCAAGAAGCCGGCTCTTCTGCCGAACCGCTCGGGAGACATCGCGCACGACGATCGCCTGCACCGTCATCAGTGCGCTCATCCAGCCGTCCCGATCAGCGTCGGCGCGGATGGCCCGCCACCAGCGTCTTGCGTCCGAGTAAAGTACACGTCCTCCAGCGTCGCGGGTCGAATGGCAAAGCGAGTGATTCGTGGTGTGGCACCAACAGTTCTGGCCAGCTCGTCGCGCGGACCACTGATCCCGATCCGAAATCCACGCTCGGTCCGGACCGTGACATGCACCGTTGCGACCCTGTTCAGCGCGTGCGCGGCCCACTCAGCGTCCGGACCTTCAATTTCTACGACCTCGTCACCTACGGCGGCGATGAGCGCTGCTGGCGTATTCGCGGCCACGACGTGACCGTGTGCCAGCAGGATGACACGGTCGCACGACTCGGCTTCCGTCAGATAATGCGTGGAGAACAGGATCGTAGCGCCGTACTCGCGGCGCTCCATGTCGAGAAGGGCCCACATCCGTTCGCGATGTTCGGGGTCGAGCCCGACCGTGGGTTCGTCGAGGATCAAGATGTCCGGCCTGTGCACCGTCGCGCGGGCGATGTCGGTCAGCCGGCGCCAGCCGCCCGAGAGCTCGCGTGCCGGCTGGCGCGCCCGGGCGACGAGTCCCGTGCGTTCGAGCGCTTCGTCGACTGCCCGGCGCGCGGCGGCGCCGCCCAGGCCCATGAGACCAGCGGCAAACCGGAGATTCTCCTGGACCGTCAACAGCCCATCGATGCTCGGTTCCTGGAAGACGATTCCGAGACGCCGGCGAATCGCTGCGCGATCACGCGCGAGGTCGTACCCGCAGATGCGGGCGCTACCGCGCGAGGGCTTCAGCAACGTTGCCAACAGCAGCAGTGCGGTCGTTTTGCCGGCGCCATTCGGACCCAAGAGGCCGACCAGTGTGCCCGAACCGACGATCAGATCCAGGGCCTCGAGTGCCCGCGTCGACCCGTAATCGCGCCCGAATCCGATGGTCTCGATCGCGGGTGTCGACGTACTCATGTCCGTTTGGGTGCCAAGCTGAGGTACCGGTACCGATAGTCTGGCGGCCCCGTTGCTTCTCGCACCGCCTTGTCGATGATGGTCCGTAACGGCGTCAAGGTGCAGACCGGATCCGGATTGGTGGCATCGCCCGTCAAGGCAAACGCCTGGCAGCGGCATCCGCCGAAATCGATTGCCTGCCGCGGGCACGACCGACAGGGTTCCTGCATCCACCCGTCGCCGCGAAACGCCTGGAACGCGGCCGACTCCTCCCAGATCCAGCGGAGCGCACGCTCCCGAACGCTGTCGAACCGAAACGTCGTGATATGTGTGGCGCCGTGACAGGGAAGCGTGCGGCCGTCAGGCATCACGACCAGATAATGTTTGCCCCATCCCCCATAACACGGCTTCGGGTACGACTCGTGGTAATCGGGCAGCACATAAAGAATCTGCATGCGCCCCCGGTGCCGGCGCATGGCTTCGTCGGCGACGTCGGAGGCTGCGGCCACCTGAGCCGGCGTCGGCATGAGCGCGTTGCGGTTCTCGAGCGCCCAGCCGTAATACTGAGTGTTCGCCAGTTCGAGCCGGTCGGCGCCGAGGCCCGCGGCCAACTCGATCATCTCGCCGACTCGATCGATATTCGCGCGATGCAGCACGATATTGATCGAGAACGCAAACCCGAGCTGTCGCACGATGGCGGCGGCTGAGAGCTTTTGCGGGACGGCGCTCATCCCTGCAATGCGATTGGCCGCCGCGTAATCCGAATCCTGGAACGAGATCTGGATGTGCTCCAACCCCGCCTCGCGCAGTTTCTCCGCTCGATGCCGGGTCAGTCCAACACCCGACGTCACTAAGGTCGTGTACAGCCCCGCGGCGCGAGCGTGCGCGGCGAGCGCCTCTACATCAGGGCGCACGAGCGGCTCGCCGCCAGAGAGGCCGAGCTGCAAAACGCCGAGTTCGCGAGCTTCGGTGAAGACACGCGTCCACTCCGCGGTGGTCAACTCCGCGTCTGCGCGAATCATCTCGAGCGGATTCGAGCAATACGGACAATGGAGCGGACACCGATGCGTGATCTCGGCGAGCAGCGTGGTCGGATGACTAGGCGACACGGATCAACTCTTGGTCGGCCAATCTGGACAAGTACTCGATGACATCGTCTACGACCTCCCGATGATACCGCTCTCTTAAGACCGCGGCGACGTCACCGATCGAGCGACGTCCGTCGCAGAGATCCAGGATGGCCGCCCCGGTGTCGTTCAGGAGGATCACGCCTTCGGGATACAGGAGCACGCGCTGCTGGCGCACCGGGTCGAATTCGAGCCGCGCCAGCCGCCAGAGGACGGGCACCGCCGTGACGGTGAGCGTCACCTCAGGGCTCCAAGTAGGCATGATGAATCGTGTCGATCATGAGCCACAGCATCTCGATCTTGAAGGCCAACGCGGCGAACGCCCGCTCTTGCGTCTCGACCGTCGTGCAGTGCCTTCGCACGAGCTGCAGGCCCTGCTGACTATCTCGTGGCGCTTGCGTCAGCCGGCTCTTGAAGTAGGCGAGTCCTTCGGGACGGACCCATGGATAATGCTGCGGGAAGGCCGCGATGCGCTGCCGCATCAAATCGGGAGCAAACAGCTCGGTGAGCGATGACGCCACGCTGTCGATCCAGGGTTTGGTTTTACAAAACGTCACGTAGGCTTCGGCGGCGAACCGTACGCCCGGCAGCACGTGTCGCTCGTCTTCCATCTCCTCGCGTGGCACGCCGACGGCCTCGCCCAGCCGGATCCACATCTCGATCCCGCCGGTCCCGGGTTCGGTGCCATCGTGATCGATGATCCGCTGCAACCACATGCGGCGCACGTCGGGATCGGGACAATTGGAGATGATGGCGCCATCTTTTCGGGGGATCGCGCGTTGGTACGCCAGCCGGTTCGCGACCCAGCCCTGCAACTGCCGTGGCGTGAGCCGTCCCTCGTGCATCAACGTATGGAACGGATGCTTCGAGTGGTAGGACCGGTGGAACGCGCGCAAAGCCTCGACCAGATCGTCCGGGGCGAGCGGATGAGTCAGGATGGGAATCGGCGGCGGCGGAGGCGCCGAGAGGACCGAGGCATGCAAGGGGGTCATCGATCGGATCTCATCACAGAGTCAGGTGCAAGCCATCGAAACCGATGGTGATACCCGCGCGCGTCACGATCGCGCGTTCAGTCGAATCCTCCAGCAGCAGCGGATTCGTGTTGTTGATGTGGGTGTAGATGCGATGGCGGCACGGGAGTGCGGTGAGCCGTTCGAGACTGCCGCCGCGGCCGGCGATCGGCAGATGATCCAGTTCGCGCGCGGTCCGGTCGCCGATGCCCAGGGCGATCAGTTCGTCGTCCGCCCAAAACGTGCCGTCGAAGAGCACCGCGTCCGCCCCTGCCAGGCGTGTGAGGAGCGGGGCATCGAGATCGCCGCATCCGGGGACGAAGGCGCAGGCCGTGCCGCTCGCCTCTTCCCGAAGCATGAATCCCACCGTATGTCCCACATCGGCGCGAGTCGCGAATCGGGGGGGACCTGCTGGCACCGGAAACGCCTCCACCGCAAGGCCGCTCGCGGAGCCGTCACGGTAGCAAAGGGGCACGGGTGTGCTCAAGGGAAGATCGGTCACGGGAACCTCACTGAAGGCCCGTGTCATCGGCAGCAGGCGGGAATCGCAGTCGAGTATGGATCGGACTGCTCGTGTCGCGTATACCGGAAGGTGCCTGGCCTCGCGCAACAAGACAATGCCGAGCGTGTGATCGATCTCTGCGTCGGTCACCAGGACGCCTTCGATCGGTACATGTCGAATCGTTGATGGGGTGTCTCCAGTCCGTACCCAACGTAACTGGTCGCGGACATCGGGAGACGCATTCAGGAGAAACCATCGCCGCCCGTCGCTGCTGATGGCGGCGGATGACTGGGTGCGAGGCTGGGCGGTGGAAGGATCGGCTCGGGCTGCACGACAGCAGGGGCACCAGCAGTTCCACTGGGGAAATCCGCCACCCGCGGCACTGCCAAGGAGCAAAACGTGCACGACAACTCGAGGCGGAGCTCACGAGTGAGCTCCGCCGCAGGCTACCTACTTAGTGGCCGCGTAGGCGGTCACTTCCATTGTCACAGCAACAACGGTGAACTCGGGCTTCGTCCATTCCATGAGATTCTCCTCCGCGAATTGTAGCGACCCGCTATCGATGTGTAAAAGGACCGTCACCATACGGGCCTAGAGTGAAGGCGTGATTATAGGAGACTGCCCGCTTCAATGCAACAGCTCGGCCGCCGCCGGTGGAGCGGGGTAACCCCGCTCAGCAATCCTCACCGCGGTACGGCTTGGGCCGGTCGATATTGTCGATCATGATCGGCGACCGCCGCTCCGCCGGCACGAAACCAAAGATCGCGCCATAGAAATACAGCTCGGCCTCAAGACAGCGGACGATCGTGTCGCTCTTACGGAATCCGTGCTGCTCTCCCTCAAACGTCAGCAGCGCGACGGGAAGGCCCTTGGCGCGCACCGCGTCGGCCATCATTCGCGACTGATTTGGCGGGACAATTCGGTCCTCGAGACCCTGGAAAAAAATCAGCGGACACGACAGCCGGCCTACGAAATGGATCGGAGATCGAGCGCGGTAGATCGCCCGTGCGGCGGGGTACGGTCCGATCAGGCTGTCGAGATACCGGGACTCGAATTTGTGGGTTTCGCGCGCCATCGCTTCGAGATCGCTGATGCCGTAATAACTGGCGCCAGCTTTGAACACGTCCGGGTGGAACGTCAGCGCCGCTAACGCGGTGTAGCCACCGGCGCTGCGGCCTCGGATGACCAGACGATCGGGATCGGCCTGACCGTGCGTCGTCAGGTATTTCGCCGCGTTCACGCAGTCGGCCACGTCGACCACGCCCCATTGGCCGTTCAGGCGTCGCCGGTACGCGCGCCCATACCCCGAACTCCCGCCGTAATTGACGTCGACCACGGCAAAGCCACGGCTGGTCCAATACTGCACCTCTAAACTCAGACGCGCGCTTGTAGACGCTGTCGGACCACCATGACCGATAACGATGAGTGGTGGCCGGTCATCGACCGGTGCTGAAAAGTCCCGATTGCGCGGCGGATAGTAGAAAGCATGGGCCGTGAGTCCATCGCCCGTCGGAAATTCGAGGGGTTCTGGCGTTGACAGATAACCGGTGTCAATAACCAAGTCCGACGCGGCTCGGAGTGTCTCGGCGGCGCCCGTCTCGAGATCGACGCGGACGACGGCATCAGGCGTGGGCGCCGAACCGCCGACGAAGACGGCATGCGAGCGGGTCGCCGTGATGTTCTCGCCCGGTTCCAGGTTGGTGCGGACCAGTGTCAATGTACCCGTATGCACATCAATCGTTGCCAGGCGCCAACGCCCGAGCTCCTGGTAGGCAACCACGAGACGCGACGCGTCGGCGAACGCCCACGTCGACATCCCGAGCTGCCACTGGGGGCGGCCGAAGTCAGCTGGCATCGCGTATACCAACTCAATGCGGTCGTTGCGTACGCGATAGAGGTTCCACCAGCCCGTGCGATCTGAGACGAAGTGGAGCGTTCCGTCTGGAGACCAACCGGGCTGAAAAATCGCGTCGGTCTCGCCGCCCGTCACGAGTTGCGGTTGTTCCAGCGTTCCATCGTTCGAAACATTCGCCACCCAGAGCTCGGTACCGTCCCACGGCATGTTCGGATGGCGCCACGCGAGCCACGACAGGCGCGAGCCGTCTGGACTGAAGCGAGGCGTCGAATAGAAATCGTGGCCCGAGACCATCACTTGGGCGGCGGCCGGCGGACCGGCGAGCGACAAACTGACGAGTGTTGTCACGGGCTCGCGATCCTTCACGGTGTGGTCTTCGCGCACGGAAACGACGCGCTGTCGTGACGGGTCGATCGAGCAGTCGGCGTAGAACCAGTCGCCTGGTGTTGTGAGCGGCCCGGGCGCCTCGCCAGGCTCCAGCCGATAGAGGCGCTGGTCAGTGAATTCGACGTAGTAAACGACCCCACGGGAGACTGTGTACGCGGCTCCACCGTACTCGTGGACGCGTGTTCGCACGTTACTCCCAGCAGGCGTGACATCCGCGGTGCGGCCGTCCGCGCTCCGCTTGACGAGGACATTGCGGCCGGCTTCATCCGGCCGTCCCTCGATCCAATAGATGTCATCACCGTCGAGGACGACGCCGCCCAGCCGAACCCCGCCCGCCGCGACTCGGTGGGCGGCGATCGGTGACTTCCACGTGCCGTAAGGGGCCACAATCGGTTCGAACGGATCCATAGACCACTTTCTTCCCATGATTAGTCCGAGATAGGCTCGGAATCCTGGAAGTGACATCGGCGACGCCGCTCCTGACTGGCTCGATCCGAGAAGGATGCCGGTGGGATCGGATTCGACTTCACCCAGGACGGCCGGAGACGGTGGTCGGCGGACGCGCGGGCAGCATCTGAAGCTCACCGGGCGCCAGGACCGCGGGCTTTGTCACCGGTGGGCGCTGCTGCGGGGCGGTTGGGAGAGTTCGAGTGGCGCACGCGAGCACCAGCGCCGACATCAACGACGCCCGGCGAATCGTCATGAGGCGAGAGCATAGCGCGTATACCAAATTGCCCGTCAAGGTAATGGCAACGGCACCGGCGCTTCAGGTGGTAGACCACCAGGCCCGCTCCTCAGATGGTAAGCCAACTAGCGGGGAGCGGACCCTGTGGCGTTGATAGCGTGGAGCAGCTCGGCCAGCTCTGTCGGAACGGTGATGTGCGGATTGTGGCTCGACGCGAGCTCGTAAACGTGCCAGCCGGCCGCCTTTGCGTTGTTGAAGTAGGGCCGAAACGTTTCACTCTTCGTGCACAGAACGTAGTGCCGCGGCAGCGTAAGTGGCCCTGTTGTGAGCCAGAGCGGCTGTTCGAATGTCTTGATCGGCTGGTGTATCCGCCGCGCCGCAATCCACGGTAGATCTTCACTCGGCGTGTCGGGGGGGCAGCGGGTTCGGCGCTACCAGCCACCCGTCCAGCGCGGCTGCGCGACTCTGCTCGACGTTCTGGCGCGTGAGATCGAAGAGGGGCGATCGCCACCCTGGGCGGCCTGGCAATCGTGACCTACGGCACGACGGCGTGGCTCTCGCGCGGGCCGGGTCCGAATCACGGTCTCTTCGATCGCGTTGTCCGTCTGGTCGCATCGCCGGCGCACGAGTTCTCGCCGGCGATCTCTCCCGACGGCAAATGGGTCGCATATCTCTCCGACGCGAGCGGCCGGGCCGATGTCGGATCAAGTCCATTGCCGGAGGAGATCCCGTGAATCTCACCGCGGATCTGAGCGGTCTCGCGGTGCAGTCGGAAGCATCGATTGGCGGCATCGACATTTCTCCTGACGGCACCGAACTCGCCTTCGTTGCCGGCGTTCCCGGAACACCAACCACCCAGTACTCGTGGCCACGGCGAGCGACCTGCGGCAGACCCTCCAGCCGGTGCCCGTGCGCTTCGACAGGCCTGCAGCGCTCACGGCGCTCACCGAAGGCTATAGCGGCGATCTCGATCCCACATGGTCGCCCGACGGCCTTCGCGGGCCCATTCCGTTTCGGAAGCTGATTGACCTCCCCGCCGGCGTGCCGCGCGGCGCGAGCTGGTCGCGCGACGGATGATCGATCGTGATCGGCCTCTCGCAGACCTCGGGCGACATCATGCTCGCCGAACGATCCTTGTGAAAAGGCCGCTGTGCCAACGCGGGCTGAGTCGCGAACACGAGCAGTGCCAGTGCCGGACTCAAAAACCTCATGATCACTCCGGAACGCTTTGAGGATTCAGCAGATCACCCGTCACGATGACGACTTTCGACTCAGGCGCTCCGACAGTGTTGCCTCGAAGTCCTGTGGAAGTTCCGTCTCGCGCGAGGCGGAGACGGCGCGTGCCGCTCTCGCGAGCGCCTCAAGCTGCCTCTTGAACGCCCGGCAGTGGCGGCACATCGAGAGGTGCAGCCGCACGGCCAGGCGCGCCCTCCATGCCGCGTCGTCCAGACTGCCGGTCGACACGAGGGTCGACACTTCCTTGCAGGTCATCATCGCGAACGCCCAATGCCCTTTCCGTCCAGACAGGCACGCAGTCTCAGCCGCGCTCGGTGCAACAGCACGCCAATGTGATTCGCGGTGCAGCCGATGATCTGCGCCACATCGGCCGCCGACAACTCCTCGACCTGCCGCAGCTGAAACACCTCGCGCTGTTGTGCGGGAAGTGCGTCGAAGCAGTCGCGCAGCATCGCTCTCGTCTCGAGCGATTCGACAAGTCGGTCGGCCGCCACGGGCGGCTGCAGCCAGGAGCCGTGGGCGTCAAAGCGTTTCTCGAAGGCCTCCTCGACGTCGCTCGTCGACTCCTCGCGCGCGTGGGAACGCCGGCGCTCCTGCGCCTTGTGGTGCAGGATGCCAAACAGCCAAGTGCCCACGGTGGACCGCCCTTCGAACCGATCGAGCGTTTCGAGAAAGGTCAGGAATACCTCCTGCGCCAAATCCTCGGCGTCCGCCGGCGAGAATCCAAGCCCGCGCGCGGCCCGATAGATGCGCCGAGCCTGCTGGTCAACGACGTCGCGAATGGCAGCGGGGTCGCGGTCGCGCAAGCCCTCGAGCACCTGTCGTCCTCTAAGCGCCACGTTCCTATCATAGGGGTTCCTCTTCGCAGTTCCTCGAAGATGGCCGGCCAGAGCCTCGCTGATCGATGAGTGGCGCGGGCGGCAGAAATCTTACCGGGCGCCGGCCTGTAATCTTCGCCCTCTGTGTCGCACTCACTCCGTGGTGGCGGAGCACTGTCGATCGACCATCTGAGCGCGCGCCGCTTCGGCGTCAGGCGTCCGTAATGTCAGGCGCCACTGCCGCACTTACATGTGAAGGGCGGGACACAGGGTGACCGCCTCAGGCCACGTAGAGGAGGAAGAATTCATGAACACGCATCCAACGTTCGCACGCGCCGCGCTAGGAGGCTTTGTCGGCACCCTGGTGATGACCGGCATGATGTACATCGTGGCGCCCATGATGGGCCTGCGCATGGATATCGCCGCGATGCTTGGCTCGATGCTTGGCGGTAGCTGGATTGCCGGAATGGCAATGCACTTCGTGAACGGGTCGGTGATCTTTCCGGCCGTTTACGCCTATGCCCTGCATGCGCACCTTCCTGGTGCGCCGGCGATCCGGGGAACGATCTGGGGCTTGATTCTGTGGCTCGTCGCGCAGACCGTAGTGATGCCGATGATGGGCGCTGGCCTGTTCAGTAGTGCGATGGGCGGCGCGATGGCCGCGATGGCGTCACTGATTGGCCACGTGCTCTACGGGAGCATTCTCGGGATCATCACCAGCACTCCAGAGCCGCGCGTCGCGCACGCATGAGGAGCCGTCTCCGGGTCGGCTTCTGATCGCGGGCGTGTGCATTGCGGGCCTGGCGAATCGCCGGTTACCGGCACGATCTGTTTGGGATTCGGAGTCCGTTCGGCCATGATCGTGTGGTGCTGTCTCGGTCGCTGACGAGCCTATCGCTGTCGCGCCCAGCGGTGGTACGCGGCGACCCACTCGGCGCCCTTCGGACGGTGGACGGGCAGCTCGAGATCCAACAGCCGCACCTTCTGACGCTTCCCGCGGCGTCGACAAATGGCGATCAGTTCATTTGCGCCGCTGAGATCGATCTTCTCGACGACCACGGCCTCGTCAAGGACGGTCGCACCAAAGGGAAGCGTCCTCCACGACTGCGTTCAGCGTGAAGCCCCGGGATTCTCCACCTCGAGCCGGTCGTCGAAGATGGCAAGACGAATGGGCGCACTCGTTCCTCTACCTCATGAGCTTGCTGACTGAAATAATGCGGCCAGCGCGCATCTCGACCACGGCATCGGCGAGCGCGGCGGCGTCGTCCGTGTCGTGGGTAACATAGACCATCGTCACACCAAGGTCGCGCTGGAGCCGGGCGAGTTCGGCGCGAAGCGTTGTGCGCAACTCCGGGTCGAGGCTCGAGAGCGGCTCATCGAGCAGGAGCAGGCGAGGCTGACCGACGAGCGCACGGGCCAGCGCGACCCGTTGCTGCTCGCCGCCCGAGAGCTCGTGAGGATAGCGAGCCGACAGTGGTTCAATTCGCACGAGGTTCAAAGCCTCGTGTATTCTCGCCGCCCGCTCAGCGCGTGGAGTCTTCACGGACCCCAGCACGAACTCCAAGTTCTTCCAGACGGTCAGGTGAGGCCAGAGCGCGAGGTCCTGAAACACAAACCCGATCCCTCGCTGGTGAGGCGGCACCATGCTGCTTCGGAGACCGGCCACTTTCATGCCGTTCAAGGAAATCTCGCCGTTGTCCGGTACCTCGAGGCCCGCGATCAACCGCAGCAGGGTCGTTTTGCCGCAACCGCTCGGCCCCAGGATGACGACAGCGTCACCAACGGCGACGTCGAGGGAGACACCGTCGACCGCCTGATGTGGCCCGAAGCGTTTTGTCACGTTCGTGACGACGAGCGCCGCAGTGTTCACCGAGCCTCCCGGACCGATGCGACCGCTCCGAGAACAGCGAGCGGGATGAAAATGACCGTGGCCTGCAACAGGGCGAGCACGGCGACGTGCGACGAGGGCGTGTTCGCGATGATGGTGTAGATCCGAATAGGCAGCGTCGCTTCACCCGGCGGCGCGACGAGGATGCTCACGCCGAGCTCGCCGAACGCCAGGATGAAGGTGATCACCCAGGCCGCGACGACACCGAGTCGGACCTGCGGCAAGACGATGCGCGACATGGTGCGAAGCCACCCCGCGCCGGCGATGGCCGCCGCCTCCTCGTGTGACACGGGCACGTATCGTAGGCTCGCGGCGAGCGCCAGCGCTGCGACAGGAACGAATCGCGCCAGGTACGCGAGTAGAAACATGACGTCCGTGCCGTAGACCGTGCCCAGCAGGCCCGGCCGGTTCCACAGGCCGATCAGGCCGACGCCGACAATGGTGCTTGGCACCGCAAACACGGTGAGCAAGAGGACGTCTGCGAGTTGCCCGATTCGACCGCGGGCTCTCGCGCGGGCGTAGCCGAGCCACACGGCAAGGCTCACCACGGCCGTTGCTCCAGCGGTCGCCAGCAGGAGGCTGTTCGCGATGGCATCGCCGGAACCCTCGACAACGAACGACCATGACGGGGCGCCCAGCGCTTCACGGACCAGCACAACCAGCGGCACACCGAGCGCCACGGTGACCACCAAGATGGCGACCATGGTGGCCGGCCGTCGCCATGCGTCAAGGAGGACCGGACGCGTCCCCGAACCACGTCGCGTGGTCACCAGCCGATCTCCGAGGATCGCGGCGGCGAGGACTGCCACGACGAGACAGAGCGCCAGCAGCGGCACTGCCACGAGGATGGCGCGGCCGAAGTCGTACAGTGCCGCGAATGCCGTGAAGACTTCCGTGGTGTACACGCGGACGCGCAGCAATCCTGGAACGCCGAACTCCGACACCGCCAGCACGAAGATGACGAGGGCGGCGGCGAAGACGCTGGGGGCCACGAGCGGTAGGGTGATACGCCAGAGCACTCGGCCGGCTGGCGCGACGACGAGCGCGGCTTCTTCGAGACGTCCGTCGACCCGGCGCAGGGCCACCTCCGTTGCCAGCATCGACAACGGGTAGAAGACGAGGGCCAATACGACGACGGCCGCCGGCAAGCTGTAGGTCCACTCCGACAGCAGGTCGCGTCCGGCGACGGTTGCGACGAGTCCACGGCTGCTTCCGAGGTACGTCCAGGCGAGAGCCACAATGTAGGGAGGCAGCAGTACCGGCGCGGCGAGCGCGACCCGCAGGAGCGCCCTTCGAGGCAGGGCGACCCGGGCCAGTGCGAGACCCAACGGGGCACCAATCGCGGTGGCGAGGAGGGCCGTCCCCGTGCCCAGAAGCGCCGTGTTCGAGAGCAGCCCACGCTGTCGTGCATCGAGCCAGACAGTCGCGTACGCCGCGTTCGTGCCGCTCAGTGACACGAACAGCAGGTAGCCAATCGGGAACAAGCAGCACACGACGAACAGCACCGCCGCGCTGCCCACCACCAGGGTTCGACTGGACGGCCATTGCCACATGCTGTGCCTGTCTCTCCGGCCCCAGCTTCAGAGGCCCAGAATTCCGGCGACGCGGGTCGTCACGTCCTCCACGCGACTCGCCGCCTTCGAGTAATCGAGCGTCATGGGCTTGAACGTGTCGATCGCGGGGATGTGCTTGGGACCCGGCACACCCGCGTGGAGCGGCACCTGCACCGCCGCGGATTGGGCGAGTTGCCGCTCGACGTCCGGTGAGAGCAGGTAGTCAATGAGCTTGCGCCCCTGGTCCGGATGTGGCGCGGCGGCGATGAGTGACAGCATGTTGGGCATCATTGGCACTCCCAACCCGGCTGAATCCGGCAGCACCATTGCGATCGGTTGCCCGTCTTCGATCGCGACGTTGACATCGTCGGTATCGGTCAACCCGACCTTCACCTCGCCGCGCGCGACGAGGTCGCGCACAACGGAATTACCATCCACCACTTTCACGCCGTTGGCTTTCAGCCGGCGGAAGAAGTCATCCATCTTCTCGTTACCCACGAGGGCGTACAACGCGGCGACGTGGAAGGAGGTGGAACCGAAACGCGGATCCGCTATGGCGACTTGCCCGCGCCACCTGGGATCCGCCAAATCAAACACCGATCCCGGTGCGTCTTCCGGCTTCACCAGCGCCGTGTTGTAGGCAATCACTCGCATGCGAGCCGAGAAGCCGGTCCAATACCCCTCGGGATCGATCAGCGCTGCCGGAATGCCTTCCGCACTTGGTGACCGATACGGTGCCAACACATCCCGCGACTTCAGCACGAGCGTGCGGACCGGCTCGTTCGACCAGAACACGTCTGCCTGTGGCCGAGCCTTCTCGGCTAGGAGCCGATTGGCGAGCCCCGTCGACTTAGTCTCTTCAGTGTCGTACACGGCGTTGACCGTCACGCCCGATCGCCTTTCGTACTCCCGCAGGACCGGCTCAGAGAAGACGCGATCGGTCGACACGTACACAGTCACTGTCCGCGCGGCGTTCTGCGTCGATTCTGGTGACCGGCAGCCGCCGACTCCAACTAGCGCGAGCGCTGCGAAGGCGTGAATCGATGCGAGGCGTGTGATTCGGCGCATGGGTTTTTCGTGACGATTGTCAAATCGTCAAACTGTGTCACTGAATCAGCTTTGGTCCACACGCCAACTTTACCAGCCTGACTGAACGCGCTGTCCTCGACCTCATACAGCACCCGCCTTCGCCGTGTGGGCGAACTCGCAGCCCTTCGCTGGCTGTCCGATCGGGTCGTCAGAGAAATCGACCTTACGGGTTGCGCCCTGCCCGAGCATCGTTGCGCCGAAGACGACAAAGACGATAAAGACGATAAGAACGTTTGTCATTCGCATGAGATCGGCGTTCGAGGTGACGTCCGGCTGACGTGCCACGACTGATGGCATGAGCACCTCGTGAGCCGCGTTATCCGGCGCGTCGCCGACGAGTGGCACCCTTGCGTCGGGGCGATGGTGCGCGCGCGCGCGACCGTGCCACGGGGCGGAGACCAGCTGATCGCGCAGATTGCTCGAACGCGCGGTAGAGAGACTCGAAGAGCGCCATGCCTTGTTCCAGCAGCATCTCGTCATCCGAGATCGAGAGTTGCATGCCCTCGATCACGGTCCCGACGGTCGGGGCCTCCTGAGCCGCGAAGCGTCCATCCTTCAGATCGAGGTCGTGCACGATCGCGGCAATGCGGGCGACGGCTGGCTCCTGAATTGCGAAGACCGCACAGAGCGTTTCGAACGTGCACCCCTCGCCCCGGTGGCTGAACTCCACGCCGAACATGTCGAACGGAACGGCGTCGTGTGGCGCTGATTCGCGGTCCGCGACGAACGCGAATCGTGCCTGGGGGTCCACAGACCGCTTAATGAGCCACGCGGACGCCATTCGGTCGACACCGGGACGCGGACGCGTCACCCACAGACGATTCGCATAGTTCTGCGCATCGGCGCTTTCTGCCGGCCGCGGTCGTCCGGCCGGCCCGGGTGAGTCAGAGGCTTTCTCCTCGAGCTGTTGGAGCACCCCCATCACGCGATCGCGACCGGCGCTTCCGAAAAAATCGACATGATCGATCGCGCTCAAGCGTGCCCTGAACACGTCGATGAGCCGCCGCACGGCCGGCGCGCGCGTTCCGCGGGGCCGCCGCGTGGCTCCGAGTCGTCCGAGTACCCGCTCGATGTCTCGCGCAAGCGTGGCGTAGGCCTCCTGCCGCGCCCGTCTGAACTCCTCCACGAGCGCATCGTCCGACCACGCATCGACGTGGTCCGAGGCAAACACGCTGGCGTCCCCTCCGGCTGCCTTGATCTCCGTCTTCAGCCATTCGAAGTCTTCGCGGGCAGCGGGCGTATCCGGAAGGGCATAGACCGCCTGCTTGATCGGGAGCGCGCCGAGCTGTTGCAACCGCCGCCACGTGCGGACGCGCAGGTTCGATGGTGTCGAGGGCAGCTGATGAACAAACAGAAGCCAACGGCGGGCTGTCCTGAACGCGCCAGCGGCAGTCGTGGCGTATGGTTCAGTCTCGGGGCGCGCTGTCATGGCTTAACTCGTCGATGACCGGAATCTTGACATTGTAACGTCAGTTTCAGAGTATATGGGAAGTGTTACGACGGTCAAATTCGAGACGCTGAGATGCGCCAACGCAACGCCATAACGGTATTCGGTCTGGCGGCATCGCTGCTCACGGTGCTGCTGATCATTGGGTCGATGCTCCCAGCCGCCGGAGCGGCCAGTCAAGCTGCAGGACGTGCGTTTGCTGGCCAGGTCGTGAGCGCTTCCGGCGCGATGGTCGTTGGCGGCGCGGCCACCAATCCCGGCCATCCCGTGGCCGGCGCAACGGTGCATCTGATCCCGATTGCGGCGATTGACATCACCACGCCGATCACCGCCAGCGCCATCTATGCACCACCATTTCCTGCAGAAGCCTACGATGAACCGCTCGAGGACGCGATCCGACTCAGGGGAACCGCCTTTCCGCAATCCGCGACGGACGCGCAAGGACGTTTCGCTATCGCGAACGTGCCCGACGGCAAGTTCTTTGTCCATGTGACACCGGCGCCGAAGGATGCCGAACACGTGGCTGGTGGGGACCTCAGCAGACGAAGCTATTCAGCGGAGCAGTTGCGCGGTCAATCGATGACCATCAAGGTCTCGAGCAGTCCTTCTGCGACGGCCCGGTATGTCGGCAGCTCGAGTTGTCTGGCGTGCCACAGGAACAAAGAGCACTGGCAGCAGACGGCGCACAAGCTCGGATGGACCGTACCAGGAGCGCCAGGACGGATGCAGGATTTTTCGAGGCACCCGGACTACTTCGACGCGCTCGAATCGTTTCCCGCGGTCGACGACTACACGCGCGGCACGCGCCTCGAACTCGGGGACTACGACCCGGCAAGAAACGACGACAAGTTCAAGCTGCGAGCATTCGGCGATGCCCGGTTGCCTATTGAGACGACCTATGCCGATGTCTACTTGTGGAAGAGCGCGCGCGACAACAAGTACTTCATCACGATGGTGAACCGGCTGAACGCGCAGGACCCCAATAGCCCGGCACACCTGGAGATCAAACTTCTCTACGGCGGGGCGGTCCACGACCAGCGATACATCGTCTCGGTTCCGCCAGGACTGGCCGCTCGTCAGGGGTGGTACACCGTGCTGCGGTACAACATGACCGGGCGAGACAATCGGTTGCACAGAGAGCGGCGGGTGTGGCACGACTACAAGTTCTACATGTGGTGGTCGGCCGGCGGCGATGCCAGGCACGGCACATCCGACGATGTGCTGACGGCTCCGCCCGTCAACACGAATGCCGTGCAAACCATGTGCGCCGGCTGTCATTTGACAGGCTGGGAGCGCTATCAGGACAAGACGACAGGGCAGTTCCTCGTACGGGCCGTCAACGATCCCGGCGGCGACATGAACATCGACGATGATCCCGAGCTGGACGAGATCAATGTCGGCTGCGAAAGCTGTCACGGGCCGGGATCCGAGCATGTGGCCAACGCCGGCCGTTCCCGCTTCATCGTCAACCCCAAGCTCCTCTCGGCCGAGCGGTCCAGCGCGGTCTGTGGCCGGTGCCATGACAGAAGGCAGGGGTATGGCGGACCGACGAACGGTTACACGCAAGCGATCAGCGAGGCGGGAGAGCTGGCGAAGCCCGGCATCAGCCGCCACGAGCTGATTACGAAATATACCGACCCCGTCAAGAAGGGGCCGACGATGCGAGGACCCGGACGGGAGGACAACATCTGGCCAGACGATATCCACTCGAGTAAGCCCCATCAGCAATATGCGGATTTCCTGAAGTCGAAGATGTACAGGAACGATCGATTGCTGGTCACCTGCTCGGACTGCCACGACCTGCATGGCGGCACACCCAACCCACGCTGGCTCATTCACGACGCGAATGACCCTGCCTCCCCGTTGTGTCAGCGATGCCATACCGTGGACGTGCTGTCTCACATGGAAACGAAGCTGAACGGAAAGATGAAGGGCCAGCTGACCCGCTGCATCGATTGTCATATGCCAGGAACCGCTAATACCGGGGGCATTGCCGGCGATTTCGGCAGGATGATCAAGACGCCTCCGTATGCGAATGCGCTGGAGGAAGAGAACAACGCCTATTGGCAAGGCCCGTTGAAGTCCCATGTGTTCGATGTGCCCTTGAAAACGAATGTGGGAGTTGACGGAGTACCGCCGGGTCGGGCGATGCCCATCCCTTACACGGGGGCGTGCGGGACATGCCACCAAGTGAGCGAGTTACCCTTCAAGTAATGGCCTGCATGCGACCAATGAGAAGAGGAGTGACCCGTGCTGGCTGGATCGCGGGGCTGCTGCTCCTGCCGGCGGTTGCCAGCGCGCAGAACACGCCGCGCTGCGCATTTCTGTGTGCGCCCGAGCTGAAAATCGAGCCGACGTGGACCATCGAGAATCTCGGTGCGCGGCCGAAGGTTGAGATCGACGGGCACGAGGAGCGGGCCGCGCGCGAATCGGTGTTCGAGCTGATCTTTGCGCTCGACGTGCCCACCACCATCCCGCGCGTGGGGCTCACGCTCGAGGCTATTGTCATCCCGTTTGGCGGGACCGCTGTTCATCCCTTCACTGGTGCAACGGCCGCCGAGACGGGGCGCGACGAGATCCGCGACAACGGCATCGAGATCGAAGCGGAGCTCAACATCGATCTGTTCGGCACTGAGCAAACCGGTGGCTGGGTCTCGTCCCATTTCGACATCGTCGACAAGTTCAGCCCCGGTGCGACGCCGCGGTCCGGGAGCGTGTACACGCACAAGCTCAACTTCGAGTGGGATACGGCCTTTCACGTGTTTAGTCGGTTGCCTCAAGGCCACTGGTTGCGGAACGTTGAGGCGGAGGTCTCGCTGGACTACGTCGCCACGGGACTGCCCAAGGCAGGCGACGTCATCGAAGGCGAACGGTTTCTGAACAAGGCGAGTCCATGGTCGTTGTCGTTCGTCATGGTCATTCCCCTCGCCCCGCTGAACCCGTGACAATGTCGCGAATCCCAGGCTGCTCGCACTCGAGGCGATCGTCGCGCCGACGGCCCGGTCGGCGCCGGCGCGACTCCGGCATCGGCCCAGGAAGTGCCCGCGGAGTACCAGGGCGTCGCTCAGCGCGCGGCCGGCACGAATTCAATGAGGCAGTCGGGTAACATTCAGGGATGAGGCAACACGACCGGCAATAGTAGTTGACGCCGCGCACGCACATGCCGAGTTCGGTTCCGTTGACGTTACCGCGCGGCCCAGGCGTCCATCATTCTGGATTAGCCGGCGCTCGACAAACCTCGACGTACGTGTCGTTGTAGGCCGGCTGACCGCCGGGGGAACACGCGGGTGAGGTGAGCAGGTTGCTCGACTCGAGATGCCACCATTTGCCAGGCAGCGCTACGGTGCCCTCGCGGATATCCTCCGACACCTGCAGCGTCGCTGTGACGCTGCCTAGTTCGTTGTAGATGCGGACGTCCATGGCCGAGGCAAGGCCGCGTAACGCCGCGTCCGCTGGATGCATCTGGAGCGTGGGACGACCCTCTGCCCTCCTTTGCCTGGGCATATTGACAAACGTGGAGTTCAGGAACTGGTGTGCCTTCGGCGTGAGGAGTTGCAGCCCGCTGAGCGCGGCCACAGGACGTGTTGGGGTTTCGTGGAGGCGAACCGTGACGCCGTTGGGTCCGAAAACCGGCCGAGGAGGTGAACTCTTGACGAATCCACGCGCCTTCAAGTCATCAAGCGTCACTCCTTCCGGCAACGCGGCCGCGGCGATTTCTTCGTCGCTCTCGCGAAACGCGGAACCGTCGAGTCCGAGCCTGGGCGCGAGCAGCCTCATGATCTCGCCATGCGATTTCGCGTCGCCGAGCGGATCGATCGCCGGCAGGTTGACGCTGATGTAGTGATGTCCCCATGCACCCTGTACGTCGAAGTGCTCCAGCTGGGTCGTCGACGGCAGGACGATATCGGCGAACCGTGCCGTGTCGGTCAGGAAATGTTCCGCGACGACGAGGAAGAGGTCGTCGCGGGCCAGTCCCCGCCGCACCCGGTTGGCGTCAGGCTGCGACACCGCAGGATTTGCGCCCCAAATCATCAAGGCGTAAATCGCCGGATCGAGAGCGGGATTGGTCAGATGCTCGCCGAGACGCGCCATGTCGAGCGTTCGCGATATCGGGCCGAGCGTCGGAAGGCCGGCTGTGGCCTCGTTCATCACCGGGTTCGCTTCGATGAACAACCCGCCGCCGCGCGCTTGCCAATGACCGCCGAGCACGGCCAAGGCAGACAGACTGCGCACGAACTGTTCGCCGGTAA
>CAYGMD010000019.1:0-42537 GCA_964350785.1 uncultured Acidobacterium sp. | reverse complement strand
GGGCGGCGCGCAGCGCCAGCGCAAACGTGGGCGTGTCGCTGTGCAGCTCGCGCTGGTGGACCGTCCCCAACTTGTGCTTGTGGATGAACTCGATGGGATCCTCGATGGTGAGGATGTGCTCGGCGCGCGATTCGTTGATGAGGTCGATGATCGCGGCCAGCGTGGAGGACTTGCCCGATCCCGTGGGCCCGGTGACCAGCACGATGCCGTTCTTCAGGGTCGCCGTGTCGGCTATGGCAATCGGCAGGTTCAGCTCGGCAATGCTTGGAATCTTCGATGCGATCATGCGCATGACGATGGCGTAGGTGTTGCGCTGGCGAAAGATGTTCACGCGGAACCGGCAGCCGTCGGGCAACTGGAAGGACAGGTCGCACGCGCCCTGGTCCTTCAAGGTGCCCAGCACGTGGGTGTTGCCGTTGATCAGATCACAGGCAATGCCGGCCGTGTCTTCGGCGCGCAGCACCGGCAGTTCGGCAATGGTCACCGGCACCAGGTCACCGTGGCGCTCGACCTGCGGCGGCCGGCCCGGCGACAGGACCAGGTCGCTGATCCCGTCGCCGGAGTCGATCATCGCCTGGATCAGCACGGGCGTGGCAATGGCGCGCGAGGTGAACGCGCCAAATATCTCTTCGTTCAGCTTTTCGGGAGGTGTCGTCACGGACCGTAGCTTAACCCGGCCCGGAGTTCAGGAGGTAACAGGAGACAAGGATCCTCTCTTCAGGCGGACTGCCGTTCGGCCGCCTTCAGTTTCATCTCGTTCTGACCCTGCAGAATCGAGCACCACTGTTTGTGGTCTGCCACCGGCATGCCACATTCGACGCAGACCTGGACGCGCTGCTTCGGCGGTTCGCTCTTCCCCAACAGACGATTTAGAAACGACATGAAACCTCCGACGGCCGATTGTTACCTGGCACCGTGGCACCGCTTGGCACCCCTTGGCACCCCTGGCACTTTTGTTTGATACGTTGGACGGAGGAAATTGGTTCAGGGTTGGCACGTCCCAACCCCTGGGACAGCAACCCCGTCTAACTCCCTCGTATGAACGACCTGAAGCTCGCCGTCCGCGGCCTGTTCCGCAGCCCCTTGTTCTCGATTGTCGCCATCCTGTCGCTGGCGCTCGGCATTGGCGCCAACACGGCCATCTTCACGTTGATCGACCAGATCCTGCTGCGCAAGCTGCCGGTGAAGAACCCGGAAGAGCTGGTGATGCTCTACCAGCAGGGCCCCCACAGCGGCAGCAACATGGGCATCCGGATGCACTCGTACCCCATCTACGAGGAGTACCGGAAGCGCGGCGAACCGCTCGCCGAAGTGCTGGCCCGCCGGCTGGCCGCCGCCTCGATCAGCGTCGACAACCAGACCGAGCGTGTGGAAGTGGAGATGGTGTCGGGCAACTTCTTCACCATGCTGGGCGTGGGCCCGGCGCTCGGCCGCGTCTTCAACTCGCAGGAAGACGACCAGGTCTACCAGGGCCACCCGGTGGTGGTGTTGAGCCACCACTACTGGGTCACGCGGTTCGGCAGGGACCCGGCCGTGATCGGCAAGAAGATCCTGGTCAACAACTACCCCATGTCGATCGTCGGCGTGTCGGCCGAAGGCTTTGCCGGCATCGACCCCACGGGCTCGCCCCAGATCCGCGTGCCCATCCAGATGAAGCCGGTGGTCGTGCCCGAATGGACATGGGTGAAGATGAACGACGAGCGCACCCGCTGGGTGCAGGTGTTTGCGCGGCTCAAGCCGGGCTACACCGCCACAACGGCGCAGGGTCCCATGCAGGGCCTGTTCACCCAGATCCGCCAGCACGAGATGACGCTGCCGGGCGCCAAGGACTGGTCGCAGTTCCAGCGCGATCGCTTCATGACCGGCCAGCTCAAGGTCGAGCAGGCGGCGATGGGCTACTCGTCGTTGCGCAATGACTTCGCCACCGCGCTGGTCGTGCTGATGGCCATGGTCGGCCTGGTCCTGCTGATCGCCTGCGCCAACGTCGCCAACCTGCTGATCGCACGCGGCTTCATGCGCCAGAAGGAGATCGCGGTGCGGCTGTCGCTCGGCGCCAGCCGCGGGCAACTGGTCCGCCAGTTGCTGACCGAAAGCGTGCTGCTCTCGCTCGTCGGCGGCGCCATCGGCATCGTCCTCTCGATCGCGCTGACCCGCGGGTTGATCTCGCTGATTCCCGCCGACCAGCCGCTGCTGGTGCAGCCGACTCCCGACCTGCGCATCCTGCTGTTCACGTTTTCGCTGACGCTGCTGACCGGCGTGGTGTTCGGTCTGCTGCCGGCCCTGAAGGCGAGCAATCCCGACCAGTGGGGCACGCTCAAGGACACGGTCGGCGGCATTGCCGGCACCGGCGGGTCGTTGTTCCTCCGCAAGGGCCTGGTCGCGGCGCAGGTCGCGCTCAGCTTCCTGCTGCTGTTCGGGGCCGGGCTGTTCGTGCGCAGCCTGCAGAACCTGCAGACGACCGACACCGGTGTCGAGCTCGACAACCTGATCACGTTCCAGTTGAACCCGGCGCTCAGCGGTTACGCGGATCAGCAGGGCGTGAACTTTTACCGCGACCTGCTCGACCGCTTGAACTCGTCACCTGGCGTGAAGTCGGCCGGCACGGCGGTGGTCTCGATTCTCTCCGGCGATGAGTGGGACAGCACCATGTCGGTCGAGGGCCACCAGGCCAAGGACGGCGAAGACATGCAGGCGTTCATGAACTCGCTGTCGCCGGGCTACTTCAAGACGATGGCGATCCCGTTTCTCGAGGGCCGTGACTTCACCCGGGCCGATGCCAAGAAAGAAGCAACGGTGGCAATCGTGAACCAGAAGTTCGCGAAGCACTTCTTCGGCGACAAGAGCGCGGTCGGCCGGCGCCTGGGTTTCGGCTCCGGTCCGCAAGCCAAGCTCACGATCGAGATCATCGGCGTCGTCGCCGACTCGCTGTACGAGGGGCCGCGCGAAGGCGTGCGCCGCCAGGTGTTCATCCCCAACTGGGGCCGCGGCGGCGTGACGTTCTACATGCGCACCACCGATGCGTCGGGTGCCGCCTTCAACCTGATCCGCAACGAGGTGAAGCGCCTCGATGCGGGCATGCCGGTCTACAACCTGAAGACGCTGCAGGGGCAACTGGACGAAACGCTGTTGAGCGACCGGCTGATCGCCATGCTGTCGGCGGGCTTCGGCCTGCTGGCGACGCTGCTGGCGTCGATTGGCCTCTACGGCGTGATGGCGTTCATCGTCGCCCGGCGCAAGAAAGAGTTGGGGCTGCGGCTGGCGCTTGGCGCTGAACCGTCGTCCGTGATCTGGCTGGTGATGAAGGAAGTACTGCTGTTGCTGACCGTCGGGCTCGCGGTCGGCGTGCCCTCGGCGATCGCCCTCGGCCGCTACGTGTCGTCGCAGTTGTTCGGCATCGAGCCCAACGACCCCTGGATGGCCGTGGCCACCATGGCCGTGCTGACGCTGGTGTCGGCAGCGGCCGGGATGATTCCGGCGCGGCGGGCGAGCCAGATCGATCCGATCCTCGCGCTGCGCTACGAGTGACAGGAGATCAGGAGATTAGGAGAACTTTTGGTCCTGATCTCTTGATCTCTTGATCTCTTGATCTCTTGTTATTTCTTGATCTCGCTTTTCTTTTCTTCCGCAACCCTGGCGTCGAGCGCCTTCATGGCGTTGGCGGCCAGCACGCGGCAGGCCTGCGGGTCGATGAACGGGTCGGTCGCGGGCCTGGCGGCGCGCTTCTTCAGCTTGCCGGCCAGGTCGGTGGCCATGGGGTGCGTGGTGATCATGATGTCGCACGGCAGCTCGCCGACCGTGGTGATGCTCTTGCGGAACCGGTCCACGCGGCTGGGCGTCTTGCCGTCACCGGTGAAGCGGAAGCCCGGCGCCGCCACGGCCGAGATGCTGTCGGCGTAGACCATGTTCAGGCACTTGCCGTCGACGCAGGACTGCCACGTCCAGGTGGTGCTGCCCGGCGTGTGGCCGGCGGTGTCGTGCATCTGCACGGCCAGGGGGCCGACGCGCACGACGTCCTTGTCCCTGACCACGCGGACGTTCTTCACCGCGGGAAAGGCGTTGTCGGCGACCCCGAACCCGGCCTGCGGATCGTCCGGCACGGCATTGCCGCGCGCGAAGCCGTCGGCGCCCGAGGCGCTCGAGACGACGGTGGCGCCGCTGGCGCGCTGCAGCGCCGCGATGCCGGCGGCGTGGTCGTAATGCGCGTGCGAGTTGAGGATCAGCTTCACGTCCGTGAGCTTGAAGCCCAGCTTGCGGATGTTGGCCTCGATCAGCGGCGCCGACTGGGAGAGGCCGCCGTCGAGCAGGATGTGCCCCTCGGGTGAGGTGATCAACAGGGCCGACAGGCCGGCCGTGCCGACGTAGTAGGTGTCGCCGTAGACCTTGAAGCCTTCGATCGGCATGTTCCACTCGTCGCAACTGGAACACTTGATCGGCGCATCGGGTTGCAGGGGCGCCTGCCCGGCCGCCGCCAGCAGTGCCGCGGCCAGCGCCATCAATGTCTGCTGAAACATCTACAACCCGCCCACTTTGAAGGTTCGCTTGCCGACGGACTGGCCGTCGAGAAAAATCTCCACGCTGTAGTCGCCCGGCGGGAAGCCACCGGAGTTCTGCAGGTGAAACTCGGTACTGGCCGGTCCGTCGTACGACACCGGCTTGGTGGGCTCGTCGATCACTTGCGTGCCGAACATCCACTTGACGCCCACCGTGCCCTTGCCGGCGCCGGTCGTTTGCACGGCCACATAGACGGTTTCCGACGGCTTGAAGAGCGTCGTCATGCTGGCCACGCTACGGTCGGGGTTGAGCGAGCGGCCAACCTGGATGTTGGCGAGGCTGAGCGGCGCATCGGCGCAGGCGGCCGCCGCGACGAGCATGGCCACGACCGCCAGGAGGGAGAACAAGCGATTCACCATCCCATCTTAGCTTGCAAGAAGCGCTCCGGATGAATCGCGCTAAGCTCGAGGTGGTGAGGCAAGCGGCGCGGTTACGCCTGGCCTATCGGCCGCCGTTGGACTGGGAGGGACTCATCGGGTTCCTGGCGGCCCGTGCCACGCCCGGCGTGGAGCTGGTCACGGCGTCCTCCTACCAGCGGACCATTGCCCTCGGCGGCAAGACGGGAACGATCGCGGTCGGGCGATCGACGAGGAAACCGGTCATCGACCTGGAAGTGCGGTTCCCCGGCTCCCGCGTGCAGCCGGCGATCGTGGAACGGGTGCGCCGCATGTTCGACCTCGACGCCAACCCGGCCGCCATCGCGAAGCATCTCGGCCACGATCCGTGGCTGGGCCCGGTGATGAAGCGGCACCCCGGCCTGCGCACGCCCGGCGCGTGGGACGGCTTCGAGCTGTCGGTACGCGCCATTCTCGGCCAACAGGTGTCGGTGGCGGCGGCCACCACCATTGCCGGCCGGCTGGCCCGGCGGTTCGGCAGCCCGGTCCGGGGCGAGAGCGGCCTCGATCGCATCTTTCCGACGCCGGCGCAGCTGGCGGCGGCGCCCATCGAGGAAGAGGGCGTGATCCGGTCACGGGCCGGGGCGATTCGTGCGCTGGCCCGGGCCGTGATGGCGGGCGACCTCGCGTTCGCCGGCGCCGCGCCCGAGGCGGTCACGCGCGCGCTGCAGGCGCTGCCCGGGATTGGCCCGTGGACCGCGCAGTACATCGCGATGCGCGCGCTCGGCGAGCCGGATGCCTTTCTCGCCGGCGATCTCATCCTGCGGCAGAGGGCGGGCGGGTGCACGGCGCGCGAACTCGAAACGCATGCGGAGCGCTGGCGCCCGTGGCGGGCCTATGCCGTGATGCTGCTGTGGCAGGGGGCGAAGGACGCGCAAATGGAGATGGACGAGGTTGGGCGGTTAAGTCCAAGATCTGGGCATGCGCGTGGCGATCGTCGGCGGCCCGGGCGTGGGCAAGAGCACTCTCGTCCGCCAGCTCGCTGACCTGTATCACAACGGTTCCTACGGCGAGGGCGAAAAGGGCGTGTGGGACCCGCGCGTGCTGGAGGACATTGCCAACGGCGTCAACGCCGTGGGAGTGACCGAGTACTTCGGCCGCCTTTACGACGCCAACTATCGCGACGCCGCCCTCAGCGACGGACCCGGCAAGGTGATCTTCTTCGAGGGCGCGCGCATCACGCTCGAAGCGCACATCGCCGAGTATCCCGAGGTTCATCACGCCGCCCTGCGCCAGGTGCTGGCCATCGGCGACGCCTGGAATCCCGATCGGGTGATCGTGCTGACGTCGAGCAGCGACACCATCGAGAAGCACATCCGCCTGCGCAATCGACCGCACGAGAGCGCCGAGAACATGGTCCGCCGGTTCCGGCTGATCGACTCGGAATTCCGCCGGCTCGCGCCGCGCTACCCGAACACGATCCTGATCGACCGCGACAGCAAGGAATTCCACGAGCGCAGCGGCCTGATCGACATCATCACCATGGCCGGCCTGCCAATGTTCCAGGAGATTCCGTACGTCCAGCACGACTAGGGTGCGGCGGGCCCCACATGCCTGTACTTGACATTGAGTGTGATAACATCTATTGTTGTGACATGGCATCCGGACTGGGCGCGGAACTGAAGCAAACCAAGCCGTTCGAGAGCCTCGAGGTCGAGGCGGCGCTGAGCATTGCCCGGACCGCGGCGGTGTTCGAGCACCAGGCCGCGCAGGCGCTCAAGCCGTACCATCTGACCCTCAGCCAATACAACGTGCTGCGCATCCTCCGCGGCGCCGGCGCCGAGGGGCTGTGCCGGAATGAAGTAGGCAGCCGCCTGGTCACCCAGGTGCCCGACGTGACGCGGCTGCTGGATCGCATGGAGGACGCCGGCTTGATTTCCCGCCAGCGCGGGTCCGAGGATCGCCGCTACGTCACCACGCGCATCACCCGCAAGGGCCTCGACCTGGTCGGCAAGCTCGACCAGCCGATCAACGACCTGCACCAGGCGCAACTCGGACACGTCAGCAAGAAGACCCTGCGGGCGCTGGTCGATGCCCTCGCCGAGGTGCGGGCGAAACCCTAGCTTTTTTTTGGCATCATACGTGTTTAAACACCAATTGTTCAAACGTTCATATCAGGAGACCACATCATGACTACCGCCACCGCGACCACCGCCAAGACCTACCAGATTGACCCCGCCCACTCGGAGGCCGCCTTCCAGGTCCGCCACCTGATCACCAGGGTGCGCGGCCGCTTCGCCGAGTTCGACGGCGCCATCTCCTTCGCGCCGGACGCCCCGGCCGACTCGTCGGTGACGTTCACGATCCAGACCAGGAGCATCGACACCAGCCAGGCGCAGCGCGACGAGCACCTGCGCTCGACCGACTTCTTCGACGTCGAGAAGTTCCCGGTGCTGACCTTCAAGAGCACGGCCGTGGCCGCGCGCGGCAACGACGCGTTCGACGTCACCGGCGAGCTGACCATCCGCGACGTGACCAGGACCATCGTCCTGCCGGTCGCCTACCTCGGCGCCGCCAAGGACCCGTGGGGCAAGGACAAGGTCGCGTTCGAGACCGAGATCACGCTGAACCGCAAGGACTACGGCCTGAACTGGAACGCCGCGCTCGAAACCGGCGGCTTCCTCGTGGGTGACGATGTGAAGGTGAGCCTGTCGATCCAGGCCGCGTAAGGAAGCCGGAACGCTACTTCTTTGACTCCGCCAGACCTTGCCGGGCGACCGGCGAGCCTGGCGTGAGCCAAAGCGCCTCGGCGAAATGGCGCGCCGCCTGTTCCTTTCGCCCCAACCCTAACTCCAACACGCCCAGGTTCGTGTAGGCGGTGCTGTCGTGCGCGTCGAAGGCGAGTGACTTCTCAAAAGCAGCACGGGCCTCGTCTGGGTGCTGCAGCCTGGTGTGCGCGGCGCCGAGCAGGTCGTACACCGGCGCGTAGTTCGCGTCGAGCGCAATCGCCTGCTCGCACAGCCGCACCGCGCGCTCGACCTCACCCCGCATGAACGCGGCGGCCCCGGCATAGTAGTAGCCGGCAGGCGCTTGCGGCGCGGCGGACTGCAACCGAGCGACGGTCGCGTCGAGTTCAGCGAGGTTGCCGGTGTCGGCCAGCAGCGACGCCAGTTGTTCGAGGGCGGCCGCGGTAACGGGCGTCATCCCGGCCGCGTCCTTCGCCATAGCCAGGGCATCGGCCGTGGCGCCCGTAGACGCCATCAGCCTGGAGATCGCCACCATGACTTCGGGGTTGCCTCCACCATGGCCGGTCAGCGCCTTGACCCACGCCAGCGCGTCGGCGCCGCGCCTGGTCAGGACGGCGATGCGCACCAGGCCGTTCAGCGCCGCGCGGTCGCGCGGGTCCAACGTCAGGGCTTTCACGTAGTCGTCGTAGGCCAACTGGTGGACATCCGCCTTCGCCATCATGTCGCCGCGGCCACGCCACTCGCGCGCGCCGGCCCTGGCGCGGGCGTCGCGGATCACCGCCGGGCCCCCGTCCTCCCCCAGCAACCGCGCCAGCGCCGCCGCGTTCTCGCCGGTATTGCGGTTGTGCAGCTCGCGCGGCGCCGAGAACTCCAGGCGCGACGAGTCGTCGGTGAAGATGCCGGCGGCGGCGGTATAGGTCGTCAACTCGGCCGGGCCCGCCACGAACAGCGAGTAGATTGAGAACGGATCGGTCACCGCGACGGTGGCCAGGTCGGCGGCGACACCGGGCCGGTCCCAGCTGCGGGCGATGTTCGCCAGCAGCGCGTCGATCGGTTCGCGCGACCCCACCATTAACACGTCATCGCCGCCCACCAGCCAGGCGGTGCCGTTGGGAAACACCGATCGGAACGTCGCCAGAATCGAGCGCAGGTCGGCGTCGCTGATGTTGTAGGCGTTGGCCCACTGGCACATGATGCCGCCCGGCGCGAGCCGATCGCGCGCGCCGGCGAAGAACTGCTGCGTGAAGAGCGCCGCCACGCCGGCAATCCATGGATTCGAGGGCTCCGAGACGATGACGTCGTACTGGCGCTGTCCAAGCAGCACGTGGGATCGACCGTCGCCCACGATCAACCGGGTCCGCGGGTCGGCCAGCGCGTTGCGATTCTCGGCCGTGAAGAACGCCGAAGCCTGCACCACCTCGGGCGAAATCTCCAGCACGTCGGCCCGCGTGATGGGGTGCGTGAGCGCGGCGCCCACCGTCACGCCGCTGCCCAGCCCGATGATGGCGACCTCCCTGGGGTTGGGGTGCAGCAGCAGCGGCAGGTGCGCCACCAGCTTCTGCGTCAGCATGTCGCCGCGGTTCGACGCATCCGTCTTGCCATCCACCGCCAGCGTCGTCGTGCCGGTCAGCCGCTTGACCGACACCGTGGCCGACGCGCCCTCGCGGTAGAACAGCAGCGTGCCCGCCTTCAATTGGGTGGCCAGGTCCAGGTCGGCCGGAACATACGGCGCATACATGTAGACGCCGCTGGCCAGCAGTTCCCGGTCCCAGGACGGGCTGAACACGATGAGCAAGGCGGTCGCCGCGGCCATGACGGCGCCCGACACGCGCAAGGCGCGCGACATCTCGGCCCTGATCAACACGATGAGCGCGGCCAGCACCAGGCAGCCGCTCGCGGCCCACAGCGTGGGCTGCAGGCCCAGGCGCGGGATGAACCAGAAGCCGGCGGCCAGCGAGCCGGATACGGCGCCGACGGTGTTCACGGCATAGACGAGGCTGAACCGCGCCGCCGCCGCGCGCGCGGGATCGCTGGCCAGCGAGAGCGCGAGCGGAAACGCCGCGCCGAGGCAGGCGGCGGTCGGCACGACGAGGGCGGCCGTCAGGAGGGCGGCCTGGGCGAGGAGTTGATCGAAGACGCTCGACGAACCCGCCACCTGGCGGGCGACCATGATCGGGATCTGGTTGCCGGCGAGCGAGTAGGTCCAACTCGTGATGACGGCGGCCAGCGACAGCACCGTTGCCAGCCACGCGGCAGGGCGCCGCGTGCGGGCGACCACCCACGCGCCCGCGCCCGACCCAAGCGCGACACCGGTAATCACCGCGGCCAGGGCCGCCGCGAAGGCGTAAGTAGTGGGGCCGAGGACCAGCGAGAGGATGCGGGTCCAGGCGATCTCGTGGATGAGCGAGGCAAACCCCGAGAGGCCAAGCACGACGGCCGGCAACCAGGCGCGATCCGGCGAGACCGCCTCCACGACGACGGCCGTTGCCCGCCGCTTCTTCGCGGTGGGCGCCGGTGCCGGCGCCGGCAGCGCATCAGGCGCCCTCAGGACCACCAACACGCAGGCCGCGGCCAGCAAGCTTGCCGCCATGCCGATATACGTCGTCTTCGCGATGCCCAATTGCGGGATGAAGACAAAGCCCGCCAGCAACGCGCCGGCGGCCGCGCCGGCCGTGTTCAGGAAATACAGCAGGCTCCCCTGCCGGGCCGGGTGTGCAGACCCCGCCGAGAACCATCGAATCGCCAGCGGGAACGTCGCGCCCAGCGCCAGGGCCGGAATGAACACCATCACCAGGCAAGCGGCGACGCGGATGACGGGGAACAACAGGCTGGGGTCCCCGTCCACATACGCCCACCGCAGGAGCGGTGTCAGCGACGACAGTTCAAGGGGAAGCAACGCGGCGGCCACGACGACGCCGACTTCAAGGCCCAGATAAGTCCGCAGGCTCTGCCGTGGTGTGAGCCTTGACGCGAGTGGGCCCATGGCCGCGGCGCCCGCGGCCAACCCGCCCAGAAACGCGGCCACCACCGCGCTCGCCGCCGCCGTGGTGTGGCCGATATGCAAGGTGAGCAGCCGCGTCCAGCTCACTTCATAGATCAGTCCGGCGAGACCGGAACACGTATACGCCAGGAGGAACAGCCACGCCACGACCGTAGCAGTGTAGCCGACGGCCAGAGGGCAGACAGGTTCGCATAGAATGTCAGCCGAGGATTGGTCATGCTCAAACAGTGCGCGTTGCTTATCGTTTCCATTTTGCTTGCGGGTCCTGCGCTGGTCGCGCAGCAGCCGTCGCAGTCGCCGGCCCCGCTCGGAACCATCGAGTCCCGGGTGGCTGGATTCACCAAGCTCGATGGTTACTTTCCTCTGTATTGGGGTGAGGACTCGGGACAGCTCCTGATGGAGATCCCGCGGTTCAACACCGACTTCCTGTTCTCGAACGGACTGTCGGCCGGCCTCGGCTCCAACGACATCGGCCTCGATCGCGGCCAGGGCGGCGGCAGCCGCATCGTCCAGTTCCAGCGGGTGGGCCGCAAGGTGATGCTGGTGCAGGGCAACCTGTCGTTCCGGTCGAGCAGCACGAACCCGCTCGAGCGCAAGTCGGTCGAGGATTCGTTTGCGAAGTCGGTGCTGTGGGGATTCACCGTGATCGGCATGACCGGTGACCGGGTGCTGGTTGACGCCACCGACTTCTACATGCGCGACTGGTACAACGCGGCCAGCCGCCTGCGGCCCGGCAACTACCGCATCGACCGCGCGCGCAGCACGGTGTTTGCGCCCAACACCAGGAACTTCCCGAAGAACACCGAGGTCGACGTGGTGCTGACCTTCGTGAACGAACCAACGGGCGGCGGCCCCGGTGGTGGCGGCGGACCGGCGCAGGGCCCGGCGCCGATTGGCGCGGCCGGTGGCGGCGGCGGTGGTGGTGGCGGCTTTGGCGGCGGCCTGTTCTCCGGTTCGGTGGCCAGCGTCACGCCCTCGCCCGAGGCGGTGACGCTCCGCGAGCACGTCTCGTTGGTCGAGCTGCCCGACAACAACTACCAGCCGCGCTACGACGATCCGCGCGCCGGCTACGGCGGCCTGACGTTCGTGGACTACAGCACGCCGATCGGCGAGCCCATGCAGTTCCGCTACGTGCGCCGGCATCGCCTGCAGAAGAAGGATCCCGCCGCGGCGGTGAGCGAGCCGATCAAGCCGATTCAGTACTGGGTGGATTCGGGCGCGCCCGAAGATGTCAAGAAGGCGCTGATCGAGGGCGCGAGCTGGTGGAACCAGGCGTTCGAGGCCGCGGGCTTCCGCAATGCCTTCAAGGTCGACATTCTGCCCGAAGGCGCCGACCCGATGGACATCCGCTACAACATGATCAACTGGGTGCACCGCTCCACGCGCGGCTGGAGCACGGGCGGCTCGGTGTCCGATCCGCGCACCGGCGAGATCATCAAGGCCACGGTCACGCTCGGCTCCTTGCGCGATCGCCAGGACTACATGATCTTCGAGGGCCTGCTGTCGCCGTACGTCAAGGGCGACGAGCGGCCGTCGGTCCTGTATGACACCGCGCTCGCGCGCATCAAGCAGCTGTCGGCGCACGAGGTCGGTCACACGCTGGGCCTCGGCCACAACTACTACGACAGCAGCACGGGCCGCATCTCGGTGATGGACTATCCCCACCCCCTCAGCACGATCCGGGAGGACGGCACGCTCGATCTCTCGCAGGCGTACACCGCCGAGATCGGTGCGTGGGACAAGGTCGCCATCAACTACGGCTATCGCGAGTTCCCGGGCGGCACCAACGAAAAGGCGGCGCTGACCAAGATCCTCGACGATGCATGGGCGGCGGACCTGAAGTACTTCACCAACCAGGACACCGACATCCATCCCCGCGTCGAGCAGTGGTCGAACGGCGTCAACCAGGAAGCCGAGCTGGCGCGGCTGATGCGCGTGCGCCGGATTGCGCTCAACAACCTCGGCGAGAACACCATCCGTCCCGGCGTGCCCACGGTGATGATCGAGGAGCCGCTGGTCCCGATTTACATGTATCACCGCTACGCGGTGGAAGGCGCCGCCTCGATGATCGCCGGCCAGGACTTCGTCTACGCCATGCGCGGCGACGGCCGCGCGCCGACGACCTGGGTGTCGGGCGAGTCGCAGCGCAAGACCATCGACGTGCTGTCGGCGACGCTGAAGCCGTCGGAGCTCACCATCCCGAAGAAGGTCCTCGACCTGATTCCGCCGCGCCCGCCCGGCTACGGCATGCATCGCGAACTGTTCCCGCGCACCACCGGCGAGGGCTTCGACCCGGTCAACCCGGCCGCGATTGCCGCCGACGTCACCATCGGCTTCATGCTGCAACCCGATCGCGCCTCGCGCATGGTCGCGCAGTACGCCGTGGACCAGGCCCTGCCGGGGCTGGGCGAAGTGATTGACAAGCTCGTGAAGGCGACCTTCGACGCGACGACCTCTGGCACCTACGAGGCCGAAGTGCGGCGCGCCACCGAGCGCGTGCTGGTCGATCGCGTGATGTGGCTGGCAAGCGCCGCGCCGAACGCCCAGGTGCGCGCGATTGCCTCTTACAAGCTGCAGCGGCTGGCGGCGCGGCTGCGGGCCGAAGTCGGCCGTTCGGAGTCGGACGTCGCCGCGCACACGCTGCTGGCGGCCGACATCAAGCGCTTCCTCGAGCGGCCGACGGCTGACGCGCAGAAGCTGATCCCGACGTCCCCGGCCCCTCCGGGCGCGCCGATCGGCGACCTGCCGCAGGAGTGGCTGGCGCGGCCGCCGTACAAGCAGTGAAAAATGAGAGGTGAGAAGTGAGAAAAGAAAACGTTCTCACTTCTCACTTCTACTTCACAATCGAAAGACCGTCGACGCGATGGCGCGCAATGAGATCGCGCAGCAGGCCGGCCGTGGTGATCTCGGCGACGAAGCCCCTCAGGTAAGCCGCCGCTGCCGCTCGCGGCTTCGGCACGCCCATCGATTGCTGGACCGCGGTGAAGCGCCCGTCGAGCACCCGCGATCCCGGCACCCTCGGGGCATCCGCCAACAGGTTAGGCTTGAGCCCCGCCAGCGCGTCCAGCTTCATCTCGACAAACCGCGCGAACGCGCCCGGCAGGCCTTCGGCTTCGACCAGCGCCGCATGGCGAAGCGTCCGCTGCAGGAACAGCGTGTACGCGGCGCGAGCTGCGGTGGCAATGTGGACGCCGTCACGGTCGACGTCCTCGATCCGCAATAGCGGGGATCCCGCTGGCACCAGGTACGAGGCTTCGATCTCGACGTAGGCGGGCGAGAAAGCAATCTCGCCGGCCCGCTGCGGTTCGGCGCCGATGAAGGCGATGTCCCACGCGCCGGTGGCGGCGGCATCGGCGGCCAAGCCGGCGTTGGCGTAGGCGATGAACTCGACCGATGCTCCAGCCCGCGTCGCGAGCTCGCGGGCAAGATCCGGGGCCACGCCCGTGGGCTCCGCGCCCCGGGACGAGATCAGCAGCGTGTTGGCGTAGTTGAGCGCGGCGCGCAGCCGGCCATCGGGCGCCAGCTCGGCCCGGGCGGCGGCCGGTAGTTGTGTCACGCCGCTACTTTACAGCAGCGGTCGAGACCAACGGCGCGGAACCCCGTGACGCCGCTGCGGCTCCTCGCCATATGACGGCCGTCATGGCAGAACGGGGCGCCGACGCCCAACATTGACGTGATGCTGGCTTCCACCTATCGGCAGGTGCACGTGTCGGGCCTGCTCGTCACGGTGCGGCTGGGCCATCTTGATTCCGTCGAACGCAGCCTGGCCGCCGTTCCCGGCGTGGCCGTGCACGTCCGAGACGATGCGGGGGGGCGCCTCGTCACCACTCTCGAAACGCCCTCGCTTGAAGGTCAGGAGGACGGGCACGCCGCCATCGCCGGCTTGCCACACGTCGTGTCGGTGGCCATGGTGTGTCACTACGTCGACGCTGACGGCGCCGACCCTGAGGCCTCCTCGGCAGGCGGTGCCACATGATGGGCCATAGCCGGCGCACGTTCCTCCGGGCCAGTGCCGCGGCGGCCGCGGCCGCCGCTGCTGGACTGCAGCTGCCCACCGGCCTGGCGGCACTCGCCCGGGACGGCCAGGAGTCGTGGAGCTGGGACAAGGGCGTCTGCCGTTTCTGCGGCACCGGTTGCGGCCTGCGAATTGCCACCAACGAGGGCCGGGTCGTGGCGGTAAAGGGCGACCCCGACTCCCCGGTCAATCGTGGGCTGCTTTGCGTCAAGGGCTACGCCAACGCCCAGATCCTGTACGGCGAGGGCCGGCTCACAACGCCGCTGCTGCGCATGAAGGACGGCCGCTTCGACAAGCAGGGCGCCTTCGCCCCGGTCACGTGGGAACGGGCGTTCGACGAGATGGCGCGCCAGTTCAAGCGCGTCCACAAGGAACTGGGGCCCACCGGCGTGGCGGTGATGGGGTCGGGACAATACACCATTCAGGAGGGCTACGCCGCCGCCAAGCTGGTCAAGGCCGGCTGGCGCAGCAACAACCTCGAGCCTAACGCCCGCCACTGCATGGCCTCGGCCGTCGCGGGATTCATGCAGACCTTCGGCATCGACGAGCCCGCCGGTTGCTACGACGACATCGAGTTCACCAACACCGTCGTCAGCTGGGGCGCCAACATGGCCGAGATGCACCCCATGCTGTGGGCGCGGGTCATGGCGCGCAAGCTGGCCGACCCCGGCTACCGCATCATTCACCTGACGACGTTCACCACGCCCACCTCGGCCCTGGCCGACGTGGAGATCGTGTTCCGGCCGCAAACCGACCTGGCCATCTGGAACTACCTGGCGCGCGAAATCATCGCCCGCGGCGCGGTCGCTCGCGAGTTCGTCGACAGCCACTGCGTGTTCGCCGCCGGGCCCACCGACATCGGATACGGGCTGCGCGACGACGACCGCGGCATGTCTCCGGCCGAGCGGGACACGCGCGCCGAGCAGCGCGCGCATGTCCTCACCCGGGACGAAGCCGTGGGGCAGGGGCGGACCGCCGACGCGGGTCGTGCGGTGCCGCAAGCCAGAAGCGCGCAGGCCAACGACCACTGGCTCATTTCGTTCGACGAATTCCGCAAGGCCGTGGAGCCCTACACCCTCGACTTCGTCGCCGCTCTCGCGCGCGGACGGGCCGACGAGCCCCTGGACGACTTCAAGGCCAAGCTCGTGCAGTTGGCCGACGCCTACGCCGACCGCGCACGAAGGGTCGTCTCGTTCTGGACGATGGGCTTCAACCAGAGCACGCGCGGGACGTGGCTCAACGAGCAGGCGTACATGGTGCATCTGCTCACGGGCAAGTACGCCAAGCCAGGCAACAGCGCCTTCTCGCTGACGGGCCAGCCCTCCGCCTGCGGAACGGCCCGCGAGGTGGGCACGTTCGCGAACCGGCTGCCGGCGGACATGACCGTGGAGAGCGCCGCCGACCGGTGGCGCGCCGAGGAGGTGTGGCGGCTGCCGGCCGGGACGATCAATCCCAGACCGGGCAGCCACATCACCCAGATGATGCGCGACCTCGAGGATGGTCGCATCAAGTGGCTCTGGGTGCAGGTGACCAACCCATTCCAGTCCACGGCCAACGCCGGCCACTGGGTTGAAGCGGCGCGGAAGCTCGACGCGTTCATCGTCGTATCGGACGTCTACCCCGGCATCTCGACGCGCGTGGCCGACCTGGTGCTCCCGTCGGCCATGATCTTCGAGAAGTGGGGCGGCTACGGCAACAGCGAGCGGCGCACGCAGCTCTGGCGCCAGCAGGTGTCCGCCCCTGGCGAGGCGCGCTCTGACCTGTGGCAGATGCTCGAGTTCTCGAAGCGCTTCACGATTGCCGATGTCTGGGGGCGCCAGCACGTGCCGGGCCTGGCCGCCCAGGGGTTCACGGACGGCACGCTGCCCGACGTGATCGAGGGTGCGAAGGCTCAGGGCCTGGCGCCGGGCACCACGCTGTACGAGGCGCTCTTCGCGACGCCGGCCGGACGCAAGGTGGCCTGGCCGGATCCCGTGGCGAAGGGCCACGCCAACGACACCGCGGCCCATCTCGGAGACGGGTGGTTTCCTGAGAAGGCGCTCTTCGAGGAGTACGCGTCGTTCGGCCGTGGCCACGCGCACGACCTCGCATCGTTCGACACTTACCTCGCCGACGACGTGCGCGGGCTCCGATGGCCGGTGGTCAACGGCAAGGAGACGCCCTGGCGCTTCAACGGCGAATACGACCCCTACGTGCCCGCCGGCTCCGCGATCGATTTCTACGGACCGGCGATGAAGTCGCTGCCCTCGGGCGACCAGCACGGCCCCGCGCCCGGGCCGCCGGTGTCGCTGGCCGGCAAGGCCAAGATTTTTTTCCGCCCATACGCCGCACCTCCCGAGACGCCCGATGCCACCTATGACCTGTGGCTCAGCACGGGCCGCGTCCTCGAACACTGGCATTCGGGCACGATGACCCGCCGCGTGCCCGAGCTGCACCGCGCGGTGCCGGCGGCGCTGCTTTTCATGCATCCCGAGGACGCCAAGGCGCGAGGGCTGTCGCGCCATGACACGGCCTGGATCGAGTCCCGTCGCGGCCGGGTGCGGGTGCGCGTCGAGACCGAAGGGCGCTACGGCATGCCGCGCGGCATGGTGTACGTGCCCTGGTTCGACGAGAACGTTTTCATCAACCTGGTGACGCTCGACGCCACCTGTCCCATCTCGAAGCAAACCGACTTCAAGAAATGCGCGGTCCGGGTGGTGCGGGCCACCAACCCGACCGCGGCTGGAGGGTAATCGTGCGACGGCAGGTGTACCTCTCGATGTTGGCGCTGCTGGCCGCGCCGCCAGTCCTCCTCGGACAAGCCCCGACGGACGGGCCTCCGGCGACTGCTGCGCCGCCCGTGTACGAGTACAACGACAAGCGGCCCGGCCAAAGCCAGCGGCTCCCGCGCGCGTGGGAAGGCGCGCCGCCGCTCGTGCCGCACACCATCCGCGGGCTGACTCCCATCACCGGACGGAACAACGCGTGCGTGCGATGTCATGGCCGCGCGGGCGCCAGCACCGGGCCGCCGCCGGCGCCGGCAAGCCACTTCGTGGACACGCGCGAGGCCCCCGGCGTCGCGCGCTCGCAGGTGGCCGGCGCGCGCTGGAACTGCACGGCCTGCCATGTGCCGCAAACCAACGCGCCGCCACTCGTGAGCACCACTGAGGCCCGGTGACGAACCATGCGTGATTCTGGTCGGCCGTGCTCTTTGGCGAGTGATGCAGCAGTACCTCGCCAGGCACTGACAAATCGCGCAGCAGTCCGCGGGAGCCTGGCCCAGGCGGCCCGTTCATAACGGTGTGACGGGCTGCTGAGCCGCGCGTCGCGATCGCAGCCAATTCCAGCCACGGGCGAACGCGTGCGCGCCCTGCAGCTCGTCGAACAGCGAGTACGCGACGGGCGTCACCAGCAGTGTGACCAACAGCACCATGGTCTGGCCGCCGATCACAACCCAGCCGATGGCGTGGTTGGTGGCCGAGCCCACGCCCTGCGACACCACCAGCGGAATCATGCCCGCGACAAACGCCAGGGTCGTCATCAGGATGGGCCGCAGCCGGTCGCGGCTGGCCTGCACCACCGCGTCGTGGGTGTTCATGCCGGCCTCCTTCAACTGGTTGGCGTGATCGATCTGCAGGATCGAGTTCTTCTTCACGACGCCGAACAGCACCAGCAGGCCGAGGCCCGAGAAGATGTTGAGCGATTGCTGGAAGATGATCAGCGACAGCAACGCGAACGGCAGCGTCAGCGGCAGCGACAGCAGGATCGTCACCGGGTGCAGCCACGATTCGAACTGCGCCGCCAGGATCAAGTACATGAAGATGAACGACAGCGCGATGGCCGTGAGGAACGCGGTCGCCGTGCGGTTCAGCTCGCGGGAGCGGCCGGCGAAGTCGGCGCGGTACTCGGGGCCGAAGTCGAGCTCGGCCGCGGCGGCGGCAATCTGCTCCTGGGCCGCGCCCTGCGAGGTGCCCGGCAGCATGTTGGCGTTGAGGGTGACCTGCCGCTGCCGCCCCATGCGGCTGATACTGGCCGGCGAGTCGCTGCGGGCAAACGAGGCGATGTTGTCGAGGCTGACGATGCCCAGCCGGGACGAGGGCACGGGCAGGCCGGCAATCGCCTCGGTCGTGCTGCGATTGGCTTCCTCGGCGCGAAGGTGCACTTCATACTGCTCACCCGCGTCGTTGAACGTCGTCACCTGGTCGCCGGCGACGAGCAGCCGAATCGCGTCGGCGGCGTCGGCCACCGACACGCCCAGGTCCGAGGCCTTCGGCCGATCGAGGTAGACCGAGATTTCGGGCTTGCCGGGGTTCAGCGTGGTATCGACGTCGACCAACCCGGGAATGGCCAGCGCCTTCTCGCGCAGTTGCTCGCTGTACTTCTCCAACTGCTTGAGGTCCGGCCCCTGGATCATGAGCTGGATGCCGCCACCGCCGCCGCCCGGGCCGCCGCCCTGCTGCACGGCGGTCCGGATCCCGGCGTTGATGTAGGCGGGCAGGATCTTCTCGCGCACCTCGGCCATCACCTCGAACTGGTCGCGCGAGCGCGCCTCGATCGGATGCAGGCGCACCAGCATGCTGGCCGTGTTCAGCGTGCCGGCGGCGTCGCCGGCCACCGTGACCAGCGTGAACTCGACTTCGGGAATCGCGCGCACGGCCGTGCTGACGCGGTTGGCGAGCACCTCCATCGACGCCAGGCTGGTGCCCTCGGGCGCGCGCATGGTGATGTCGAACTGTGACTGGTCGTCTTCGGGCGTGAAGTTGACCGCGGTGAACCGGAACAGCGGCACGCTCGACAGCAGCACCAGCACGGCGCCCACGGCGACCAGGCCGCGGTGCATCATGGCCCACTGCAGCATGCGCGTGTAGCCGCGATCGAGCGGATCGAACAGCCTGCTGTGCTTGGAATCGCCGTGCGCGCCCTTGACCGCCGGCTTGAGCCAGTAGGCCGACATCATCGGCGTCAGCGTGAAGCTGACAAACAACGACACCAGCACGGCGAAGGCCATGGTCAGGCCGAAGCTCTGCATGAAGCGGCCGACCATGCCGCTCATGAACCCGACCGGGGCGAAGATCGCCACCAGCGAGAAGGTGGTCGCCATCACGGCCAGCCCAATCTCCTTGGTCGCTTCCACCGCTGCCTGCATGGGCGGCATGCCTTTTTCTTCGATGAACCGGAAGATGTTCTCCAGCACCACGATCGCATCGTCGATGACGATGCCGACCGAGAGCGTGAGCGCGAGCATGGTCAGCATGTTGAGCGTGAAGCCCATGTACCAGACCAGCGCGAAGGTCGCCACGATCGAAGTGGGAATTGAGATGGCGGCAATCACCGTCGAGCGGACGTTGCCCAGGAACAGGAACACCACGATGGCGGCCAGGATGGAGCCGACGATCAGGTGTTCCTCGACGCTGGCGATCGACGCCTCGATGAACTGCGCCTCGTCGCGAACGATGCGCAGCTCGTAGCCGGCGGGCAGGATGGTCTGCAGGTCGGCCAGCCGCTGCTTGACGTTGTTGGCGACCTCCACCGTGTTGGTGCCCGACTGCTTGCGGATCTGCAGCAGCACGGTCGGCTCGCCGTTGACGCTGGCCTGGGTGCGCGGCTCGGCCATGCCGTCCTCCACGCGCGCCACGTCGCGCAGGCGGATCGGGTGGCCCTCGACCTCGCGCACCACGACGTCGCCAAAGGCGTCGATGGTCTCCAGGCGGCCGCGCGTGCGCAGGGTCACCGACTGGGCGCCCTGGTCCATGCGGCCGCCGGGGATGTCGGCATTCTGCGCCTGCAGGGCCCGGGCGACGTCGTTCACCGACAGCTTCTGCGCCCGCATCAGGGCGGTGTTGAGCCACAGGTTCAACTGCCGGCTGCGGCCGCCGATCACCACGACTTCGCCGACACCGTCCGAGCTTTCAAGGCGCCGGCGGAGAATCCTGTCGGCAAACTCGGTGATGTCGCGCACGGGCTTGTCGGCCGTGACCGCCACGGTGATCACCGGCGACGCGGTGAAGTCGAGCTTTTCCACCGTGGGCTGCAACACCGTGCGCGGCAGCCGCGGAATCACCCGGTTGATGCGGTCGCGCACTTCCTGCGCGGCGGTGTCGGCGTTCTTCTCGAGCTTGAACGAGATCACCACCTGCGATACGCCTTCGGACGAGGTCGAGGTGAGGGTGTCGATGCCGCTGATGGTGTTGACGGCTTCTTCGACCTTGTCGGTGACCTCGGTCTCGATCTGCTCAGGCGCCGCGCCCGGCAGCCGGGTGGTCACCGAAATGGTCGGGATGTCGACGTTGGGAAAGCGGTCGACGCCCAGCCGGCCAAACGCAAACAGGCCGACCACCGTCAACGACAGGACGAGGACCCACGCAAAGACGGGGCGCTTGACGCAGACCTCGGCCAACCACTGCATGGCTTACCTCACGACGACGCGCACGCCGTCGACCATGCGGTCGGCGCCGCTGGCGACGACGCGTTCGCCCCTGGTCAGGCCGCTGGTGATCTCCACGCGATCGCCCACCGCCTGGCCGATCATGACGACGCGTTCTTCCGCGCGGCCGCCGGCAATCACGAACACCCGGGCCGTGCCCGACACCGAGCGCACGGCCGTGGCCGGCACCAGCAGGCCGGGGCGCATGGCCGCCTGCTCGATCTGCGCGGTGGCAAAAAACCCGGGCTTGAGGCGGCCGCTGCCGTTCGGCACGATCGCCTCGAGCGTCAGGGCGCGGGTGTTGGCCGCCACCGAGGGCGACACGTAGCGGACTTCGCCCGCGAAGGTCTCCCCGGGATAGGCATCGACCTCGAAGGTCACCGAGCGGCCGGTGGCAATCGCCGAGACGAACTGCTCGGGCACCGTCAACTCCACGCGCAACGGGTCCACGCGCATCACGGTCGCCACCTTGGTGCCGCGCGTCACGTAATCGCCCACCGACACGAACCGCTCGCCGACGACGCCGGCAAAGGGCGCGCGCACGGTCGTGTCGGCCAGCGCCTTCTGCGCCAGCGTCACGCGGGCGCGGGCCGCGAGCAGGGATTGATATTGCTGGGCCGCGGTGTTGCGGGCCATGTCGTGCTGGCGTTCGGCCGCTTCGTTCTGGGCGGCGCGCTGGTCGAACTCGGCCTGTGACAGCAGCTTCTGGTCGTGCAGCCGCGTGGCCCGCGCAAACTCGGTGCGCTGCAACTGCACCGTCGCCCGGGCGTTGGCCACTTCGGGCACGCGTTCGACGGCAAACGGCGCGCCGTCGGCAATGCCGAGCCGGGCCTCGATCTGCGCGGCGTTGGCCTGCGCCTCGATCGCCTGCGCCTCGCCTTCCGACGCCAGCAGCCGGACGAGGGTGTCGTTGGCGCCGACCCGGCTGCCGCGCTCCACCGGCGTGGCCACGATCCGGCCGGCCACTTCCGCGGCGACGTCGGCCTCTTCCTGCGCCGTGAGCGTGCCGCTGACGCGGATGAACCGCTGGATCGGCTGCTCGACGACGTCGACGGCCGAGACGGTGACCGCGACGGCCTGGGCCGAGGTCGCGGACGAGTCGGCGCCGGCGCGGCCACAGGCGGCGGCCAGCGCGGCGCTCAGAACGGCAAGGACGAGAATTCGGCGGGACACGGGCGGCGCTCCTTTAAGGTTCGTGCGATTGGCGCCGGGACGCGGCCTGACGTGAAGGGGTCTTGGCGGCGCGCGCGCGCGGACGGGGCGCAGCGGCGGGCCGGCGGGCGGCCGGCAGGGCCGCGCCCTGCAGGAACAGGTCGACGTGCTGGCGCGCGAACTTGCGCGGGTGGCGAATCATCGGCAGGTCGGCGTCAATGGCATGCAGCTGCCGCCAGAGGACGAGCGGGCTCATGAAGGCCAGGCCCATCAACTCGGGATCGGCCTTGCGCAACCAGCCCTCGCGGATCAGCCGGGCGAGGATGCCGGCCACGCCATGCCGGGTGCTCGCCATGCGCTCGTAGAGGTTGATGCGGCCGACCTTGGCCAGCCGCACGCCGTCGGACATCAGGATGCGAAACAGCTTCTGCTCGCGGGGCTCGACGAAGCCCTCGAGCGTGGTGATCGCCAGCTGCTCGAGCAGCGCCCGGCCGTCGGCGAGCGGGCCGTCGACGAAGGCGGTGAGCCGCTCCGACTTGGTGTGCTGGTGCGCCGCGAGCAGCGCCTCGAACAACGCCTCCTTGCCGGCGAAGTAGTTGTAGAGGGCGCTTTCGCGGACGCCGACGGCGGCCGCCACGTCGCGCAGGCTGGTGCCGAAGTAGCCCTTGTCGGCGAACAGGTCGAGGGCGGCGTCGAGAATCGCCTGGCGGGTGCGCTGGCCGTCGGCGTTCTTGGGGCGGGCCATAAGAAATTAATGGTCGTTCATTTAATTGGCGGCTGTCAAGGCGGGGGGCTGATTGCCGCCGACACGCCGGCCAGCCGAGGAATCATGGCAGCGGCTCACCCTGCCGCAGCGCGCGGTGTTGCGCGCGCTGGTGCTCGAGGAGGGCCGCGAGCTGCTGCCGGCCGACGTGCGCACCCGTCACCGGCTGCCGGGCGCCTCCACCGTCCAGGCCGCCCTCGCCGCCCTGGTCCGCCAGGACATCGTCATGAAGGAAGGGAATCGCTATGCCGCCAGCGACTCCCTTTATCGTGAGTGGGTCGCCCGCCAGACGTTTTGAACGGCGCCGTACCGGCGCTTGGCTGCCATGGCGGGGGGTACGACGCTGGGCACCGTGTACCCGATTAGCGCGGAGTTTGCATCCAACCGGGTATGAGCCTCCAAAGCGACGACCGCGGCATCATTACGGCCTGTCTTTCGATCCCGACGCTGGCCGTGTTCGCCCACGGCCGGCGCGATGGGCGCCGATCAGATCGAAGCCTTCGTTCACCGCGCCACCTCCTGACATACCATCAGCAGGCAGGCGTGGCGGGGGCTGGTTCCGACGGAACGAGCCGACCCCGCACGAGTGGAGGCAGGGCATGGAAGAACGGCGGCGAGCGGCGTGGATCAGCGGCTCGATCCTGGTGCGTGGCGACGTGGTCTCGACCGGGGACCTCGTGATCGACGGGCAGGTGCAGGGAACCATCGAGCTGGGCGATCACAGCCTGACGATTGGCCCGGACGCGTCGGTGGTCGCCGACCTGGCCGCCAAGGTGGTGACCGTGAGCGGCACGGTGGTCGGCAACGTGATGGGCGCGGCGCGGGTCGAGCTGAAGGCGACGGCGTCGGTCGAAGGCGACGTGAACGCGCCGACGTTCGTGATGGAAGAGGGCGCCACCCTCAAGGGCAAGGTCGATACGGGGAAGAAATGACGTGGTGATCTCGTGATTTGGTGATCTCGTGATTTGAAATCGCCAAACCACGAAATCACCAGATCACCACATCATCTACTTTCTTCTGCTCAGCCAACACTCGAGTTCGACGATCTCGCTGACCGTGCTCCATGCCGGCCTGCTGCGTGATGCCGCCCGTGATGGGACCGCCGCGGTACTCGATGCCGTAGGCGATGGTGGGCCAGCCGTAGTCCCTGCCCTTGCGCGCGATGTTGATCTCGTCGCCGCCGCGGGTGCCAGTGTCCGGCTCTGGCCGGACCGGCATTCCCAAACGGCGATGTGACATCGCCCAAATGGCGATGTGACATCGCCCCGGTCAGACCACGGCCAGCTCGGCGCGCTGGTTGAGAAACTCGCCATAGCGGTCGGCCGCCGCGGCAACCGCGCCCTTTTGGGTGGGCGTCAGGGGCTTGTACGGCGCCACCTCGATCACGACGAGGTGCCCCTTCAATGTGCGCCGCCAGCCCCCGGCGAGGCGGCCGTCGATGACGAGGTGATGCGAGAAGCCGCCATTGGTGCGGGCCACCAGGTTGGCGGTCCGGCCGCTCTCGACCACGGCGCCCCGATCCTTGTAGGCGATCAGGTACTCGTCGTAGTTCGGTAGCAGCCACGCGCCGCTGGTCTTGGCCGGCGGCGGCCCTCCCCGGGGTCCCCAGTGCGCGCGGCCGTCGAAAGTGGACTCCTCGAGCGCGGCCCCTGCGGCGGCAATGCCGGTGCGCGCGTCCTTCACGGTCAGGCCCGACCACCACACGAAATCGCGCACGGTCGCCGGACCGTGGCTGCGGAAGTAGCGCGAGGCCAGCTCGGCCAGGGCCTCGTCATGGGAGTAGTCGGGCGCCTTGCCTGGCGCCCGCTCGGCGAGCAGGCCGTAAGTGAATTGCCTGCCGCGGCGCGGCCCGCTGCAGATGACGCCCTCCAGTTCCGCGTGCATCATGATGTAGGCGAGCTTCAAGCCGTCGGCCGGGACCTTGGCGCGCCTGAGGTGCACGGCGAGTTCGGTGCGCGTCAGGAAATGATTGCCGTCGAGGGCGCGCTGCAGCATGGCGCAACTGCGCCCGATGACCCTGGCGTCGAGGCCGGTCTGTCGATAGTAGTACGAGCTGGCCGCATGCACGCGGGGCGCGCTCAGCTTCAGCATCCAGTGAATGTCGGCCGGGGTCACGAAGTGCCACGTCGGCCGCAGCACGTGTGTGCGGAGGATGGTGCCGTCGTTGAAGGCCTGCTCGACGTCGAGGTCCTGCAGGCCGCCGCGGACGCGCAGGCAGAGCGCCCACTTGGCGGCGGGAAAGTCCTGCGCCTGCACGGCCCCCATCCATTGCACCACGCCGGCGGCAGCGGCGAGGTCGGGTTGATTCAGTTTTTGGTTATTGAGACGCAGGGCGAGCAGGTTGGCGGCGGACATGGGATCAGAAGGGCGTGGCCGGTGATTGACAGGCCGGCCACGCCGCTGCAGATTCTACCGGGTGAGCGGCACGGCGTCTTCGAAACGCACGCGCAGCACGGTGCCCTCGGGCAGGTGGACGTCCTTGCCCTCGGTGGCGACCATGACACCGCCGCCGCCAATCAGGATGCCGGCGATGGCGCCCTTGGCGCCGCCCAGAATGCCGCCGATGATGGCGCCGATACCGGAACCGGCGGCGATGCCGGGCAACTCGCTCTTGATGCCGCCGCTTTCCAGTGCCTTCGTCACGTGGGCGCGCACGTCGTAGTTGCGGCCGTTGACATACAGGCGCGTGAACTCAATGGTCAGCGCGCCCTTGCGATCGGTGCGGCTGGCGCGATCCACGGAGGAGACGTAGCCGGTGATGCGCGATCCGGCCGGCACCAGCAGTTCTTCCCCCCGATACAGGTCAACAACGGTCGTCGCTTCGACGGCGTCTTCGACCTTGGCGGTGTCGGACGTCAGCGCGGTGACGAGGTTCACGTCGAGCTCACTGCCGGCCGGGATGATGCGCGCCGACGGGTTGGTGTTTCTCGTCGAGTTGGTGTTGTTGGTCGAGTTGCCCTGGCGGTAATCGCGATCGCGGTTACCGCGCTGGTCGTAGGCGGTGTTGTTGTTCGTGGTCGCCGTGCCGCCGACGCGCGCGATGTAGCGGTCGAGCCGATCGCTCAGGTCGCGGCGCTCGCGGGCGGTGACGGTCTCGCCACGGCGGGCCTTGACGCGCAGGTAGGCCATCTCGTCTTCGAGGTCTTTCAGTTCACGGTAATTGCCCGTGAGTTCGACGCGGGCAAGCGCCAACTGGGCGTCCTGAACCTTGCGTTCGAGGGATGCCATGTCGGTGCCGGTTTGCGCGACGGTGACGCTGGCGGTCAAAAGCACCGCGGCGATCACTCCAAGTCCAATTCTCATCTTTCACTCCCCGAGCGCGGACAATTGCGCTCACGTCGACCTAACAGAGCAAGGGTCGTGCCCGGTCCGGGTGCCGGAAACCGGCGTCCACCTCTGCTGTCTTACCGTTTGTGAGCACCTGGATGCCCAAATCGTCTCGAGTCGGGCTCAAAACACCTGCAGAGGACGGTTGCGGACGGCGCGGATCTTGAAATAGAACCAGGTGAGGAACAAGAGATGAAACTGCACAACCGGCTGGCGTTGGTCTTCACCCTGGTCGCGTCCACCGTGGTCGCCCAAACGAAGGTCACGCCGCCCAAGAACAAATTCACGGTCGAGCAGGACGTCAAGATCGGGCAGGAGGCCGCCGCCGAGGTGCGCAAGCAGTACCCGATCATCACCGACGACCAGATCGAGGGCTACCTGGAGCGTCTCGGCGAACGGCTGGTGAGCGCGGCCCCGGCCGACCTGAACAAGCCGCAATTCGATTACTCGTTCACGCCCGTCAACCTGAAGGACATCAACGCCTTCGCGCTGCCGGGCGGCCCCATGTTCGTCAACCGCGGCATGATCGAAGCCGCGGGTGGCGAAGGCGAAGTCGCCGGCGTGATGGCGCACGAGCTGGCGCATGTGCTGTTGCGCCACGGCACCGCCAACGCGACCAAGGCGCAAGGCTTCCAGATCGGCGCGCTCGCCGGCGCCATTGCCGGGGCGGTGGTCGGCGGCGGTCTCGGCCAGGTCATCTCGCAGGGCTCGCAGTTCGGTATTGGCACCTGGATGATGAAATACAGCCGCGCCTACGAGAAGCAGGCCGACCTGCTGGGCGCGCAAATCATGGCGCGCGCCGGCTTCGACCCGCGCGATCTCGCTCGCATGTTCGAGACGATCCAGAAGCAGAACGGCAATGGCCCGCCCCAGTGGCTCAGCAGCCACCCGAATCCCGGCAACCGCACGCAGTACATCACGCAGGAAGCGGGCATGTTGCGCATCGCGCCGCGGCCGAACGACAGCGGCTTCATCCAGACCCGCGCGCGCTTCGCGTCGCTCGGCCCGGCCCGCACCATGGCCGAGCTCGAGCGCGCCGGTGGTGGTGGCGGCGGCGGCGAGGGCACGCGCGAGCCGGTGGCCGTAGGCCGCGTCGGCGAACCCGTGCCGCCGCCTGCCCGCCAGTATCGAACGGTCCAGGGTGGGCAGCTCTTCCAGGTCAGCATCCCGACGAACTGGACGGCTCTGGCGTCGAACAACTCCGTGAAGTACGTGCCGCAGAACGCGTACGGTCCGGCCAACGGCGAGACCGTGATGACGCACGGCGTCGAGCTCGGCGTGACGCGCGCGTCCTCGCGGGACCTGCGGCAGGCGACCGACGCGCTGATCGATGGCTTCGTCCGCAGCAACCAGGGTATGCGCATCGCCGGCGAGCAGCGCGCCACGCAACTGTCGGGACGCACCGCGATCCTGACGCCCCTCGAAGGCCGTTCGGTGCTGGGCGGCATCGAGCACGTGGACGTCTACACCACGCTGCTGGCCGACGGCAATCTCTTCTATCACCTCGCGGTGGCGCCCGATCGCGAGATCGACGAATACACCGTCGCCTTCAACCGCGTCGCGCGGTCGATCAAGTTGAACGACCGCTGATTACTTGGGCACGCGTTGTTCCAGCAACAACGCGTTGCCCACATACTCGGTGATCGACAGGCGGCAGGAGGGATCGGGGCCGGTGTAACGCGTCGCGTGCCAGGTGTTGGCCGGCACGTAGACCACATCCCCCTCGCTGGCCACGAAGGGCGCCTGCCCTTCGACGGCATAGCGAATCTGCCCGGTGAACACGAGCCAGAACTCCGCGCTCTCGGCGTGGAAGTGGCCCTTGTCGAGCGGATCGAGCGGCGGCAGGTTCTTCTCGTGGCCGTAGAGCACGAGCATTTCCGACTTGTCGTCGCGGACGAACCGTCCGCCGGCGTACTTCTCGTTACCGGCCGCGGCTTCGTGAATGTTCAGGTGCGGCTGGTTGAACTCGTCGTAGCGGCCGGGCGTGCGGTTGAGCGTCACGGGCACCCACGCCGTGCCGGCCGCGGCCGCTGGCGGCGCCGCCTCTTGCGGAAACAACGTCTTGGCGCGCGCGACGTTGACGACGAACCGCAGGCTCGGAGCCGTGCCGACCGTCTCCAGCGAGTACAGCGTCTGCCGCGGGATGTTCACCAGCGATCCGCGCGTGGCCGTGATCGGCGCCTGCCCCTCGATCTCCACGCGCACTTCACCCTCCACCACCGCAAACCACTCGCGCGTGTCGGGATGCAGTCGCCGGCCCAGCTTCGTGCCCGGGGCGACAAAGAAATACTCGGCGGTGAGCCGGCCATCGTCCACCAGCAGTTCGTGCCAGTTGGCCTCGCCCTTGTGCCTGGCTTTCAGGTCCGCGAGTTTCACCCACGGCTTCTGGGGCGGCGCATAGCCGGGCGGCGCGATCGGCTTGGGCGCCCACAGGCCCGTCGGCACCGGACGCGGCGCGGCGGCCGGCTGCTGCGCGATCAGCGTTGAAGCACAACAGGCAATCAATCCAGCGGCGACGACAACCAGTGACTTGCGCATGAGTCGCATCTTAACCCTCACCGTGTAAGAAGTCCGACGAACACAGGGCGAAGATCGTTTTTTCCCTCACGAAATGGACAGGCACGGTTCTTGGAGTCTCCTGTGGCATGAGCTCGTCTCATGGAGGTGAGAAATGAAGACAGGAAAAACCTCGGCAGCGGTGCTCGGCCTGGTTGGCGGCGTTGCGCTCGGCGCGTGGATTGGCGCCGAGATGACGTCAGGCCGCGACGCCGACGTGGCGGCGCCCTTCGCCGTGGCAGCCTCGGCTACGGCGCCGGCCCCAGAGGCTGCCGCGCCCACGCCGCGCCGCGCCCGCGTGTCGCGCGCGACGCCGGCCGACACGGCGGCAGCGCCGAAGCTGGTGATGACCATTCCCATGTCGGCGCCAGAACTGCACAGCCGGCTGAAGCCGGTGCTGGCTCGCGGCACCAGGCTCCCAATGGCCGTCGAGGGCTTTACCGACGCTGAGCAGTTCGCGACGATCGCCCATGCGGCGCGCAACACGCAGGTGCCGTTCATCCTGCTGAAGCACCGCGTGCTGACCGACGGCCAGTCGCTGGAACAGGCGATCCGGGCCTCGAAGCCTGACCTCGACGCGGCCGCGGAAGTACAACGAGCACGCGCCGCGGCGAAGAACGACATCGCGGCCCTGTCCGGCGCCGCCGCAAGCAACTAGGCCACAGATGGGCCACAGATGGGCAACACAGAACAGTCTGTGTTAATCGGTGGTTTCAGAAATCAAGGTTGGCTGTAATCCGCGTGCCGTCGGCGCGAAAGGCGTCGGCGAGCATGCGGATGCGGCGCCGGGCTTCGGCCAGGTCGTGGTTGCCGAGATTGATGTTCAAGAGGTCGATGTACCACGGCAACTTGGCCGCGTCCATGACGTAAGTCGCGACAATCTCGCGGGCAATCGGCAGCGTGGTGGTCTTCGACACCTCGTGGACGTCGCGATTGCCGGCCTCGAGCAGCTTCTCGTATTCCTCGTCGATCAGCCGGGCGCAGAGCTCGGCTGAAAACACTTCGCCGGCGTGCTCGCCTTCGGTGAGCACGGCCTGCTTGTGCAGCCACTCCCACAGGATGCTCAAGCGGATCTCGCCGGTCGCCATGTCTTCCATCAAATACAGCACATCGTCGTTGCCGAAGAAGTCGGCCGGCTTGAGCGCGGCGGCCTGCAGGCCCTGGCCAAAGGCATTGCCATACTGGATGGCGACGCTGATCAGGTCGCGGGCTCCGCGGACGGTGCGGGGCGCGGGTTCCAGTTGCGTGAGGCCGGCCGCATCGGCGTCCGTGTACGTCAGCCGGGGAAAGGCCCGGCCCAACTGGTTGGCTTCACCCGCCTGCTCCCACACGGGCCGGACGATGTGAACCATCTTCCAGTGGGCGACCCACTTGCCGCTGGCGCCCTCGCGTTGTTCGCGCGCGGCGCCGGCCAGCGCGCGCTTCATGCCGGCGGCCACGCCGGCGGCCGAGCCCACCGGGATGTTCGGCTCCATGCCTCCCTGCCACAGCGCGAAACGGCCCTCGCGGTCGGGGGTGTTCACCGCCCGGCGCACGCGGTCCTCGTACTGGCGCATGTAGCCGTAGGTCATGGTGATGGCGTCGATGTTCGGGTTGATGAAGCTGCGGTCCCACGCCAGCGCGTCAGACACGCTGTTGATGTAGTCCCAGCGGCCGGTGTTGAAGCCGACGAAGCGCGGCCCCAGTGCCGCGCGAATCTCCATCAACTGGAAGCTGGCCTCGACCTGTTCCACCAGCACGTAGGTCTTGATCGTGCCGGCCGCGAGGCCCAGGTGGGCTTCGAGCGACGCGAGGAGATCGTTCCAGAGCGCGGCTTCTTCGGCGGTCTGGATCTTGGGCAGGTACAGCACCACCGACGCGCCCGAGTCGCGCAGCCGCTGGTGGTTGTTCACGACGTAGAGCGCCGCATCGACAATGGCCGCGGAGAAGCCGTCGCCGCCCCGGTGACGGACCTGGCGATCGTCGAGGTGCAACCCGCGGGCGCGGAAGATCTTCGTCGTGAAGCGCAGCTGCCGGCGCCAGTCGGCGATGATCGGCCGCTTGAAGAAGTCCGCCGCCCACTGGTTCATCTCGGCGGCCACCTGTTCGGCCACCTTCAGGAACAGCGGATCCTCGTGGATCGCCAGCTTCAGGTTGCGCTGGTTCTCCAGCGACATCGCCGACACCTGGCCCAGGGCGTCTTCGCCGTCGAACATCCAGCCATCGGCGCCCGACAGCAGGGCGTACGCGACGTTGCGCAGGCCGACCTCGACCGGCACGTGCGGGCGCGCCGCCGGGCCGGTGCCCTGGATCCACTGCCGCTGCAGGTCGGCCGGTATCTCGCTGCCCGTGAATCGGCCTTCGCGGGCATCGGCAACGGTGAGGCTGGTGCGGCCAATCCGGGCAGCCGGGTCGAGAAAGCCGATGCGCTGCTGGTTCCGGGCACGGTGGCGGCGGCGTTCGATCCGCTCGGCCATCAACCTCTTGCGGTCGCCATCGAAGGGCGCGAGGTGCTCGAGCGCGGCCACGGCGGCGGGGGTCAGGACATCGGCGAAGTCGGTTTCAAGCGTGCCTCGAACTTCGAGCCCGCGCGCGGCAGTCGTCATTTCGGAACTCTCCACAACAGGATTTCGGCTTCGTCCGCCATGCTCGACGGTAGTATAGGCGGCTACGGTTACAGGCGGGTGGACTTGGGGCTTGGGGCTTGGGGCTTGGGTATACTCTGCGCATGACGAAGCCCCTTCTCTTCGCGTGTGCCTTGCTCATCAGCTCCAACGCGTTCGCACAGGCCATCGGCGGACCCGAGAAGGGCCGGGCGGTGGCCGGCGATCCCGGCATCTCGTCAATGGTGGTGACGGATCGCCCGGATTTCCGCGTACTGCGCGACTGGGCTGAGCCCGGCGCGGTGCGCCGCATGCACAACCACGCCGACGCGACCTATCACGTGTTCACGCTGCTGACCGGTCAGCTCGTGCTGACCATCGAAGGTCAGCCGCCCGTCGAGGTGAAGGCCGGCGATGTCGTCGACCTCAAGGGCGGCATCATGCACACCTTCAAGAACACCGGCACCGTCACCGCGACCATCGTCGAGGTGTTTGGGAAGGCGCCGAAGCCGGCTCAGTATTAGGTGGGGCCGGCGAGATACGCAGACAATGATTCGCGAATGCCTTCGATCCGTGTTTCGCGCGCCCGGCCTGGCGGCGGTCGTCATCGTCTCCATCGGCATCGGCATCGGGGTCAACACCGCGGTGTTCTCGTGGCTGCAGGCGGTGACGTTGCGGCCGTTACCGGGCGTGAGCAACGGCGCCAGCTTTTTCACGGTGGAGGCGAAGGCCGACACCGGCACGGCGTGGTGCGCCAGATCGTCAAGGAAGGCATGACCGTGATTGCCGCCGGCGCAGTGCTGGCGTGGGCGCTGGCGCTGCTGGTCGACTTTCACCTGTTCGCGGGGGGCGTAGCCGACCTGCCCGTGTTGCTGGGTGTGCCGGCGCTGCTGCTCGCGGTCGCCTGGGTCGCGTGCTGGCTCCCCGCGCGGCGCGCGACACGGGTCGACCCGTTGGTGGCGCTGCGCGCGGAGTAACTTCGCGGGCCAATCCGCGTCAGTGCGGCAGGCGTTCCCGGAAGTAGCCGTACAACCAGGTCCCGGTGACGGCGCTTGCGAGCGTCACCGCGACGGCGGCGTAGCCGGCGCCAATCTGCGCGAACAGCGGGCCCGGGCAGGCGCCGGTCAGCGCCCACCCCAGGCCGAAAATCAACCCGCCGTAGATCTGTCCGTGATTGAAAGTCTTGTCGCGAATGACGACGGCTTCGCCGCGCACCGTCTTGATGTTGAAGCGCTTGATCAGGAACACCGAGAGCATGCCGACGGCCACCGCGACGCCGATCACGCCGTACATGTGGAACGCCGAGAACCGGAACATCTCCTGGATGCGAAACCACGACACGACTTCGGCCTTCACAAACACGATGCCAAACAAAGTGCCGAGCGCCAGGTACTTCACATTCGCGAGCGCGCTCTCCGGGGCTGCCTGCTCGTTCGGGGCCTCGCAGACGAAAGGCCGCTCGGCCGGCTGCGCGCTCACAGCTGAAACACCAGGGGCAGCAGAACCCACGTGCCGAGAATCCCGCCGGTCATGAAGGCGACGGTCGCGACCAGCGACGGCCACTGCAGGTTGGAGAGGCCCATGATGGTGTGGCCGCTGGTGCAGCCGCCCGCCCAGCGCGTGCCGAAACCAACCAGCAGCCCGCCGAACACCATGAACGCCAGCCCCTTCAGCGTGAACACCTGGCCGGGGCCGAAGATGTCGGCCGGCATCAGGCCACCGAACTCGCGCACGCCAAGTGCGGCCAGTTGGGCGCGTGTGGCGGCGGCGATCAGGATCGGCTCGGGATTCGAGAGCACGGTCGTCGCAATCATGCCCCCCAGCAGCACGCCGGCCACGAAGTAGAGGTTCCACGCCTCCCGCCGCCAGTTGTACTTGAAGAACGGGATGTTCGCCGGCAGGCACGCGGCGCAGATGTGCCGGAGGCTCGACGAAATGCCGAACGACTTGTTGCCCATCAACAGCAATGCCGGCACGGTCAGGCCGACACACGTGCCCGCCACGTACCAGGGCCAGGGGCGGGAAATCAGTTCCATCATGAATACTGGCTCGCTTTGCGGGCCGTCGCGAACCTTACCCGGCCCTGGCGAAACGGTATCACGCAAACCCGGCGGCGGCGCAGGTGTGCCCCGTGCGGTACCATGGGTCTATATCCGTCGACAGGAGAAATCCCATGAACCGCGCATTCATCGTCGCCTTATTTGCCGCCACCAGCGTGGCGGCCTGCAGCCGTGAACCGGTCGCCACGGCCACGACATCCGCACCCTCGGCCACCTCGACACCGGCGGCGGTCCCCGCCGCGGGAACCATCAGCGGCACCATCGCGGAAACCATGAACTCGGGCGGCTACACCTACGCGCTCCTGCAAACGGGGTCGAAGGATTCCTGGATTGCCACGGGCGAGCTTCCAGTGAAGGTCGGCGATCGTATTTCCGCGACGATCGACATGCCCATGGAGAACTTCAACAGCAAGACCCTCAATCGCCGCTTCCCGCTGATCTATTTCGTAACGGGCGTGACCCGTAACGGCGTGGCCGTGCCCGGAACGGCCGGCACGCCGGCCCTGGCGCTGGCGGGAAGTCACGAGCCCACACAGGCCACCGCGGCCCCGCAGATCGTCGCGCCGATCAAGCCCGAGCCCGGCGGCATCACCATTGCCGACCTCTGGGCGCGGCGCAAGGAGCTGTCCGGCAAGCTGGTCGTCGTGAGCGGCAGGGTGATGAAGGTCAACAACGGGATCATGGGCAGCAACTGGATCCACCTGCAGGATGGGTCCGGCGGCGCCAGGGACGGCACCAACGACCTGACCGTCACCACCAGCGCGACGGTCAAGGTGGGCGACATCGTGACCATCTCGGGCAAGCTGGCGACCGACAAGGACTTCGGCGCGGGCTACACGTATGCTGCGATCGTCGAGAACGCCACCGTGACCAGGAGCAAGGCCGCGAACGACTGACATGACGAACCCTGCTCGCTTGTGGCCCGGCCGGCGGCCCAGGCCCCGACTAGAAGTCGATTCGGAACCCGAGCTGCACCTGGCGCGTGATCTCGCCGTTGGTCGGCTTGTTGAACGTGGCCGATCGCCGGTTGCCGTCGTAGCCGGTCCAGTTCTTCTGGTTCGTGATGTTGAAGGCTTCGGCGATTAGCTCGAGGCCGACGCCGCGCACCGTGAACCCCTTGGTGAGCCGCAAGTCGGCCTGGAACAAAGGGGCACCCAGCCTGGCATTGCGACCGACGCCCGCGGGCCGATCGTTGGTCTGCGTGTCGCGGTTGTCGTCGGCGCCCGTGGTCTCGTTGTAGGGTAAACCCGAGCGGGTCGCCACCACCGTGCTGGCCTGAATGTCCCAGGGCAGGAACAGCGTCAGCGCGCCGGACATCCGATGCCGCGAATCGTTCGACGCCGGCCCACGCTCACCGTTGTAGTTGCGCTGATCCATGGGGAAGAAGTTGAAGTCTTCGGTGTTGCGTTCGGTCGACGACAGGGTATACGCGATCTGGTAGCTGTGCCGGGCCGACATCCGTTTCTCGATTCCGACCTGCAAGCCGGTGTACCACGAGTTACCCTTGGTCTCGACCACCGTGACGCGCTGGAAGTTGGGATCGGGCCGGCGGCGCAGTGGATCCTCCAGGTCTGGATAGTTGGCATCCATGGATCGCAACAAGCCGTAGCCCTGTGCCTTGACGAGGTCGGCGGCGACCGAGAATCGGCTGCCAATCTGCTGCTGGAAACCTACCGTGTACTGCTGCGTGTAAGGTGTTCGATTGCCCTCGCCGAATCGCACGGTGCTCGGCGTTGGCGTCACCGGCCCACCCACTCGATTCGGGTTCGGCCCGTTCGGGTCCGGGTACCCCGGATTGGTGATGAGCGTGGTGACGAACTTCTTCGCATTCTCGGCATTGAGCGGGATGTTCAGGAACACCTGGTCGTAGTAGACACCCGCGTTGCCTCGCAACACCGTCCGACCGGAGCCGTTGACGTCCCACACCACGCCCAGCCGGGGCGCGAAGTTGTCCTTGTCCTGGTCGATGCCGACAACGTCCTCGTAGTCCCAACGCACACCGTAGTTGATGGTCAGCCGGTCGCGCGCCTTCCACTGATCCTGCGCGAAGAACGCGTAGATGTTGTTGTTGAGCGTCACGATCGGGTCGCCCACGTTCCGGGTGTACTGCGTGGGGTAGGTGGCCGCCACCGCCGGGTTGAACGGCGTCGTCGTCGTGAACGTGAACGTCCCGTCCAGGTTGTTGTGAAACTCGGAGTAGAGGTCGATGAAGCTGGCGTCAACACCGGCCTTGAACGAATGGTCGCCCCACTGGTCGGGCACGATCCAACTCACCGAGTCGGCAAACTGCCAGCGATCTTCCGTGCGGCCCTGCGGCATGTTGGTGGCCTTGCCGAGGCCGAGACCCGGCCGGTTGATGGTCGGGCACTTGGGGCAGTACTCGGAAACGTCCCAGTTGAAGTAGCGACGGGACACCTGCATCCGGAACTCGTTCAGGCCGCGTGAGCCCAGGACCCAATTGTCGTGTACCGCGAAGTCCTGATCCTTGCGCTTCCGATTCTGGCCGCGCTCCCGGGTCGCCGTGCCGCCGATGCCCGTGCCGATGATCGTGTCGGTGTCGAGCCGGTAGCGCAGGGCGAGCGTGTTGGCCGACGACAGGTTCATGTCGACCTTGCCGATGAACTGCGGGTTCGTGAACGGCTGCTCGAAGACAATCGGGTCGTTCGGGAGGTAGATCGGCGCCGTCGGCGCCGTCACCAGGTTCTCGGTCAGACGGTCGGTGTACTCGTACGACGCGAAGTAGAACAAGCGGTTCCGGCGGATCGGCCCACCCAGGAAGCCGCCGACGATTTGCTGCTCGAGGCGCGACTTCGGCGGCGTGGGTGACACCAGCTTCGAGGCGGCCGTCGAGGCATCCCACGAGTCGTCACGCCGATAGTAGTAGCCGCGCCCGTCGATGGTGTTGGTCCCAGAGCGGGTGACCACGCTGACAATCACGCCGGACGATTGCCCGTACTCGGCGGCCGAACTGTTGGAAACGACAATGAACTCCTTGATCGCGTCGACCGAAAAGCCGCCGCGCTGACCGGCGACGGAATCGTCGTCGTTGCTCAAACCGTCGATCAGGAAGGTGCTGTTCCGCGTCAGCTGCCCGGACGACGAGATGCCGGCGCCGGCGGTGCTGGTGACGCCGGGCGTCAACTGCGACAAGGTGGCGAAATTGCGACCGGCAATCGGCAGTTCCTCGATGGTCGCCGTCGTGATGGTCGTGCCCAGCGCCGAGCGCGAGGTTTCCACGACCGGCGTCTCGGCCGTCACCGTGACGGCTTCTTCGAGCGTGCCGATGCGGAGGGCCATCACCACCCGTGCCTCTTGGGCAACGGTCAGCGTGATGTCGGATCGCACCGCCGGTCTGAATCCAGACAGTTCGGCTGTCAGCTCGTAACGCCCGGGTGCCAAGCCCACGACACGATAGTTGCCCGTGGCATCCGAACTCGTCGTCCGGACCTGGCCGCTCTCGACGTTCCTGATGGTGATGGTGGCGCCCGGCAGGACCGCCTTCTGCTCATCCACCACCGACCCGACGATCGTGGCGGCCGTGGATTGAGACCACGAGGGGGTGGCGGCGACGAGCGCGGCAATGACGAGGACGGCCGTTCTGAGAGGACGCATAGCAACTCCTCCGGCAAGGGACGAATGGCGACTGGTCGAGTGCGAACAGCCAGCGGCTGGGGATGAGCCCGGTGCGTGCGGATCGTGACCCTGGGGCCGTTTGCTGTCAAGCGCGGTGTGCGCGAAGGGCAAGGGGCACGATGCCGATACCGCCGGCGGCCGGCGAGGACGAAACTGGCGGCACGCCCGCCACTGCCCGGCGTGAAGCGCAGTGTCCCAACCGAGCTGCGAAGAACGGCCGTAGCGATGGCAGTCAGCGTTTCCGGAACCGCACGGATGGGGCCGCGCCGTCGCGCGCCGGCGCCGCTCCGGCCACGCCCACGCCGGTCGCGAGACTCCCGACTCCCGGTTCCCGACTCCCGTCAGGTTCTAGGAAATCATCACCTTGCGGGGATGCTGCGAGTTGTCTTCGAGGAACGTCTTCTTGTTCGCCAGCTCGGCTTCGGTCGGCTGGACCTTTCCGGTGGCGTCGGTGACGCGCGAGACCACCGTGTGCTCACCGGCGCTGGCGCCGTTCCAGGTGTAGTTGTACAGCTTCCAGCCGTACTTGGCCGTCGTCGACGGGTCGGCCGTCGCCGCCTGCCACGGGCCGTCGTCCACTTTCACTTCCACCGACTTGATCGGCGTGCCGTCGTTCAGCACGATGGTGGTGATCTTGTGGGCGTTGCCGCTCTTGGTCACGCGGGCGACGAACGACTTGAGCTGCAGGTGGGTAATCGCGCTTTCCACCCACTTCAACTCGCCGTTGATCATCTCGCCCTTGAGCGTGCGGTACCAGTTCGCCTGGAACTTGCCGAGGTAGGGATCGGCCTGGGCGACGATCTCCGACAGCCACTTCACGTTCGGGGCGCCGTACCAGCCCGGCATGATCAGGCGCAGCGGCGCGCCCTGGTGCTTGGTGAGCGGAGCGCCGTTCAGGGCGTAGGCGAGAAACGGCTCGGGCGACAGCGCGCGATCGCGCTGGATGCTGCGGCCGTACTGCTGCTCGACGTCGAAGTTGGTGCCGCGGAAGTTCACGGTTTCCTTGCCGCGGTCGGCGCCGAAGAACACGATTTCGCGCGCGTCGGGATTGAGGCCGGCGCTTTCGAGCACGGTCTTGAGCGGCACGCCGGTCCAGCGGCCGTTGCCGACCAGGCCCTGCACCGGCCGGCGGTTGCCGGAGCACTCGAAGCCGGCAATCAACTCGGTGCTGCCCATCTTGCGCAGCTCGTCGATGGTCAGGGACTTCGGCGTCTTGACGAGGCCGCCGACCTTCAGGCGATAGGCGGCGGGGTCAATCTCCGGGTGGCCGTAATGCTGCGTGGTGAAGAACTGGTCCGCGGGCGTGAAAGCGCCGGTCAGTGTGCGGGTGTCGAACAGGCGGCGGTCGACGGCCGGCGCCGGGTTGAACGTCGGCGGAAACTCGGTGAACGGCATCACCGTTTCACCCTGCGCCAGGGCGGGAAGCACCCAGTCGAAGTTGGCCGCCGCCCCGAGCGCCGCCATGGCCAGCCCGGTCTTCATCACGTCACGACGGTTCATCTCGGCCACGGCTGCTCCTTGTCTCTTCGGTTCTGACATCCGACTCCCGACTCCCGGTTCCCGACTCCCGTCGGAATCAGCAGGTGACGCAGCGGTTGTTGTTCTTGCTGCCGAGCTTCATCAGCAGCGCAATCGTCTCGGGAATCGCCGACAGGCGCTGCACCGGGCCGTTGGCCATGTCGGCCGTGGTCTGGCCGCTGCGCGCGACCGCCTTCACGTCGGCGCCCTTGCTGACCAGATACAGGATCATCTCGTTGTCGCCACGGGCGGCAGCGTGATGCAGCGGAGTGTAGCCGTCGTTGTCGCGGTGGTTGACATCGGCGCCCAGCTCTTCGACCAGGTACTTCATCACCGCCATCCACGCCTCGGGCGCATGACGATGGGCGTTGCCGGCAAAGCCCTCGCCGTACTCGACACCGGCGGCGGCATGGATCGCAAAGGCGCCCGGGCCGCCGGCGGGGATCACCGGGGCGTCGTACTTCTCCATGTCCGCCTCGGCCGTCGGCATGATGGCGCCACCGGCGCCCTGCGGCTGTCCGCCGGGCGCGCCCGGGGGGCCACCGCCGCCCCGGCGAATCTGCTGCGCCGGGGCCATGGTCGGGATGTTGGGATCGGCGCCGTACGCGACCAGGAGCTTCATCGCCAGCAGGTCGGTGCCGTAGGCGGCGCGCCAGAACGCGGTGGAACCCGACGTGTCGGCCAGGCCGCAGTTACGGTTGCCGCAACCGGTGTAGACGAGATACCAGGGGTGCGAGCCAATGCGGTGATCGGGGTTGGCGCCCTTGTCGAGCAGCGCCTGCATCACCTCGAGGTAGGTGTGCTTCTGCAGTTCCATTTCCTGCGGCTGCGGGAAGCGCGTGCGCGGCTGCCACGGCGTGTTGACCGCGGCCCACAGCGGCGACACGCCGTTGTTCTTGGCGACGAGGTTCGGGTTGGCGCCGCGCTTGATGAACATCATGGCGGTGTCGAACTGGCCGTTGATGATCGCGGTCAGCAGCGGCGTGGTGCCGTCGCCGGCGTTCGGCTGGTCGATCCTGGCGCCGCCGTCGAGCAGCGCTTCGGCGGTCTCGATGTAGCCCTGGCGCGCGGCGTGCAGCAGCGCCGTCATGCCGCCCTTGGTGGCGACCGGCGGGTTGATCTCCTCGGGATTGAAATTGCGCTCGTTCGGATCGACCGGCGCGTTGGGGTCGCGCGGCGGAATCTTGCCCGAGCGGACGATCTCGCGGCCGGCCTGGATGGCGGCCTGCACCTGGCTGGGCGACGCCTTGGCTTCGGAATCCTTGCCGACAAAGCCCTCGAGGACCTTGCGCTGGTGGTCAGCCGCCGCGCGGTCGAGAGCATTGAACTTCGGGATGTCGATGACCTTGGTCGTGATCGACGCATCGGCGCCGCGCGCGAGCAGCGTCTTGACCGCGTCAACGCGGTTCAGGCCGGCGGCGAAAATCAGCGGCGTCTGGCCGGCTTCCGCCTCCCTGGCGTTGATGTCGGCCTTGGCATCGAGCAGCGCGTTGACGACGTCGGCGCTGCCGGCCGAGGCGGCCATGTGCAGCGGCGTCACGCCGCTGTTGGTCGAGCGGGCGTTGACGTCGGCGCTGCCCTTCAGCAGGGTCTTGACCAGCGGCGCGCTGCCCGACTTGGCGGCCAGGTGCAGCGGCGTGTACTGGCCAATGCGCGTCACCGCGGCGACGTTGGCACCGGCGTAAATCAGCATGTCGGCCAGTTCGGCGTCGCCGCGTTCGGCGGCCCAGTGCAACGCGCTCATGCCGTCGCCCTGCGCGCCGTTGACGTCGGCGCCCTGCTTCAACAGGTCGCGCACAGCGGCCTTGTCGCCGCGCATCGCCGCGTCGGCGACCGGCGAGGCCTGCTGCGCGCCGAGCGCGGCGGTGAGAACGAGGGCGATGACGAGGTTGATCGAGACGTAACGCTTCATTCCGGCTCTCCCTGATCGAACAAGGCGGCACTGAAGTGCCGCCCTTCTGGCACGAAGTCCCGGGCCCCGTGGGCCCGGGTTCCGGTTAAACCGCGGCGGTCGCCGGCATGGCCTGGGTCAGCGAGAGCTCGCCCGTGCTGTCGCCGAAGTGATCCATCTCCATGCCGAGCGCATGGCCCATGGTCAGGAAGGCATTGGCCATCGGCGTGTCGGCCGCGGCCTTGATGTGCAGATTGCCCTTGAGCGCGCCGTTGGCGTGGCCCAGGACGATCAGCGGGCAGCGGCGGTGATTGTGCACGTTCGGGTCGGCCATCGGCGACCCCCACACGATCATCGACTTCTCGAGCAGGTTCTGGTCGCCGTCCATCGACTCCTTGAGCTTGTCGAGGAGGTAGGTGACCTGGCTGACGCGGTACTTGCAGATCTTGTTGAACTCCAGGATCCGGTCCTCGCGGTCGCCGTGGTGCGAGGCGGGGTGGAACGGCTGGAGCGAGCCGCTTTCCGGGAACACGCGGTTCTGCGAGTCGCGGCCGGTCTTGAACGAGATGATGCGCGTCATGTCGGTCTCGAGCGCGAGCACCTGCAGGTCGAACATCAGCTTCATGTGTTCCGAGAACGAGTCCGGCACGCCCGGCGGCGCCTCGGGCAGCTCGCGGTGCTCGCCGCTGGTGTTGCGCGCTTCAATCGCCTGGATGCGGCGCTCGATCTCGCGGACGTTGTTCAGGTAGCGATCGAGGCGGTTCCTGTCGCCGGTGCCCAGTTCCTTGCGCACGTCGGCGACTTCGCCCTGGATCCAGTCGAGAATGCTGCGGCGCGACTGGCGGCGGGCGACGCGATCCTGCGGCGAGCCGCCGGTGCCGAACAGCATGTCGAACGCGACGCGCGGGTCGCGGATCATCGGCAGCGGCTCGTTGGGCGACGCCCAGCTGATCGAGTCGGTGTAGGCGCACGAGTAGTTGTAGGTGCAGCCGCCGGCCTGGTCGAGGTTCTCGATGCAGAACTGCATCGACGGCAGCGGCGTGGCCTGGCCGTACTTCTGCGCGTAGAGCTGGTCGAACGACGTGCCGGCCCAGATGTCGGAGCCCTGGGTCTGCTTGGGGTGCGCCTGGGTCAGGAACACCGCGCTCGAGCGGAAGTGGTCGCCGCCGATTTCCGGGGCGGTAAAGGCCTCGGCCATGCGGACGTCGGTGTTGCTGACAATCGTCAGGTAGTCGCGGTACGGCTCGAGCGAGCTGAGCGCGCTGTCGGCGGCCATCGTGAAGTCGGCGCCGACCTTCTCGGGCGCGAACAGGTGCTTGGTCGCCCCCCACTTGTTGCAGCCGGCCAGCCCGTGCACCTCCTCGATGCAGATCAGGCGGGTGCGGTCGGCCGCGGTCGGCGCGGCGCCAATGCCCCTGGCGGCGACCATCGCATCCAGGAACGGCAGCGCCACCGCGGCGCCCATGGCTCCCCGGATGAACGTGCGACGCGGCATGTGCTTACCGGTGAGGTACGACATCGTTATCTCCCTGCCTTGGTTTCGGTCGCGGTGACTTCGGGCTCCACTCGCTTCATCCGGAACGCGTCGCTCTTGACGACGCCGGCGATGAACGAGGACATCTTGTAGTTGGCGGTCTCGGCCGTGCGGGCAATGGCGCGCACCGTGGGCTGGTCGTAGTACTCGACGCGCCGGCCCAGGGCATAGGCCATCAGGTTCTCGGTGAAGTTGCGCACCAGCGGCGTCGGCCGCCTGGTCAGCGCGGTCGTCAGTTCCGACAGCGAGGTGACCTTGGTGCCGTCGTAGAAGTCGCCGCTGGTGTCGAGCGGCATGCCGTTCTCGCGCACGCGCCACTTGGCGGTGACGTCGAAGTTGTCGAGCGCCAGGCCGATCGGATCCATGAAGCGGTGGCACGAGTTGCAGGTCGGGTTCTTGCGATGGATCTCCATCCGCTCGCGCGTCGTCAGCAGGCGGCCTTCCCTGGCCGCGCCCGAGGCCTCGAGGT
>CAYGMD010000018.1:0-43017 GCA_964350785.1 uncultured Acidobacterium sp. | reverse complement strand
CGGGCGTGATCCTGTTCACGACGTCGGCGGCCGCGTAGCCCAGCATCCGCTCGGCGCCGACGTTGAAGATCTGGATGATGCCCTTCGCATCGGTAGCAATGCTCGAAAAGTTGGCGCGGCTGATAATCGCGTCCTGTAAGGCCGCCGTCTTCAGCAAAGCCTCCGTGTGTCGGACATCTGTGTCGACATCAGCAGCCTCACCTGTGCGCTTGCGGGCAGTAGTCATCTATCCCTGGTCCCACCTTATCCCAACGGCGTCTGGCGAGCCGTCAAGTTGCCGGTCAATTGAACATGGCAGGTGGCTCGCGAGCATTATCAGCGGCGAATCGGCAAGCGCCCGATAATTTACCTTACCGGCCGGGGATCTACCCCGCTGTCTCATTTTGAACACCAGTTACTTGGTTTTGCCCTCGCACAACAGCACATCACGCTGCAGCTCGCCCGGTCTTCAGGACGCTGGGGGAGCCAGCGTTCCTGCATGTGCTTCGAGGAATGCGCGGACGCTCGTGGGGGCCCGGCCCGTGAGGTCCTCCACCGCGGACGAGACCACGGCCAGCGTGCCTTTGGCAATGGCCTCATCGATGGAGACGAGCAGAGCAGCCAACTCCGCTGGCAACCCCTGCTGGACCATGCCTTGCCGCAAGTCGGCCGGCGCCAACGGCACATAGGTCACCGGGCGGCCCGATATTTCCGCGAGCATCCGGGCCACGTCCGCCTGGGCCACGAGCCCGGGGCCGGTAATGTCGAACGTCCGTGAGCCCTCGGCGGTTAGCAGGGCCGCCGCGGCCGCGCGGGCGCAGTCTTCTCTCGTGACGTAGCCGACGCGGCCGTTGCCAGCCGCGGCATAGAGCGTTCCGGACGCAATCGCCTGAGGAGCCGTCATCAGGAACAGGTCCGTGTAGAGGTTGTTGCGCAGGATGGAGTGCGGGACGCCGCACGCCACGAGCGCGGCTTCCGTCCCGGCATGATCGCCCGCAAACGAAATGGGCGAGTCGGCGCCGGGGTTGGTGAGCGACGTGTAGACAATATGCCGGACGCCGGCGGCGGTCGCTGCTTCAATGGCCGCTTTGTGACTGGCGAACCGCTGGCCCGGCGTCAAGTCATCGGTGCTGACGATCAGCACCCGATGCGCGCCGGCGAAGGCGGATGCCAGCGTTTCCGGTTTGGTGAAGTCCGCGGCGCGGACCTCCACGCCCCGTGCGGCCAGATCCGCGAGTTTGTCAGGGTGACGGGTCGTCACAATCAGCGGGCCGGCCTGGGCGTCGAGCACGAGCTCGACGACGCGGCGCCCGAGATGGCCAGACGCGCCGGTGATGAGAAACGGGCCTTGCAGGGATGATGTCATGATCGCTCCTGAGTGAGATGAAGTTGGTTACGTGGGTGTCGCGTCGTCGTCGCCGAACTCGAAGGCCGATACCTGCGCGCCCATGACCTGATCACCGAAGGTGCGCCGGCCTGGTTCGCCGGACGCTGCTCCGGCCGCGACCAGCAAGGGGAGCAAGTGATCTTCGTGAGGGTGGCAGAACCGCGCCTCCGGGGCTTCCGCCCAAGCCGCCAGCCGCGCATCCCGGACGGCGGGGTCGCCAGCGGAGGCGGCGAGCCAGTCGTCGAAACGCTGCGAACGCTCGAGCGCCGCACCGGGCCGCATCAGGGCGCCCATATTGTGAAAGCTCATCCCGCTGCCGACGATGAGGACGCCCTCTTTTCGCAGAGGCGCGAGCGCCCTGCCGAGCCGCAGGTGAGTGGCCGGGTCGAGGCTGGCGTCGAGGGATAGCTGCAGCGTGGGGATGGCCGCGTCGGGAAACGCCACTTTGAGCGGCACAAACGCGCCGTGATCGAACCCTCGAGTTGCATCCTCACGGGAGGGGATTCCCGCTTCGGCGAGGAGCTCGCGGATCCGTGCGGCGATCGGCGGCGCTCCGGGAGCGGGCCAGGTGAGCGCATAGGTGTGCGGAGGAAATCCGTAGTAGTCGAACAGGAGCGGCGGGTGTTCGCCGGACTGGACAGTGACCACCGGCTCGAGCCAGTGACCGGACACGACCAGCAGCGCCCGCACGTCACTGAATCGCTCGCCCACTGTTTGCAGCCACGCTGCCATGCGCGCCCAGGTGTCCGGCGGGCCGAGGGACCAGTCCATGAAGAAACACGGGCCGCCGCCGTGAGGAATGAACAGCGTCGGCAGCTTTCCCGTGAGCGGGCCCGTCACGTCACTTCGCTCCTTTGTCTATCGCCCACGGCGCCTCACCGTTCAGGTGGCGATAGTCGAACCACTCCGCAGCATACTCGATGCGCAGCTTCCGCAGGAACAGCACGGCGCGCCCGCTCCCAGACAGTCGAAGACTCGCCGGCATCCAGAGATCGGTCTCGGGATACGTCGCGGCGGGCCGCCTTGTCAGCCAGCCCGTCGTTCCCCTGTCGATCCGCGCGACGATTCCGAACCCGAAAGAGATCTCATCGATCGCCTTCGCCTCGACGTGCATCACTTCGTTCAGCTCGGGATGAATCCACACGGTGCCCTCGAACTTCTGCGCGATCCTCCCTTCGCGTGTTTTCGGTCGGAATGCCGGCTTGCCAACAAACGCCACGGTGATGGCGGGCGTTCCCTCGTGGATGCTCCGGCCGGTGATCGTGAGCTGCAAGGCCGCGACGATGTCCTCGATCATTGCTTGCGCGCGACGGCGGGCCAGCGCCTCGTCCTCCGACACCTGGCGTCGGCGGTCGTCGGTTTCCTTCTGCAGGCGCCGTTGAATCTCGGCCGCCTTGGCCCGATACTCGCGATCCTGCTTCGCCAGATCCGGCACCGGGATGCCATCGCGCTCCAGCAAGCGTCGGTATGTCAACTGCGGGTTGGCGGATGGATATACGTGACAGAGCTCGGTGCCGTCCGGTCCGAGCTTGCCCAACGGATTGGTGCGGAACCTGGTGCGGCGCTCCTGGTACGAGAACTGGTGCGCGGCGCGTTGCGCGCGCGCCAGATTCTCCTGGACTGCCGCGACGAATGCCGCGGGGGCCGGAACGATCGGCGACGCGCCGTCCATCGGCGGCTGTGCGCTCGGCAGGCCTTGGGTCACCACCACTGCTGCGATCGCTACCGCGATCCGCATCACCTTCAATCGCTGCGAATCGGTGCTTGCGATGCGCATCACGGGCTCAAAGGTGAAAGGTCTTCTGAGGCGTCTGAATGCCCTACCGCGCTACTCTTTCGAACCGGCGCCAGCATCTGCGGCAGCCGAATCGCGAGACTGATCCAATACACATTGGCGCCGACAGCTGCTAACACGATGATGCCGGGCAGGATCCCCAGCAATCCGAATACCATGATGCCGTATGGCATGGTCGAGCGTGTCGCGCAGAACGAGAGCTTCGCGACCAGCCATGCCCACCTCTGCCTGGAGGCATAGAAATGTGCCTTTGCCGTCGCGTGTAGCTTTTCGGGCTGACCGTTGGTGATACGTTGGCGCAGGTAAATCAGCAGCGCAAATGTGATCAACGCACCAGCGATCGCGATCGCGCCGATCCGATAGAAGACCGGAGCCCCGGTGTAGCGCACCGCCCCCATGGTCAGGCCGGCCAGGATGGCCACGTAATAGGTGTAATCGCCGATCGTTTCCACCCAGCAGCCGAACGCGGATTCCTGGTATTTGAGACGCGCGATCTCACCGTCGCAGCCGTCGAGGATGCTGGCGGCGAGTGAGAGGGCGGCGGCGGCCACTCCCGTTGCGTAGGTGCCGAGACTGAACAGCCACCCGGCGGCAATTCCGAGGGCCACCAGCAGCACCGAGAGCTGATTGGCGGTGATCGGGGTGCGCAACAGCAACATCGAGATCGGCAGCGACATTCGCCGATTGAACCGCGCCAGATACGGGTCGGTCGCTTTGTACACCGAGCGCCGGATCTCGGCTTCAGCGCGCGCCAGGTCTTCACCGGTGTTGACGATCCGCAGCGCCAGCATCGCTTGCTGCGCAGATACCGCGCGGCCATCTGGCAACGGCAGGGCAGCGCGCCATCGTTCGTGGAGCCAGCCGGCCAGGCGCGCCGGCGACACCGAATCATCGGCATGAACGCGCAGTACGCCCGATTCCGGAAAACCCTCACCGGCGGGCACGTCGATGGCATGCCCCATCTCCGGCAGGGTGGCGTGGCGCGCGGTCTCGAGCAGCACGGGGGCGACGACCGTGCCGGGACCGATGACGGTGACCGCTCGTCCCCGGGCTTCCGCGTAGATCGTCTTCCACGCCGCGTCGTCGGCCGCAATCGTCACGGACGCGCGCGTCCGGAGCCGCGCGGCGAACTGTGTGAATCGCGCATGACTGACCGGGGCCCAGACGAGGATTCGGGCGTATCCGGCCCGGTCCGCGGCTCGCAGGGCCCGCTCTCCAATCGGCAACGCGGCCAGACGGTCGAACGGGGTCACCGTCACGCGGGGATCGTCGGCCACGTAAACCAGCACATCTTCGTCGGACGGTCGCTCAGCGCCGGTCGCTGCCATAGTGTTGGTACCTCTCGTGTCAATGTCGGTTGTGTGGGGAGCGCGCTGCGCGCTTGTGGCCATAAGCTTCGGATAGACGAGAAAACCAATGCCGGCCCAGAACAAGCCTCGGACGCGGCGCGCGAGCGCCAGGGGTATTCCGACGCCGATGGCACCAACCGCTGCCATGGCTGCGATATTGGAAGCCTCCGCCGTGCCAATACCGAGCGGGACGAAGGCCGTCGCAGTGCTGGCGACGCGCGTAAACGTTTCCACTGCGGTCGCCGCGTTGGTAGTCAGATCGACGCCGACGGCACGTGCAATGATCCAGACTTCCAGTGCCATCGAGGCGAAGCAGACCAGATCAGCCAGTATCAGCTTCGCTAAACGCCGCGAGTCATCCCGGGCGAGCGCGAGTAATTGACGCTCGGTTACAACGATGAAACGCGCTATACGACCGCCACCTAATCGTCCGTCACTTGCCAGCGACAACCGGTCGAGCATCGCGTTCGCGTATGCGCCACGACCGCGAATCACAATTAATGCTGCTGCGACCATGGCCGCTGCGACGATCGCAACCCCGTAAAACACCAAGGCCCAGTTCGGCGCCAGAGGCAGTCCAAGAGTCGCCGCCATCGCGCACACGCCCACGATCGCGCTCGTGACGACGAGGTACGACAGCCGTTCGAGCGCGATCGCCGCGGCTGCGAGCCTGGGGTCGACGTGTCCGGCGAGCATTACTACCTTCAATGGTTCGCCGGCCACGCCTCGCACCGTCACGTAGCTGAAGGCTTCGGCCGCGAGGCGAACGCGCGCCAGATACCCGAACGACACCGGCAGCGGCTGCGCGAAACAAATGGCCCATGCCCAAGTACGCGCGAGTTGCCAACTCCCGCTTACCAGGATGAGGGCCGGCACCGCGGGTCTCAGCGCGGCCGCCTTCGCTACCAGGGCTGGGTAGTCGAGGTACCAAAGCGTGCCGACAAAGAGTCCGGCGCCCAGCCCGAAGGCCAGCCGCGACACGATCTGAGACTGGCGTCGGCTCATGACCGGGAGAGGATCGCCTCTGCCGCCACCAAGTCGGCGACGGTGTCGATATCTCGCCAGAGCGCGTCTCCGATGTCGACGGCGCCAACCAGGTGTGCGGCCGCCAATCGCCGTATGCCAGCGCTGAGCGTTGTGTCTCCGGCCGCGGATGCGGCGGAAAGGGCGTCGAACACCAGGGGCGCGCATACGAACATGCCGGTGTCGAGTGCGTCGTAGGGAGTCAACTGCTTGCCTATGGCCACGACGCGATGGCCGTCGAGCCGAACGCGCGTCGCTTCGTCGGTGATCTCGCGCGCCGCGGGACGGCGATCAATGCCGAGCAGGGATTCGCCGGTGCGGGCTTCGGACGCGAGCAACGCCCTGAGCGCAGTCGGATCGAAGATGTGGTCGCCCATTAACAGCGCGAAACGGCTACCGGCAAACGCCTCCCTGGCGGCGAGCACCGACAGCCCATTTTCGCGGTGCCAGTCGGGATTGACGTGGAACTGCTTCACGAGTCCCCGCGGGGCACCGAGTTCAATCGCGGTTCGCACCCGTTCCGCCTCGTATCCGAGCACGACATGCACGCGCGTAATCCCCGCCGCAAGCGCCGAGTCAAGAGTGCGGACAATCAGTGGCACGCCGAGTACCGGTTCGAGCAGCTTCGAGTGCCTGGTGCCGTTGACGAAACGATCGCCGTTGCCGGCGGCGAGCACGACTGCGTCACACACAACATTCACCACTCAAGCCTCCTGGAACGCCCTGGCACCGTGTTGACTCGGTGCGCCAGCGCGCGTAAACTCAATTATGTTGAACAGCGGTTCAATGTCAATGTGAGGTTACACCGCAAGGAGACGTCGCATGGATTCCACTGCCGACATCCTGCAGGCGCCTTGGTTGCGCACTTGTGAGGACACCCTTCGTGAGTATTTTGATCTGAGCGCTGACGCGGTGTTGCTCGATTCGCCGACCAGGCTACCGGCGCTGACGCCGATCATCGCCGACCACTTCCGCAGCGTCAACTTGGAATGGCATCTCATTCCATCCGCTCGCGTCGTGCCATTCGACAACCGCTATTGCCGCCGCCTGTACCCAACTGCGCGGACCTCATTTCACTCGGGGCTGTCAGATGGCCATACCGTCCGAGACCGTCTAGCTTTAGGCCATCGCATGCATCAAGGGCGGATCGTCGCGGTCGAATCAACAATGAAGCCGGGCTACTTGCCTGACATTCAGCAGATCTACGGCTCGAAGTATGGCTTTGAGACGGACGCCGATCCTCTGATTCGATACCTGGACCACACCTCGTTGGGCGGCACAAGTCGATATGGTCACAAGTTTCTGGCGCTGGGCGGGTTCGTTGAAGCCCTTACCGAAGAATGGCGACGTCTGGCACTGTTGCCCGATGGATACCGAGTAACTCTTTGCCCGCCGGTGCTCTTCAACTTGATCGGCACTGTCTTCCACCCCGAATGGAGCCAAACCGCTTCTCTTGAGATTGGGTTTTACTGGGAGTCACCAGGCAGCGCCCGGTGTTATGCCGTCGGACCAAACGGCGATGGCGACTTCAGTTACGTGCGGGCCATTGAAACTGGGTTTGACTGGCGACTGCTCGGATTCCGAATCGCCGTCGTTCCCGAGTGTTAGCCAATTCCGTTCCGAAGGCTGCGGCGCTTGGTTCGGCTGGAGAGCACAGCCGCTAACGGCTGACCAGCCGGACGCCGGCGAACGCCCACTGTTCGGCCGCCCGTTGAAGGGGATACGCATCGACGCGGTGCTCGTAGCCGGCAAACACTTCAGTCGCACCGTCCCGGCCGCCCAACCGCAGACCACCTTCCAGTTGAACACCGGCTCGGGTTCGGTCTGCCGTGCCAGGATCACTTACGAAGATTGTGCACAAACCTCTCGCGAAGACGCCGACTCTGGATGCGACCTGACGCCGCGCCGTAATATCGAGATCCCCGATCCAGTCATAGTCGACATACGACCGCTGGAAGATCTTGCCGACAGTCGCGCGTATAGCGATGGTTGTCGCCGAGTAAGCCAGTTGGCGGCGGATGCGGACCTCGGCCGCGTTCCAGTCGATGGCAAAGCGTTTGGGTCGGTCGCTGAGGTGTCGCGACACATGATGCAACACTCCGGCGAGTTCGGTCTGCCGGACGCGACCCGCGACCGATGCTTCGAGCGTGTAGTTGCCTTGGTTGGGATCAAACGCGCGGTACTCGGTGCCGAGGACCGCCTCATACTCGGCGACAAGATTGACACGGGTGTCAGCAAAGGCCAGCACATCGACGTCGCCGCCGAAGTGGGTATCCCAGGCAAACCGAGGGTTGTCGGAGGCAAGGGCTGCGACCGAGAGGTAGAAATCGTAGCGCGGCACAAAGGACAGTTGTCTGCCGGTTCCGCTCGATGTTGCTTCCTGAGCGACTGCGCCGGTTCCGCTGAACACCAGACAACAAGTCGCGAGAAGCGCCAGCGTTCTGCGAGGAACGCCGCTGTAGTCCCGGGTCGACATCTAGTGGTTTGATATATTGAACCAATGTTCAATGTCAAGACGGTACTACCGCTCGTGAACAGGTTGCCTCTCGACAGCGCCGCGCGTAATATTGGACTGACGTTCAATGTGTGGCGCGAGCTTGTGACACACTGCCCGTGACGTCATGGAACTGTGGGTGATGTCCGTGGGTTCGCCGAGAAACCTCACCGCTCCAGACGTCCTGCAAGGCGCCACGTTGCTAGTCGTGTCCGGGGGCGTGGCTCGCTTCAGCATGAGGGGGCTCGCCCGGCGGCTGGGTTGCCAACCAGCGACCCTTTATCACTACTTCTCATCCAAGGAGGCGATCCTCCAGACGGTAGCTGTCGACACCGGGCAGAGGCTCATTGAAGCCATGTTCGGGAAGGAGGCGCGAATCGCTGATTTGCCCGCCTGCACGCAAGTGTGCAAGAGCATCGAGGCCTTCCTGACCTTTGCGAGCCAAGAACCGAACTTGTGGGAGCTTCTGTTCCTCGATGCGCGTACGGCCAACGAGGGTCTGCGGGCCCGCCTCGAGATCGAGCGTCGCTTGACCGATCCAGTCGACGCCTGCCGTTCGACGAATCATGTTGCCACTGGTTCCGCCGCTGCATCGGCGAGGGCGATTGTGGCAATTACGATCGGGGAGGTCGCCGGTCGGGTATGCCGGCCGTGGTTGATTGGCTCGACGCGATCGGCCCGGCAAATTACTGAATTGTTTCTAGGACCGATACCGCTCTGAGGCCTTCGACTCGGCCAGCCGGTCGTCCTCGCTGGCGAGCAGCCTGGCTCGGTGATGGAAGGAGTACCGGCAATCGGCAGGGAGCGAATCCCACCGACTTGCGCAAGTTCCGGCCGTCCGAAAAATGTGTACAAGTATCGGACGTGGCTGACCTCAGACAACTCGTCGCCGACCGGGTCGCCGCTGGAGACCCGGCGCACGTATGGACACCGTTCGACTTCCTTGATCTCGGCAATCGCGACGCCGTGGACAAGGTCCTGCAGCGCCTCGTTCATGCGGACCAGCTTCGCCGTATCGACCGCGGGCTGTACGACGTCCCCAGGATCAACAGCCTGACGAAACAGCCGGCCGTGACTGACTATCGACAGAATCATCGACGCTCTCGCCAGACGCGATCAGTCCCGCATGCTCGTCGGCGGGCTGACCGCCGCCAACGACCGTGGCCTGACGACGGCAGTTCCGGCAAAAGTGGTCATCCATACAGATGCGCGCCGACGCGCGATCCATCTCGATAACCTGACGATCACCTTCAAACGCACGGCGCCAAGTAAGCTGTATTGGGCGGGCCGACCAGCCATGCGCATTGTGCAGGCGCTCTATTGGCTCAAGGACACCCTTCCCACCGACCGCGACCGCATCCTCCGCCGAATCGCCGCTATTCTCGCCGACCGCCGTCACGGGAAAAAGCTGCGTGACGACCTTCGTGCGGGCCTGGCCACCCTGCCCGCATGGATGCAGAGCCTCGTGCGCGAGTTGCTCGACGCCGGCGCTGATCGCTCTGTCGCCTCGCGTCGGAATCGAAGCACTCGTCAACATCCCCAGCAGCCCACTCGGCGTGTCGCGACTGCACGGCCATGATGAACCCGGCGTACATCCAGGTCATCGGCGCCAGCGATGCTGAGCGGCTGGATGCCTTCCTGGCCACGGCCGGTCGTCTGGGTACTGCGGTCGAAAACGTTGAGAAGGACTTCTGGGTGTGCCGGGGATGTACGTCTTGCGGCCCGTTGAAGAGCGCGTCGAGGGTCCGCGGTGAAAATCGAGGCAGGCGCGAAGTCTGCGCTTGATCCTAACGTGCCGACCACTGTGAAATCATTCGTGGCCGATGCCCTTCCCGATCTGGATCTCCAAGTCGCCGACATCACGACCGTGCAGGCGGAGCGAACGTTCTGGACAAGATTGTGATCCTGCACGGCCTTCGCACCTGGCACGACCGCCGCGGCCTGTTGCGCCACGGTGGCCAACGGGTCTCGCGGCACTACTACGACGTCTTCCGCCTACTCCAGTCGCCGGATGGCGAAGCGGCCGCAGCGGACAAGGAACTCGCCGTCAATTGTGCGCGACATGCTCGGATGTTTTTCAACAGTCCAGACTTCGACCTGGATCACGCTGTTCCTGGAACGCTGACGCTGGCGGCGTCAGCCGCGATGTTGGAGCCGCTTCAACGCGACTACGACGCGATGGCAGGCATGATCATGGGCGCGGCTCCCACGCTCGACCAGGTTATGGACGTCGTATCGGCACTCGAGCGACGCCTCAACGGAAGCGATGGCCCTCAAGCACGAGCCATGTCCGTTCTCCAATTGCGGGCACGTCCCGTACCTGATTTATCGCGCCCACATCGACCAACCCGCGCGTGCAACGGCGCTGCTGTGCGGCTCTGTTACCAGTCCAGGTGACATTGCGGAACAGCTCGCCTCCTGACAGGAACTGGTGTCGAATCCGACGTTGATCCAGGTCGCAACGGACCTCTATGTCGATCCCGCCACGGGCAAAGCAAAACAGGGTGCTGGTGGTAAGGGTGGGGGAAGCGCTCGTCGTCTGGCAGATCTCGTCAACCAGCTCGACTTGACTTGGGACTTGTATGCCGTGGTGCCGCCGGGACTCATCGCCCTACTTCCAAAGGAATTCGACAGATTTCGCCCCAACGCGGAATAGACGAACCCGCGGAGAAATTTATTGGGCTCCTTGCCATTTCGCTTGAGCGACGCCTATTTGTCTCTTGACGCCCTGAACTCGCGATAGCAGGGCGAGCACTTCAGAAGGTGCTCGTAAGCAGGGTCGCCGATCGGCTGCGCGCATCGGGCCAATTCAACCAACGTTTCCCGCGACAAACAGCCGACCCGGTCCGGATTCGGATTCGCCCGGCTCAGAACCTCGTCGATGTCATCTTTGAACTTACCGTCATCATCGTCACTTGGCGGACCCGGTTGTGCCATCGTCTGTCTCAGTGTCTTCCTCGTCGCGCGGTCGTGGCTCTTGGATTTGGCCGTTCCTCGGCGAACAGTGTTCGCAGTTCCCAGTATCTAGAACGCCCAAAAGTCTCCGAAGCTTTTGCTTAGCGCGAGAAAAAAGGGTATCGACGGCGGCCACCGAGCGCCTCTGATGCTTCGCGATCTCCTGACTCGAGAACCCGGCTCTCTTCCATACGCAAACGAGGCGTTCTTCCCGCGAGAGTTTGCCCAGCACCTCCCGCAACAGGATGTCTCGTTCGATCTCATCGGCGCTGCCATTAACGGCCCGCGCGGATGCAAGAACCACCTGGCTGGTTTCGGATTCTAGCGTCTTCTGGATTAGGCGAGTAGAGCCGCGTCGCATGCGGGAGGTGGCGACGCTGCGGACGGTGACCCACGCATAGCCGTGGAGTCGTTCAATGGGCCCACCGCGTTCCTCTCGCCTCACGATGCGGCGGCCCGCCTCCTCCATCACCTCGGTCAGCGCGACCTCGTCCTGCAGCGCGGGGAACTGGCGGCACAGCCTGGGCAGCAGGCGAGTGAGCACGCCCTCGATGCGAGTGGCGAGCGGTTGTCCGTTGCCGTCAAGCAGACCGAGCGAGCGCATGTCGTCCATGACACGTCCCGTCGGCGCTTAGGGGAGAGAGCGCCACGATTCCGAGGTTAACTTTCGCCAGTATGAAACTGGCACTTCACGGCACGCAGCCCTGTAAGGTTTCAGTGGCTCGCTGCGTTCAACCCGTTACAGGACGTCTTGCGGAACGGCGTCCTCGAATCCGAGGTGAACGACATGCGCGAAAGTCTTCAGCGTCGGTGTGGGCCTGGGCGGTCCGTCTGTCTGAGCCCACAGGCTAACACAAACCAAATCCCTCGAACAGTCATCTGCGCGTTTGTCGTGCAGCGCTTCAGGACGATCTGCCGCTTTGGCGTCGCTCTCGTCACTGCTGTGCTGGTCGCACCCGCCGTCGTCCTCGCTCAATCGCCCTGGGAGCGCGCGGCAATCAATCTCGAATTGACGTTCACCGGCCCGCTCGCCCGCTCGCTGGCCCTTGTCTCGATTGTGATCGGCGGGCTGATGTTCATGTTCGGCGAGGCCGGCGCCAAACGCCAGATCTCCGGCATCGTATTCGGTGGCGGCCTCGCGCTTTTCGCCACGCAGTTCCTGGCTTGGTTGTTCTGAGGCCGCGATGCCACAGCACGAAGAGTCGGCGGTTCGGAATCAGCCCGCACATCGTCCCGTTTACAAGGCGATGCACCGCCGGCTGACCGTCTGTGGCGTTGAACGGCGGCTGTTCTTCCTCGCGATGCTGATGGGGGCGGCCACGTTCAATCTCTTCTATTCATTCATTGCTGGGCTGCTGATGTTTGTCAGCCTGTACGGCTTCGCGTGGTGGGCGACCGAGCGCGATCCCGACATGCTGCGCATCCTGCTGTCGTCGTCGCGCCACCGACGCCGATTCGATCCGGGGAAGCATGACCGAGCGGACGTGGAGGTCTCGACATGGTGAGGATCGGACGAATCCTCCGCGATCATCGGGAGGCTGGAGCGTGCAACTCCTTGATCGCCTTGTGGGGATTCGTGGACGAGTGCACGTTCCTGACGAAAAGCGGCCACGTGGGCGTGGTTTACCAGCTCCGAGGTCAAGACGCCGAAGGCCTCACCCATTCTCAGCGTCAGGCGATCGTCCACCAGTTCGAGGCCGCCCTGCGCCTGCTCGACGAGCACTGCCGCGTCTACCAGTACGTCATCAAACAGACCGTTGATCCATTCGTCGCCCCATCGTGCAATCGTGCGGTCGCACACGAGGCCCTTCAAAGGCGAACCGACTACCTGAACGAGCGCCGAAACGACCTGTATCGCATCGATCATTTCCTCGTTCTGATATACGAGACACCGACGCCGTCCCGCACCAGCACGTCGCTTGGCCGCGTATGGCGCGCTCCAGGTAAGGCCCTTCGAAGATGGCTGTCCACCAGCCACACTTGCGCGCTGCTGGAGAGAGAGCTGGATCGTGTAATCGCGACCCTGCATCAGAAAGCGAAAGCTGTAGAGGTCCAACTCGAAGACGGCGGACTGCGGCGCCTGGGCAAGTCCGAAGCGTTCCGATTCTTTCGCCGCCTGATCAACTACGACGAGGCAACCATTGCAGCCTCTTCTCTGAATTACGACACACACCTGGACTACTTCGTCGCCGACTCCGCCGTCGAATGTCACCGCGACCGGCTCATCGTGGGCCATCAGGCCGTCAAGGTTCTTTCGATGAAGGAGCCCCCAAGCCAGACGTTCGCGCACATGCTCGGCGATCTCTTTGCCCTCCCGGGCGAGTTCATCGCCTGTTTGGAATGGCAGCGCAGCCCCAACGATCGGGTTCGGCGAGACATCCAGTCGCGCCGCCGCCACTTCTTCAACAAGCGTGTGTCGCTCGTGAACTACGTGTCGTCCGAGACCCGTCCCGAGGAAATGCTGGTAGACGACTCCGCGGGCGCGACCGTGCGACAACTGGGTGACGCGCTCACCGAACTCGAAGTGAATGGCCACTTCTTTGGAACCTGTTCGCTCACGCTGGTCCTGCATGACGCGGAGACCGGGGCGCTTCAGGCCAATGCCGCAGAGGCGATGAAGGTGCTGGCGGCTCACGACGGTTGCGCGTTCGAGGAAAGCTACAACCTTCTCAACGCGTGGCTGAGCATCGTTCCTGGAAACGCTGCGTACAACCTGCGGCGCCTGGCTGTTCTCGAAACGAATCTGGCGGACCTCAGCTTCCTCTTCACCTTGGACCCCGGAGACCCCGCCAGCAAGCATCTGGGACGGGAGGCGCTAGCGGTGTTCGAGACGCCCTCGCAGACCCCCTACTCCTATAACCTGCACGTCGACGACGTCGGGCACACCGTGGTACTCGGCGCGACCGGCAGTGGCAAGAGCTTCCTCCTGAACTTCCTGATCACTCACCTCCAGCAGTACGACCCACTAACCGTCGTCCTTGACCTGGGTCACAGCTATCGAAAGCTAGCCACGCTGCTCGATGGCAGCTACCTCGAACTCGGGCTGCGGCAGCAAGGCGTGACAATCAACCCATTCGATCTGGATGACCCCAGCCCGGAGCAACTGCACTTCCTCCACGCATTCACCAAAATTCTGCTGGAGGGCGATGATGGCCACCGACTGAATGACCTAGAGGACCGCGAGACATACGAGGCGGTCGAGAATCTGTTCGTTCTGGACCCGAGCCAACGGCGGCTCTTCACCTTGGCCAACCTCCTGCCGCGCGCACTTGCGGGGCGATTGCACAAGTGGGTCGACGGCGGCCGGTACGCCGCGCTGTTTGATAACCCGCGCGACACGCTGACGCTGGATCGGTTGCAGGTCTTCGATTTCGAGTCCATGCGTGACTATCCTTCGCTGCTGGAGCCGCTGCTGTTCTATGTGTTGCATCGGGTGAGCGAGCGCGTCCTCGATCCAGCGGAGGCGGGAACCTTGAAGGTGTGCGTCATGGACGAGGCGTGGCGCCTGATTCAGCACCCTACGCTAAGGGCGTATGTGCAAGAGGCCCTCAAGACCTGGCGTAAGCGGAATGCCGCCATGTTACTGGCCACGCAGAGCATCGACGACTTCGCCTCTGTCGATCTGCTCCGAACGGTTGTCGAAAGCTGCCCGACGCGACTCTTGTTGGCGAACCCTTCAATGGATCGCCGGCAGTACGCCGAGCTGTTCCAGATGAACGACATGGAGCTCGACCTCTTGTCTGGACTCGTGCCGCGCCAACAGATCCTGTTAAAGCGCGCCAGCCTGGCGAAGGTCCTCACACTGCGAGTCGACCCTAAGAGTTACTGGATCTACACCAACACACCCATCGACAACGAGCGAGTGGCCTCGATCTTTCGCGAGTATGGTTTTGCCGACGGCATCGATCGGCTAGCGGCGTCGGCCTGATGAAGGGGTGTCTTATGTCTCATCGATCGTGGTTCTCGTGGATGCGGCTTGCTGTGCTCCCCCTGTTTTTGGGAATTGTGCCAGCGCTTGCGCAGACGACCGGCATTCGCGAGGTGACGGCGTCCGACCGCAGCGTCATTCCACTCCAGACACGACTTCGCTATACGACGATGATCGTGCTGCCGGACGGAGAGGAGATTTTGGATGTGATCTGCGGCGATCGGGACTTCTGGGTCATCAGCGCCGTCCAGAACGTCGCACACGTGAAGCCCGCGAAGGCAGGGACCGAAACCAACCTGAACCTGGTCACCGCGCGCGGCATGATCTACTCGTTCCTTCTTATCGAGAAGAACAGCACGACCACGCCGGATCTCAAGGTCTACGTCAACGTCGACAAGACCGCAGTCGGGGGACCACAGAAGTACTACAGTGCGGCAGAAGTCGAGCGTCTGCAGGCGGAGATCACGGAAGCCAAGGAGGCCGCCGGGCGCGCGGAGCAGCGCGCAATCGAGGCGCGAGCAACAGAGCGCCAGCAGTATCCGACGCGCTTGAAATTTGCCTACGGCGCGGTGAAGTACGAAAAGCCGTTCCTCGTGCGAGCCATGTGGCATGACGGGCAGTTCACGTACCTGAAGTCGGATGCCTCCGAACTGCCGGCCCTCTACGAACTCCAGGACGGCAAGCCGGCTGTCTTGAACTTCCAGGTCCACGACGGGACCTACGTCGTTCCGAAGGTGCTCGAGCGCGGGTACCTTGCCCTCGGCAACTCGCGCTTCTCATTCGAGCAGCGGGGAAAATAGCCATGACCGAACACACGGATGCGTTAGGCACCACCCCGGTGACCGACCGTCGGCCGGTGCCGCGCGGAGTGCTGCCGAAAGGCGTGCAGACGTGGCTGATGGCCGCCTTGGCAGTGGGCATGTTGCTCATCATCTTTCTCACCGGGCGGCCCGACGCTCCGGCGGGCGCCCGCGCGGCGACAGCGGCAACGCAGGCGCCGAACTCCGATCGCGTTCGTGAGTATCAGGATCGGCTCCGCTCGCTGGACGTTCAGGCCGCACTGGATGCGCGTGCCGCCGCCGTTGGCGAAGCGCCACTCCCTCCCGCGTTCGATAACGATGGAGGCGGGGCACGGACGGTCGACCCTACAGTCGCGGATCGACAGCGACGCGAATATGAAAGCCTGTTCGCAAGCAACGTGGTGCTTAGCCGTCGCCGCGAAGCAGACCGGCCAGACGCAGGATCGGGCAGTACGGTTCGCCCGAGTCCGGCGACGTCACTGAGCGGCGGGGAACCGTCAATCGATGCGATCGCGGACGCCGTCGTGCGTGCGTCCGCTCGCAACAGCGGCGTCGCCGCCGCCCAAGTGTCGCCGTCAGCACCACCCCTCTCTCACTCTGCGACTTTGCCATCGGCCGAACCGAGTCGGCCCCCGAGCACTGGACCCATCAAGTCTACTGGCCCGCTACATCGCGTCCTCGAAGGGACGGTGATCGACGCGGTGCTCACGAATCGTCTCGATGGCAGCGTGGCGGCGCCGGTCAGTTGCCTCGTGACGAACCCGCTGTACTCACACAACGGACAAATCGTGCTGATCCCGTCCGGCGCGCGCGTGCTCGGAGAGACTCGACCGGTCCAGACGTTTGGCGAGACGCGACTGGCCGTTGCCTTCCACCGGATTCTGATGCCCGACGGGAGCAGCGTCGCTCTCGACCAGTTCCGAGGCCTCAATCAGATCGGCGACTCCGGTCTTAAAGACCAGGTGAACCACCACTTCTGGTCCACGTTCGGCGCAGCCGGTGCCATTGGAATCCTAAGCGGCCTGGCGCAGGCGGTGGGGTCCGCGGGTTTGGGTCAAGGCGACGGAAACCGAACCGTCATCATCGGTGGCAACGCCGCCGATGCCACCGCACAGGCTAGCGCGCAAGTGATGAATCGGTTTCTCAACCGGCTGCCCACTATCACGATCCGCGAAGGCCACCGGGTCAAGGTCTACGTGACGAGCGATCTCGATTTGCCCGCGTGGGCGCCACTCGGCGCAGCCGCCGGGTCGCAGTGGAGGTAACCCATGTTTCGACGTCTCGGTGTGGGAGTCATCGTCCTGAACCTCGTGGCCGCACCCGCCCACGCGCAGCTCGCGGTCATTGACCCCGCTAACCTTGCGGAGGCGGTGTTGATCGCCCAGCGAACCCAGCGCCAGTACGAGGAGCTTCAAGCTCAGTACCGCACGATCATGCGGATGTCGCAGGGACTGGGCAATATGGAGCGATACCGAATCCCGACCATCGCGGTGACCGGTCACGACACGGCTCGATGGATGTACGGGCGTAACTGGCTCCAGGCCCTCAATACCGGTGACCCTGCCGGCACCGCCTACGGTGCATCGACGATTCCACTGGAGCGTCCTTCGGCCCTTCCCGCCACGATTGGCAGCGCCGCTCGACGGACGCTGGAACGGCAATACGCCACCATCGAGATTGCGGACTCTGTCGCGATGATGGGAGGCCATCAGGTCGGCGCGATCCGAGGCTATCAGGGTCAGCTACAGCAGGCCGTGCAGGAACTCGAAAGCGACGTAATGAACGGTCTAGCGCGTTACCACGAGATGACCGCCATTCTCGACAAGATCGCGGCGGGCGAGTTGCTCGGCCGCCGTCAGGACATGGCTTCGAACCAGTTGCTTTCGCACGCGCTCGAACAGCTACTGGCCAGGAGCAAGCGGCTCCGTGACACCGACGCCACCACGATGAACATGCAACTCGTCACCTGGCGGGACGGACGTGGCGCGAACGAGGCCATGGTCGCAGGTGCTGCGGACGCGTTGCGCACCTGGCGACAACCATAAGTGCGGGAGGGAGTCAATGCGACGCATTCTCTTGGTGTTCGCGCTCGTCGGTGTCAGCGGCCTCGTCGCTCACGCGCAGGTCGTCGTCTACGACCCAGCGGTGACGTTTCGCAACAGCGTCACCGCGACCCTCAAGGAGTATCTCCACACGGTCCAGCGCGAGCAGCACAGTCAGCTGCGACGGATGGCACAACGGCTCAGCATGTTCACGAACCTCGGCAAGTACACCGTGCCGGACGCGCCTCGCTGGCGAATCCACCCGTGGGAGAACAACGATGCGTTCCTGTTCTCCACCGCCTATAACGCGGCCCTGAACTATGGCGACGCGGACGGAGGCGCCTATCTCGGGGTCAGTCAGCCGGTGCTCAGTGCCGCTGACGCAATCGGCCGCCTGACGCCGGCCGCACGTCGGATCCTAACGACGCAATTGGCCACGTTGGACGTGGCCACTGCCGTGGCCATCGCCGCGACACACGACACCGGCCAGTTGCGCTTCAACGGTCGCAGGGAGCTGTTGGCAATCGAAGGGCTCGACCAGGACGTCACCAACGGCACGCTCGAGCAGAGCACGACAGCCGTCCTCGACAAGATCAGCGGCTCCGTTCTGATTGGGGCCCGCCAGCGGCAGGCCCGGGTGCAGCTACTGAGCGGCGTCGTCGAACAGCTTCTGGTCGAAGGCAAGCGGACGCGGGATACCGAGGCGTCCACGATGAACATGCAACTGGTGACCTGGCGCGAGGGCCAGGCGGCAAACGCCGCGTTCGTCGCCGGTTCAGGAGATGCGCTTCGGGCATGGCGGCAGCCGTAGAAGGAATCAGAGGACCGAACCCATGCCGACACAGCCTTCGTTGAACCTTATCCCCACGATTCAACAGGCCATCACCAGCCTGCTGATGACGTACGAGCCGGAGTTCCTGCGCTTCGGCTACACGCTGTTCATTGCGTTTGCGACCATCCTGATCGCCTGGCACGGCATCCAGATGATGTTCTCGCACGACGGCTTGGGTGAGAAGATGTTCGACTTCGCAAAGTTGCTCTTGTTTATCTCGTTCGGCTACGCGCTGATCGCCTTCTATGAGAGCCCGCTCCCCGGCATCGGTGTGTCGTTCAGCAACCTGATCACGGATCAAACGGGATACTTCTTGTCGGTGCTTGAGGCACGAGCGTTCGACAACATCTACCGTCATCTCGACACGCTGTCCGAACACTTCATGCAGCCGGACCCCTGGTCGATTCTCGCGAACTTGATCTATTGGAGTGTCCTGCTGCTGATCGCGTTCGCCAAGGCCGTCTCGCTGGCCGTGATTGCTTTTGGCCTGATCGCGAGCGCGGTCTGCGGCCTGCTCGGGCCAATCTTCGTCCCGTTCTTCATCGTGCCAAAGCTCGACTGGCTGTTCTGGGGATGGTTGCGCTCATTCATCCAGTATTCGTTCGTGCCGGTTGTGGCCATCGCGTTCCTGATGATCTTCGAGCAATTCGTGTTTCGCTACATCACGACGCTTCCGCCCATGATCACGCAGGCGGAGTATGGGGTGTATGCCGTTCAGGCGTTCGCGGTCGTCGCCACGTTCTGCATGGGAATCCTGCAGGTCCCGTCGCTCACGCAGTCGATCTTCTCTGGCTCCAGCGGCGAGAGTGCGTTGACCGATCGAATCAACATCGGCCGTATGTTTACTCGTCGATAGGGGGTCCTGGATGTCAGCACGTTGGTCGACCACTCGCAAGCATGGACAACCGATGGGGTCGGTGGCGGTGTCGCGATTAATCGTTATGGGGTTCGTCGTAGCCGCGCTTCTTGGTGCGGGGATCGGACTGGTCTGGGTCGGCTGGAACCTCGTCAAGAACTGGTTGGCCAGCTAGAGAGGGTCTCTGCAAATGAGCGCGACCGTCGGTGATCTCAACCCGAAGACGATCGAGAACGCCAAACGGCAGTTTGTCGAGGTGTATGGCTCCGCATTGGTCCTCAACACCTACTTGAAGATTGCACTGGTACTGGTGTGCCTCGTCGCGATAGGCCTTCTCGGACTCAACTTCCACACCGCGGCCCGGTACGCCCAGGTGAAGCCGCTGGTCATCCGGATCGACGAGGTCGGAAGGGCCGAAGCGGTGGCGTACGACGCCACCCGCTACCAGCCGCAGCCACCCGAACTTCGCTACTTCCTTACGCAGTTCATCGTGAAGCATTTCAGCCGTATCCGCGCAACGGTCCAGCGCGAGTATCCGGACTCCTTGCTTTTTCTTGACCCGGCGCTGGCCGACGCGACGATTGCTCAGAACGATCAAAGCCGAACGCTCGAAGGATTCGTGACGAATCCATCCGCCGACGAAGTCGACATCATCGTCCAGAACGTCAGCCTGAGCGAACTGACCACGACGCCGTTCAAGGCGGCGATCAATTTCCAGAAGGTGTTCTACACGCCGGGGACCCGTCATGAGCGTGCTCGCGAGACGCACATCGCCCAAGTGGATTTCATTCTTCGTGAGCATGTCCCTAACGCGTTCGTCCGCGTGAATCCGCTGGGCCTGCAGATCGCCTACTTCCGCGTCGATCAGGCGTTCGAGGAGAAGGACCGATGATTGCGAACTCCGCCTTCCTGGCAGGCCTGACGGTGGTCATGGTGATTGGATGGCTCGCGGGCGAGTTGAGTTTCCTTGCCCCCTACAAGGCGACTTTGTTCCGGCGTCACGGCTGGTTCATCGGCGGCGCTTCGCTGGTCCTGTTCTTCAATCTCTGCGCCCTGTACTACAGCGTGGCGCGGTGGCTGTTCTTGCGCGATGCCGGCCGGAAGCTGCTGCACCTGGAGCGGCAATTGGGCACTGGCGACTCCGCGCTTGAGGACCTCGGACCTTCGGATTCGTAGGAGGCGTCACCCTATGGACCGCGACATCGATCCGCGCCTCAACGAGTCGGAGCGGCCTGACCTAGAGCCCGGCAGACGGGCCCGATCGGAGTCTGATGTCCCGTCTGCTCGGGACGACGACCGAGACGTGTTTAGCCGCGGACTCGACCTGCCCCGAGGCCAAGGTCGCGAGCGAGTTCGTATCCACTCACACGAGTACAAACTGAAGGGATCTGAGGTGCGGACGTTGGCGACCGTCGGCGCGTTCCGCGTGGTTCCCACCGAGGAACTTCGGCAGCCGACCGAAGGGCGCAACGTACTTCGGAAGGATGTCGAGCACCTCCGCGAGATTGGCCTGGTGCGGACCATGCCCTACGTCGTGGGTCGCACTCGCACCACCCTTGTGACCCTGACGGAGCAGGGCCGCGAGGTCCTCGAAGCGGCTCGGCGTCCACGCGACGGCGAGGAGCCGCAAACCTTCTACGCTGGTGTCGCAAAGAGCCGGGAGCTGGCGCATGACGTACGGCTCCACCGCGCGTATGTGGAGGCCTCGGAGCGGCTGATCGCCAGCGGCAGCCAGGTGCACCGCGTCGTGCTGGACCACGAGATGAAGCGCGAGTATCAGTCGTTCCTTCAGGCGCCAAATCGAGGCCGGCACGACAGCACGGGGCGACCTCAGCGCGAGCCCAACGAGATTGCGAGGTGGGCTGAGGAACACCAGCTCCCTATGGCGGATGGCTCCGTGCAGTTTCCGGATCTTCGGATCGAGTACGACGGCCCGGATGGGCGCCGCGACGTGCAAAACATCGAGATCATGACGCCCCACTATCGAGGCGCGCACGCGGCGTCGAAGGTCAGCGCCGGGTTCACGCGGTATCGGGCCGGCGGTGCGCGGCTTAGTGGCGGCCGCGGTTCCAGTGGCGGTGGCCGAGCGCGCGATTCTCGACTGGCAGAGGAGATGCTCGGATGACCTTCGACGAACGAGTCACTGCCGTGAAGGGCAATGTGTTCACCGACCGGCAGGCTCGGTTTCTGGTCACCGTGATGCTGCACTCGGGAGTGTGCATGGATCGCCACTACTGTGCTTTTGCTCGCATCGCCCATGGGCAGAACACGACGGACTTCTTCACCCTGCTTGTGGACCGCAAGCTGGCAACCGCCTATCTCTGCGCTCACAAGCGCGCGCGAATCTTTCACGTTCATCACCGTTCGCTCTATGAGGCGATTGGCGAGCCCAACAACCGCTTCAGAAAGCCAACTCCAATAGGTCAGGCAATCGAACGGCTGATGTTGCTTGACGCCGTACTGGCGAGGCCGGACGTGTCCTGGCTCGCGACGGAGAGGGACAAGCTCGCCCACTTCACCCTTCTGCTTGGGACCGGGCTTCAACGAGACGAACTCCCTCATCTCACCTTTGGCTGCGGCGACCAGGTCACTGTGCGCTACTTCCCCGACAAGCTACCCATCGGTGTTGCCGACGGCGGACGGGAGCATATCTTCACCTACCTCGTCACGCGCGCGGCGCCGGTCGACTTCAGGGCCTTCTTGCAGCGTCACGCAGAGTTGCTGCGGGCATTGCCGGTATGGACGATTCGTCTGCTGGTCCCGGCACACTATCGAGAGGCCTCCGATGCCTTCGTTTCGGCATGGCAGCAGGAGCTTGGGCGTCCACTCCGCCTTTCAACGGCTGACGAACTCCGATGGTTCTTCGAGGAGCAGCGAAGGCGCCGCGACGACCCCGATTGGAACGGACATGACGCCCCACGCTATGCCAGGGCGCGCCATGCCTTTGCCAGCCCGCGCTATCGATCGCTCTATCGAACCTGGCTTCGTGAGGGTGCAAAGGCCATAGATGGAACGGTGTCTCCCGTCCTTGCCGACGCCATCCAGCGGGGCACCGGACGCCTCGAATGCGATGTGTTGGGACACCCCTATCTTCATCTCTCTCCGCTGGTTGGTACTTCATGAACATCAGGCCAAGGGGGAGACAAACAGGGAGACAACAGGCGGGGGGTGTATTGTCTCCCCCTCCGCAAGACGACTGCAGGTGTGTCAGCCTCCGTGACTCCGGACCAAAGCCGGTAAGCGACGCGGCCCCAAGTGCTGGGTGCCCAACGGGATGCTTGGCCTTGGGAACCCCGGCGGTCGCATCGAGGGGTGGCGCTCTTTGCCGCCCCAGCCCCCACCGCACGCACCCGTCAGGAGAGGAGTCGGGGCGTGAGCGACCCCCCTCCTTGGCGCGAAGCACGGCCACACGCGCGTTCCAGGGGGGTCGCTCACGCCCCGACTCCGAGCCCAGATCGTGCGGCAGTTTCTGGCCCAGCCCGAGCCCGGTGTATGACCCGCTCGCGCTGCCCATTCGGTGTCACCGTCGCGTCGCTTCAATGCGGACGCGGCCGGCCACCTCATTACTCACCGTCTTTCTGGAAGGACCAAGCCATGTCGTTGATCAAGCCCCGCACACGAGGGAAGCAACTCGTCAGACATCGGACTCGCCTCGACCGCGAGACGAACGAGACGCTGTATGCGTACGCGCAGTTCATCGGAGAGCCCACCGAGTACGTCCTCAACCAGGTGATCGACACCGTGCTCGCAAAGGACAAGGAGTTCCTGCAGTGGAGGGACAAGCACCCGGACTCGTATGTGCCGCGTGGTGCGAGTGCTCGAGGAATCCCTGGCCGAGTCGCGGAGCGCGGTCGCCCGGCGACGTCGGCTGCCAGCAATGGGTGAACCGTGCTGAGTGGGCGTCGGTGCAGAAGGCGGCCGGGACATAACCATGCTGCGAACAGTCCTCGATGCTCGCCTGCTCATTGCGCTGGCCATCGCCGCCGGAGTGGGCGCGTGTGGGCTACGCGCCTATCCGTTCCAAGGCGACGAGGTGTTCCTCGCCGCCATCGAGGCGCGCCGCCCAGATGTGTTCCGAGCGATCGCGTACGGGTACGCAATTCTCTGGTTCTCAACGCCGTTCTGCCTTGCGTCCCTGGTGACGTCGCTGTTCGCGATCGCGGCCTACCGCCATGCCCCCAGCGCCACGTTCCGCACACTGCCGCCGTACCCTGAACCGGAAACGCGGCCCACACCGTCACTCGTCCTTGGGGAAGCGCACCATCCGACGCGGACCGGTCGAGCACCTGAGCCAACCTGGCTCACCGTTCCGCAGCGCGGACTCTACACGGGAGTCATGATCCTGGGCGCAGTGGGTACCGGCAAGACATCGGCTTGCATGTATCCATACGTGGACCAGCTGCTGCGATGGCGGAGCGATGATCCCGACCGGAAGGTGGGCGGCCTGGTGATGGAAGTGAAGGGCGATTTCTGTCGGCAGGTGCGTGGCATCCTGGCGAAGGCCGGCCGAGACGATGACTACGTCGAAATTGGACTCGACACCGGCGTCTGCTACAACCCCCTGCACAATGACCTCGATCCGTATGCGGTCGCGTTTGCCATCGCCACGCTGCTGAACAACCTGTTCGGCAAGTCGAAGGAACCGTTCTGGCAGCAGGCGTACACCGACCTGCTGAAGTTCGTGATTCTGCTCAGACGACTCACCGATGGCTACACCACCTTCTCCGAGGTCTACCGCTACATCCTGGACGACTCGCTAATCGACCGCGACATCCGCCGGCTGAAAACCGCACTCGCCGAGCCGCCGGAAGTCCTGCTGGTGCCGATGGATGAGTATCGACTGCTCGCCGCGCAGCGCTCGTGGACCCACTGGTTTGAGGAAGACGCGGAGCATATGGCTCACCCGTACGACAGCGAACTCGAAACTTACCTGGACGCGCAGGGAGTGTCCTATCGCGTGCAGCGTGCCCAGGGCTCGGGATGGGCCGCGCGGAAGCATCAACTCGAGGCGCTCGATCGGTGGTACGTCCACGGCTGGAGCCGGCTCGATACGCGGCTCCGTTCGTCGATCACCGAAGGCGTGGTGGTGTTTCTGTCCCTCTTCGACGACAACCCGGCAGTGCACCGTGCGTTCTGTCCTCCGCGAAGCGCCTATATGGGAACGCTAGCGAAGGGCGAGCCGCGACCCCTCGAGCCGATCGACACGTTGCTCGATGCGGGCCGCGTGCTCGCGCTGAACTTCCCGGTGGCGATGAACCCGGGCCTCGCACGAATCATCGGCGTGATGCTGAAGCTCGATTTTCAGCGCGCGGTGCTTCAACGAATTCCGCAGATCAGCGCGCAGCCCGATCGCATCTGGCGGGACCTGATGTTCGTCTGCGACGAGTACCACGCGTTCGCGACGGTTGGCGAGACTGACCCGACCGGCGACGAGCGCACATTTGCGCTGTCCCGCCAGGCGCGATTGATTCCGATCGTCGCCACGCAAAGCATCAGCTCCCTGCGGTCGGTCCTTCCGGGCGACGAGAGCTGGCGCACGCTGCTCCAATGCTTCCGCACCAAGATCTTCCTCGCGACCAGCGACGAGTTCACGGCCCGCAACGCGGCGGAACTGTGCGGACGGAGAGACCGGATCAAGACGCACTACAGCTTGTCGGAGTCTGGCAGAGACGCGCATGTCTCCCTCCTGTCAGGTAAGACCGCCGCCTCCAAGCAATCGATCACCGCCAGCAAAAGCTACGCGCCCACGCACGAGCACATCTTCGCTCCGCGGGTGTTCACCGAACTCCAGAACGCCCAGGCCATCGTCCTGCCGTATGACGGCGTCAACCCCTTGCCGCCGCAGTTCTGTTACTTGAAGCCGCACTACCTCGATGTACAGACGAGCTACTTCGACCATCTGGAGCGAGGCGCGCTATGAGCAGCCTGGACCGCATCCTGCCGTTCCTGCGACCAATCGAGGATCTCCTTCGCGATCCCACCGTCACAGAGGTGATGGTCAACTGCGGAGGGCGGCGGGTGTTCGTCGAGCGCAACGGCGCGATCGAATCGGTTCCGGACCGAACCCTGGAGGTCCGCAACCTGACTGTCGCGATCAAGAACATTGCGCGAGCATGTGGCGACGAAATCTCGGAGTTGCAGCCGGCGCTCGACGCGCGCCTTGAGGACGGGTCTCGCGTGGCCGCGATGTTTCCGCCGTGTTCAGTGGACGGTCCAACGCTCACGGTGAGGAAGTTCACTCATCGTTACTCTCTGGACGAACTCGTGTCGGTCGGAACGCTGACTCGGGTAGTTGCCGACGAATTGGTCGCGGCCGTTCGGTGCCGCAAGAACATCCTCATCTCGGGCGGCACAGGTACCGGAAAGACGACACTGCTGAATGCGCTGGCGGCGACCATACCCGCCGAGGATCGGATCGTCCTGATTGAGGAGACGTCCGAGATATTGATCGATAAACCGAATCTCGTGCGGTTCGAGGCCCGACGTCCCCAGGCGGCCCTTGGGCAGGAAGCTCCGCTCCCGGCCGTCACCATTGCCGACCTGCTGCGCGCGACGCTGCGTCACCGCCCGGATCGGATCCTCGTGGGTGAGGTTCGCGGTCCGGAAGCGTTCGATCTGCTGCAGGCCCTCAACACCGGGCACCAGGGCGCGCTGAGCACCATTCACGCGAACTCCGCCGAGCAAGCACTCGCGCGCCTCTCGCACTGCGTCCTGACGGCCAATCTCGGACTACCGCACCGCAGCATCCGTGAAGCGATCGCCCTGGCCATACACCTCGTCGTGCACATCGCTCGAGTTGGGCGCAGCCGAGCAGTCACCGAGGTGATGTCCATTGCGGGCTACGACCATGCGTCCGATCGGTTCCGACTCGACACGAGCTGCCAGCCGGCGGAACTATCAGGGAAGGAGTGATGACGTGAACATTCCTGTTTGGTCCAAGCCGATTCCGTTGCTGGTGTTGCTGACCGCATGTGGCGGGTCGCCTCCGAGCCCCACCACTCCATCGGCTCCGACGTCGTTCCTGGCGGGAACGTGGAGGGGCACCGTCACAATCGAGGTCAATCCTGGCGATCTAAACGCGCTCCCGCCCAGTAGCGGCTCCACGCAGTGGACATTCGAGGTGGTGCCCCAGACAAACCTGCAATCGTTCCGGACAACCGTTCGTTCAGAACACGCCTGGTTGACGATGACGACGACCGCAACCACCGCACTCACACCCGGCAATACTGCTCCGACACAGATCAGCACGCAGGGTGAATTCGACTCACCACGTGGCTGTAGAGGCACGTTCGGGAGTGTCGGCGTGGCGGAGACCACTCGCATCGAGTCCGACTTCACGGGCGCGGACTGTCAACAGGCGACGTTCGTCGGCCGCGTCGTGCTGACCAAGAACTGAGGGAGATCTCCGCGGATGTCATCAATGAGGTCCTGCGACCGTATGGGGACGTGTGACCACGAATCACGGCTCTTGGGGTGTCGGCGCGGAACCGCTCAAGGACGGTCGCGTTCGCCGAGCGAGCGCTCGATCCGATCGAGAACGTCCAACTGCCGCTGCTGGAGGACCACGAGCACCTGCCAGTCTGACGTGCGCGCCTGATCGAGTTTCTGATGCAACGCCGTGATCTGCAGTTCGGCCCGAAGATTCACCTCGTAGTCCTGCTGTGCGTCAAATCGATCTTTGGCTGAATGTCGGTTCTGGCTCATCATGATGACGGGTGCCTGGACGGCGGCCAGGCACGACAGGACGAGGTTGAGCAGGATGAACGGATAGGGGTCCGCGGGTCGAGCGGATTCCGACGCCGTCACTCCAATGACGCGCCCCCCCGTATCGAGCAAGCACAGGCTTCCGTTGTTGTAGATCTCCGGGTTCTGGGGCGTCGGTCCATGCCACCAGAACGGAACGGACGCCTTTATCATGCGGTCGAACAGCGTCCGATGTGCACCATCTCCGAGCGCCTGCCATTTGGTTTCCAGCCGCGGATGGAGTTTCGCCATTCACGAACGCACCTTTGCTGGCACTGTGGCGACGATCCTCCGTCCGGAAACTCGTCCCAGTGGACTGACGCGAGGCTGCAGGGGAAGCGGCATTAGCCCCGCAAGATGCGATAGCAGATTTCGCCACTGTCGAGACGCAGAGGCCGCGTCGGGAACGTTGCCACCAGTTCCCAGTCCTTGAACGTCGCGTCGACGTCGAAGGCTCCAAGAATCATTACCACTCGCGAAGCGTTCATGCCTTCAACCGAGAAGGCGACGTACGTCTCCCGCAAAGTGTCCACGACTTCGACTACTACGGCAGTCGTTTGTTCGCCACCGAGTAGACCCACCTGCTCCACGCGTGGATTCGAGCGGGCGCGAGCGAGAAGCTGCTGAGCGTCCTCATAGAGCGTCTCCGTGAAGCGTCGACCGCGATCGTCGAATAGCTCCGCGTAATCATCCTCAGCCGGTAGGAGGGTGCCAGCGCGGATCAGCTCATAGAAGTATGGGAAAGCGTCATCGTCCTCGCCTGACCGATGCAACCCGTAGGCGCACAGCCACACAACACGCTCGGCTTGGTCGTACCAGGTCGCACCTCGGTGATCGTGTCCATAGCCGAGGCGATACACCGTAAGCTCGCCAGCGGCAGGGCCGACTGTCTTTGTCCCGGTCGGCTCGCCAGCACGCTGATTTTCGAATGCACGAACGATTGCGTGCGAACGGCAGTCAGCGAACGCTGTACCCGATGGGAGTCCGAGGTCAGAAGCGAGACACCGTCCGGTGATTCTGAGATCGTACCTGTCACAGATGCACGAGCCACGGTGCCATCGAAGCGGCGGAGGACTGTTCACATTGAGATCGGTCTGCGCCCTGTGAATGACTAACGCTTGATTCGCGCAGCAGCGTTTTTAGCGCGCTCGCGGTTATGCCGGTTCGCGTAGGCCGCTAGTTTCTCGCGGTCGTTTTCCTTGATCAATTGCCTGACTTCCTTCGATTCCAAGTCAATGACCTCGCTATGTCGATCCAGAAACTCGCGCCAGGCCGTCAGCAGAACCTCGCTCGGGTTCGATCCCTGAAAAGTCGCGACCGCTTGGATACCCTCGCGTACGTCGTCCGGAATCCTGAATTCCTCCGCGGCCGCGGCGACCGGCTCGGCGTCATTTTTCGGAGCCGCGCTCTGCTCTGCAGCGGAGAGGAGGTCCACGTAAGCGTCGCCTTCGCGACGCGATCTGGCGACTCGGTGGACGTACCCTTTTTTGGCCAGCCCGCTCAGTCGATTGACTGCGGCGTTAACTTCGATTCCGGCGAGATCTGCAACCCGCGAACTCGTTACTTCGCCGCCAGCGCTCCGAATTAGGCCGTACGTTTCCATTTCGGCTGTCGTCAAAGCTCCGATCGGACGGGCCTCGCTTAGAGGCGCACCCAGAGAGTGGGAGAGAAATATCGGCAACTCGTATCTCTGAGCCAAAGCCTCCAAAAACTCTATCGTCCCTTCGTCGGACGAGACGACTACCAGGGCCGCCGATCCGTGGGCTCCGCTGCGGACCGCCTGCCCAAGCGGCAAAATCATTTCCATCAGCGCACCGGGCGAGAAGAACCCTCCCTCAAGGTTGATGCAAAAGACGCGTTCCCAGCCCGTCGCGGTGGGCGGGAATTCTTGTTCGCGATATTGAGCAGCCTGATGACGATCGGGGTAGACAGCGGTTGGAGGCCGCGATGGACGATATTCCACGGGCTTGTCGATGACGCTCATGCACGGCAGCATAGCAGCGAAGGACCTGATTGGCGGACGCGAGCGCACATTGACTTCAACACACTTTACACACTGTATCACGTGTGATATGCTCAGGCAAGAGTTAGGAGGGCAGCATGCCGGATAATGAGGTTGACCTAGCAATTGTCGTTAATGGCCAGCCGACCGTGGTTCGCGCGAACAAGAATGCACCTTTGCATACGGTGATTCCTCGAGCGCTCCAGCAGACCGGAAATGCGGGACAGCCGCCAGAAAACTGGGAGTTGAGGGATGCCGCTGGTGCCCCCCTGGCTCTGGACCAGAAAATTGGCGACTTCGGATTCCCGGCGGACATACGACTATTCCTGAACCTCAAAGCGGGAGTCGGTGGGGCCAGGTAGTGAATCGCGCCCAGTTTGTCGACCCGAGGGTGTCACGGGCGAAGTTTGACCGCGAGATCACCGAGTACCACGATCTTGAATCCGACTATCGTCGACGCGGATGGCTGTTAGTACGGGCTGAGTATCCCTCAGTCCTTGTCGTTCTTGCCGCGCCACAACTGGCACCTCCGGCGGTTGTAACGGGTGTCGAATTCGATTACTCGAATTACGATCTGCAGCCACCTTCGGTACGTTTGGTCGATCCATTCACCGGAAAGCCATACAAGGCGAAGGAGCTTCCCACTCATCTGAAGCGATCTGTCGAAGCTAGCGGTCCACCGGTGCCTGGTCTTCAGCTTCCGCTTGGGGTGCAAGCGCGGCTTATCGCCCAACAGCCGCTCATGCAGTGGTATGGACCGGAGGACACCCCGTTTCTGTGTCTAGCGGGCGTTCGCGAGTATCACGAGCATCCAGGGCACTCTGGTGATGCTTGGGAACTGCACCGCCGCACTGGCGCAGGTCGGTTCGTGCGACTGCTCGAGACGATCACCAAATACGGAGTCCAACCGATTTCTGAATACCAGATATCGCTACAGCCTCGCATCTCAGGATTTGTCCAACGCGAGGTGCCGTCGTGATTCTCGCTGAGGTCGAACAGTTTCAGGTCCCGGCGACCATTGTGCAGCAGACCGAGGCGACATTACGCATCGCAGGCTCGGCCGGCTACGAAGCATTTGTCCTATGGAGCGGACAACAGACCGGACGTGTGTTTAGCATTCGCACTATTCACGTCCCGAAACAAAATTCCTATCGCTTGGCCAGCGGGTTGTGTGTGCGTGTCGATGGGGATGAACTTCACCGGATTAACGTGTGGCTCTATGAGGCCGGGGAAATCTTGGCGGTGCAGGTTCATGCGCATCCGGACGATGCGTATCACTCCGACACGGACGACACCTATCCGATCGTAGCGACACTCGGCGGGGTTTCGATCGTGGCTGCGGAGTTTTGTCATGCCGGTCTCTTCACACCTTCAACGGCGATCTATCGACTCTATCCGAACGGGTGGATCGAACAGCCGGCCGACCTCGTTCAGGTGACGTAATGGCACTTGCCGATTACTACGATAGAGCCGCACTGGCAGCCTCGCAAGTCATTGCTGGTTTTGCCCCAGACCTTTTTCGAAGAGCGCTTGAGGAGACCAATGTCGGCCTAGCAATCGATCGAGCGGCTGCGTTGTCACATGAGGGGAGGGCGCTGGCGGATCTCTCCATCAGATTGCTGGCGCGTCTGTACCCTTGCCTGGAGATAAGGGCGGAACTTTCGGCAGAAGGCGAACGCCTCGAGAACCTCGCTCGAACGATCAACCCGAACATCGAATTCAGGCAGGCGGCACCAGTGGGTATCGCGATCGGTAGCGAATCGTCCCGCTTTGAGACGACTTACTTTGCGGGAAGCGATGGTTGGGACGGTCTGCTTTCAATGACGCGGCCCGTTCAGACGGGGTCCTCGGCGAACCCCTTTGGCGCTGGCGCGGCCGCCTGCCTCGCCGTAAGCAACATCTTCAATCACGTTCTATCGCTGAACCCCGAACAACACACAACGGCCGACGTACGTTTGTCTACATTTCTAGGCGAGCAAGCCGAAACGTCGAGGAGTATTCCGAACGACAACTGGAAACTGACGGGTGATGCAGTGCTGGTCGGCGTCGGCGCTGTCGGAAACGCGGCCGTGTGGGCTTTGGGGCAATCCCCCGCGAATGCCAAAATTCACATCGTCGATCACGAATTGCTAGAGCTTAGCAACCTGCAACGCTACGTCATGGCAGCACTGGTCGACGATGGCAAACCGAAAGTTGACATCGTTGCGGCAGCGTTTGGTGTCGGCCTGACGTGCTTGCCTCACCGAATGAAGTGGGCTGAGTTCGTTCAACAGGAAGGTTACGACTGGAATCATGTTCTAGTCGCATTGGATAGCGCCGCGGACCGTCGCTCGGTCCAGGCGTCTTTGCCGGAATGGATTGCCAATGCTTGGACTCAGCCCGGCGATCTGGGTGTTTCAGTGCACCATCGGTTCGACGGAAATGGCGCATGTCTCGCGTGTCTCTACCTTCCGAGGGGTACGACTCCAAATGAGGATGAGGTTGTCGCGTTAGCGCTTGCAATCCCCCAACTCGTGGCCGATGTGCGGACACTGCTGCACAAGGGGTCTGGAGTCGGTCGACCGCTACTGGAAGCCGTTGCCCAAGGTCTTCAGCGGCCGCTAGAGGACGTTTTGCGATATGAGGGCAGACCGATCCGCGAACTGTACGTTGAAGGCATTTGCGGTGGTGGCTTAATTCCACTTGGTATGATCGGCCTTCCGCGGCAGGAATTACACGTTCCACTAGCGCACCAATCAGCCCTTGCAGGAGTACTTCTCGCGGCCGCGCTCATGCGGCGCGCCGTTGTTGGGAAGGCCTTCGAAACGACGATGACAACTCGCATTAATGTCGCGAGGCCGCTCGGCAAATTTCTGACCCAACCGACCCTCAAGGCACACACTGGATTGTGTATCTGCGAGGATGAGGATTACATCCGTGCTTACCAGACCAAATTTGGAGTCGGTGACAAGGGTATCGTGAGCAACGAAGGACAAACAGTGCTGGTATTTCAGTATGGCTCCAACACTTCCAGCGCCCGTCTCAACGAACCAACGCGTCTGAACGGTGATGCGCGCGATCTCGGTCTTGTCCGGACGCGAGATCCGTTTGAACTCGACTTCGATGTTTGGAGCAAGAAGAACAAGTGCTTCGCTTCCGATATCCGACCTGGTGGCGGCCGTCAGATTTGGGGTGTTCTCTATGAGGTCCCGGCGTTTCTGATTGATCGCGAATCAGCGAAGGCACGCGACCGGAAGTCGCTCGATGCGATCGAGGGCGAGCTGTACGAACGCAGGGAAATTGCTGTGGAAAAACCGGACGGAAGCCCAATCGAGGCACCTGTCATCACGTACACCGTGATCAACCCCGGCGTCACACAGCCCACGTCTTTGGAGTACGCGACGCACATTCTGACCGGACTTCGAGAACACGGCGCGCCTTTGGATTATGTCGAGTATGTGAAGCAGCGAACAACTAGCAGCAATGCCGCGCTGGCGGCCGATATCGAGAAACTCTAGACTGAATCAAAAACTGGACCGAAGATGGCGAAGCGCGTATTTTTCAGTTTCCACTACCAAGACGTCAGTGAGCTTCGTGCGAATGTCGTGCGGAACCACGGCCTGACGAAGGATGACAACGCGGGATTCTTCGACGCCTCCTTGTGGGAGAGCGTAAAGCGAAACGGCGCGGGAGCGTTGAAACGGCTAATCACCGAAGGGCTCGAGAACACCTCAGTGACGTGCGTTTTGATTGGCTCACAGACGTACCAACGACCTTGGGTCCGCTACGAATTGCTCAAGAGTTTTCGCCGCGGCAACTCGCTCTTAGGAATCCACATCAACAGCATCAAGGGGAAGGACCAGATGACGAAGCCCCTTGGACCGAACCCGTTGGCGTCGGTCGGTGTGACCTTTTCATCCGATGGTCGAACTGGAACTCTCTGGGAAGTCGTTAATGGCGAGTGGATCAAATACAAAGAGATCGACGGGTCAGCGGACTATTCCACGAGCGTGGAGGAGCAGTATCGCGCCAAAGGCTTCAACCTTTCGAACTGGTATCCGACGTACGACTGGGTCGCACAGAAGGGCTACGAAAACTTTCCGACGTGGGTCGGCTGACCGGTCCTCAGTACTTCGTCCTGATCGCGCAGGCTTCGTCTGTCCAGGCGAAGAGGTTCTCCTTGATGTGGTCGTACACGTACGTGCTCGAGCTGAATGGAGTGTCGTAAAGCTTCACAATTGACGACATCGGGGTCAAGCCGACCCAGTGACCGTCGAAGGGGTTCCGGCCCTTCGTAGACTGATTTTGGCTCGCGTCTTTTAACCCGTGGATGTGGACGCCGACGACGCCCATTCCCTTCTTCCAAGCCTCCTCGATCTCGAAATTCACCCACTTGCGACCCGCAGTGTCGGCTCCGACAAGAACAACGGCGCACGACCGACCTGACAGCTGCGCGGCGATCCACTTCTTGATCGCGTCGTCGCCTTGATCTGTGATCTTCTCCCAGTCATTGTCGGACACCGGTGGGTTGCCCTCCAGCACGCCCGCATTGCGAACTTGCGATGCACGCCAGCTATCCGGCTTGTAGTGGAAGCTGAAAAACGCCCTTCTAGCCATTCTTGGTCGGCTCCTCTCAATCGGTTACGGGTTCGTCGCGCAGTTTTTTACCAGCGCGACAACACGTGCGGCGAGCGTCGCCGGCGCAGCTTTTTTCCCGATTCCCGCCAGCATCCCCTTGTAGCCTTTGGCAGGCAGATAGGTGCTGAGATCTGTGGTCACAGTGTCGTATAAAGCAGCCGCCACGCTGCCAGTGCACCCGACTGGAACCACCGGCAGCATATTCGCAACCGCAACCTTAAATTCTTCGCGTACCCCGTCGGCGTCGACCACAGCTCCAGTTGAATCGCGCTTGTTCCCGAACAGGAAAATCGCGATACCGGCCTCCTTGACGATCTGTTTCCGATACTCCGACCAGCGACGCTTCCGTTCGGCGACGTCGGCGATAGCGAGCGGAAACGGACGTAAGATGAGTCTCTCGGAGATCACCCGTGTGTTCTCACGCTGCAATTCATCGAGAACGCCATTCGCCGTGTGCGCCCCGACGCCCTGGCCCCCACCCGAGACGACGCTGAACCCAGCGCGAGTCAGCTGTCGCGCAATCTCGTGAATCAGTCGATGTGCGCCTTCCTCAGACCACGGCGCGTAGTCGGCCGCACTGCCCGAAATGAACACCCTGGAGCGCCGAAAGCCCTGGGCTATGCGCTGCAAGACTTTCGTGTACTGAGCGTACTCGTCAACGAGAATCCCGATGATGCCGTACCGCCTCAAATCCTTGAGCTGGAGTTCCTGTTTCGCCGCGGCGTACGTCGCATCCTTCGCCTTTGTGAAGTCACTTCGCTGAACTCGGCGCATCAGGCAGTAGTGCGTTCGGACGTTCTGCCCAAGGAGGACCCGAACACGTGACATCACGTGATCCAGATTTGGGTCGGTGAAGCTGAAGCCGGCGAATAGAAACGTCTTTGAAACCAGGTCACCTTGTAGCGCCGTCGAAAATAGCTGACGGTCGCGACTATAGTGCTCGTAGTCATCGCGCGTCACAACGGCCTTGTCAGGCTGCGACACGTCCCCGTGCATCTTGTACACGACGGCGTCTCGTTTCGGCGCGGTGATCGTCAGGTTCGCCGGCGTGGACTTCACGTCCGGAGTTTTGCCAGCAGCCTTGAGCGCGTCCTCAAGAAGCGTGTCGTAGTTGGTGGTCCAATACGTCCGAATCGGCAGCGACGCCAGAATCTCGTGGTTCTTCGTCGACTTGGCTCGGGCCGAGAACTCGCTGACGAGAGCCTGATTGATCTTGTGACGGTTGCCTTGCTCGTTCAGGTGGTACTGGGCGACGGACACAAGGTCGGTCTCGCGGTCCACGTCGAGCCCGACATCTCGGGCGATGTCCCGAAGAAGACCTTTCCAATTCACCACTCCTGCCGGAATCGACAGCCCGGCGCCAGCGAACACGGCCGCGCTCTGATCTTGAATCGCTTCGACGTAGTCGTTGATGAAGGTGTTCGTCAGATCCGCTGCCATTGCCTCGCGTGCCCCAGGAGAACCGGTTGCCGGATCAGTATTTATAGTCCAGTCGCGAGCGCAGCAACAGCTCAATTTCTACATCGAGTGCGCACGCCTGTCGAAGCGCTTGCGCAAGCTAAAGGCCACGGACGGCCTTGGAATTGGAAACTTACGGTGCTCGTTTCAGCGCATCAACTCTGCCGAGCCAGCTCATGACTTGGTTCCAATTGGCCGCGGCTGGGTCCACCACGCTTTAGGTCCTGATCGTCCCCAGGAGGTGACCGTAAGGTTTCCTCTATTACATGCGTTCATAGTTACGTGTAAGGCAACTCCATGCAGGTGGGGCCTCGACGAATTTCGTCCACGCATGCGCTGCATTAGCCTGTGCGTCCCACCCTTGTTCCGCGCGTCATACCGACACGCGTGAACGTTAGCCAACGCCGTCGGTTCAGATCAGCGGCGTTTTATGGAGGTCCATCATGTCCAAAGGCAATGGCGAAGTGATGTCTGTGAAGATCCTTCCGAACGCGAGCGGCAGCCCCAAGGGGAAGCTGGCTGATGCGGAGGTGATCTTCGAAGCCGGCAGTGGTCCCTTTAGCGGACTGCGATTGCTCGGCTTCGCGGTGTGGGAACGTCAAACCGGAGGGAAGAACGTGACGTTTCCGGCTCGGACGTACTCCGTGAACGGAGAACGCCGCAGCTTCTCGCTGCTGCGCCCCGCCAATGGCGAGGCCAGCGCGCAGGACGCGATTCGGCAGTGCATTCTCGACGCGTACACCCGCGTCGCGACCGCCTCCTGAACCGTCCACTCGTGCTTCCAGGCGGCCGGGCACAGTGCCCGCCGCCTGGGGCCACGGTTCTTCGAGAGTTCGACTCGAACGATACCCGGCGCGATGTTGCCGTACGACGATCACCAGGACTAGGAGAAGGGACTGACTGTCATGGACACTGCCACTCATTCGGTTCCACATCGCGGCGGCGCTGCCCCTGAGCACATCCGATCAGTCCCCAGCACCCAGGCCCTCAGCGTCAGCGCGACCTATCACCTGTCGGAGGCCGGTCGCAAAGCCTCGCTTCTTGCTGGAGGGGACGGACGGGCGCGGCAGCAGTTGTCCGTGCAAGTGCCGACCACGCGGCTCCACCTGGTTGCGGTGGATATCAATGGCGTCGCTCGTCTCAAGCTCCAGCCGCGATTCGAGTTAACCGAGAACCAGCGCGTCGTTCGCCACGACGGCCCTCCCACCTACGATGCGCCGCCAACGATTGAGGATTTATTCAAGGATGCCGCGCGCAATCACGAGCTTGAGCGCACCTATCGAACGGAGCGCACGTCTTCACGGAGTCACCGGCGCGACGCGGATCGGGAACGCCGGTCACAGGTTGCCCAGGAGTTCTTGACTGATCCGACCCAGCGGGCGATGGTCCATCCGGCGCCGTCGCCAACGCGATGTTTTCTGGCGACCGCAAACGGTCGTCTGATGTTCGACACCTCAACCGACGTCGGGCCAGCGCGTGAGCTTCCGCTGGAAGCGCATCGGCGGTTCCGGAGTGATCTTCGCGCTCGGAAGGAACGCAACGTCAACCTGCGGTCAGAGCAACTCGCACTGCATGAAGAGAAGAAGCGCGCAATCACCGAGTGGGTGGCGACCCGCGCGACCGACGAGCAGCGATCACGACATGCGGCCGGTGTGCTGCCCGTCGACGAAGTCATAGACGCCTTGACCGAGGATGCCTTCTTCGCGCTCAAGGATCAGCCTCGATACGAACGGGACGGCTCAGCACGCCTCCAAGCGCATCTCCGTGCTTTGACCGGTCGAGTTGACCTTGTCGTCGGCTTGGCCGACCTGAAGGTCATTGGCTCAGAGGCGTCGTCCGCGACGTCGGCACAGTGGGCGGTAATCCGCCAACTACAGGCCCTAGTCCCAGATGCCGAAGTGACCTTGCGGGAGCACCGGTTGTCGTGGCGCCAGAATCCAGATCTCCCCGGACTGACGGTGTTCGGTGCCCTCGTGACCCGGCACGTTGGACCGTTTACTGTGCGGCGGGAATTCGCCGTGCCAGAGAGGTGACGCCACCAACGCCTTGATCGCCGACATCTAAGCTCTCTCGCCCGTGGCCATCCCGGCCACTCCTTCGCATCGCCCGATGCGGAGCCACTCGCCACTCGTCGCCACAACGGCCACGTTCAAAGGAGTAATCACATGCACGGCATAGGTGTATCGACTGTGACTGCGTTCACGGCCCACAAAGAGTGGGCCACGCGACCCCCAGATGAACGGTTCAACTCCGTTCACGCGCTCTACGAGGCGGCCCGCACACGGCGGCTCCAAACCGAAGAGCGTTGCATCGAGACCGTGGACTTTGGGACCGAGGCAGTTTCCGACGATGTGCTCGCGCTTCGCGACGCATCTGGCCGGCCTGCCGCACTGACACACTGGAGCTTCGAGCAACTCGCCACCATCGCGGGCGCGCCGCCGAAGTACTTGCGAACGTTGCCCGCGCCGATCGCCTCAGCGGCGATCAATCACGGGCTCCGGCGGCAGCGGCGAGACCAGCATCAGCTGTACCGCGATCAGGCCGCACCGTGGACCGTGCATGCGATCACATCGCCTCGCTACACACGAGTCCACCACGACGAGCTGGCCGGCCGGGTGCTCGACCTGATGTCCATACACCCCGCCTGGCAACTGCCGCTCGGCTACAAGGACGGCGTATTCGGCGCTGAACGAGTTCCGTCCGGCGCCTACCTGGGAGATCGAGACATGTTCCTGTTCCTCGTGGACGGCAATCGTGACCTTGATGACCCCACGGATCGTTCCCAGTCTGGCCTGTTCCGCGGGTTCATCCTCCGGAACAGTGACGTGGGAGCTGCCGCCCTCACCCTGGATGTGTTCTTGTTCCGCGTCGTCTGCGGCAATCACATCATCTGGGGTTTTCAGCACGTTGCTGGCTTCAGACGCCGGCACGTGGGGACGTCGATTCAGGACGCGTGGAACAACTCGCTCGCGAGTGTTCACGAAGCCCTCGACGCCGACCCCGCACACGATCGCGCCATGCTCCTGCGGGCCACGACCCAGGAGATTGCGCCGACGCGCGACGGGGTGCTCGACGCGGTGACGCAGCGGCTTGATGTGCCGCAGAAGCAGGCCGCGGAGGCGTACACGTTGGCGGAACAGCACGAGCCGAATCCACGTTCGGTCTGGGGATACGTGCAAGGTCTGACGCGACTGAGTCAGCGCACCCCCTGGCAGGACGGACGCTTCGCACTCGATCGCGCCGCCAGTCGCCTTCTCACCACGGTCCACTGACCCTGGTTGTTGCCGTGCGGGCTCAGCGCCCGCACGGCGCCTTTCCCTAGCAGTCCTTGACGGGTCGGCTCAGGCCTGCCCGTTCCACCGCGCGAGTGGTTGTCGCGCAATCCGGCATCGGCGCTTCAGAGCCCCGGTGACCCGTTCAGCCAGAGGTGTAGCCATGAGTGAATTCAGACAGTTGGCAACAGACGCCGTCCACGAATCGTCGAACAACCCGAGACGTTCATTTCCGGAAACGAGTCTAGAAGAACTCGCCGCCAGTGTGCGTCGTCATGGCGTGCTCCAGCCGATTCTAGTTCGAGCCAACGGCGAGGGCTTCGTGCTGGTGGCCGGGGCGCGCCGTCTGCGAGCCGCGAAGCTCGCAGGGTGCGCCACGATCCCGGGCCGCGTTCTGGAACTCGATGATGCCGCCGCAGACGAAGCCACCATCATCGAGAACCTGCATCGCGAGGACATCCGACCACTCGACGAAGGTGTGAGCTACCAGCGCCTGCTGGCTACCGGCCGCACGATCGACGATCTCGCGGCCACGCTGGGAAAGTCGAAGGGGTATGTCTACCAGCGTGTGAGCCTCACGCGCCTGGTGCCGAGTGCACAGGATCTCCTTGCACGGGATGTTCTGCCCCTCAGCTACGCCCTGAAGATTGCGACGGTCCCTGCGGAACAACAAGCAGACGCGTTAGCCCAGTGCTTCCGTCCGCTGTTCCGTGACGAAGAGGCCCGCCGCGATCAACTGGAGCCCCTCGCACAACTCACCGCCTGGGTCGAGAAGACCGTGCGGCTGGATCCAAGGGGCGACGATGCGGCCGTGCTGCTGCCGGCGCTCGCCGAACAAGTGATCTCGGTCGAACAGGAGCGCGACGCATCAGTGCTCGCGCTCTCCACGCTGCACTGCCATACCGACCGCACGGACCCGAAGCCCATCCTCGCAAAAAGCTGGAAGCCGGCCGAAGGAAAGGCGCGGTGCAAACACGCACGCCCAGGCGTGATCGTGCTCGGCGAAGGACAAGGGACTTTCCTGCAGGTCTGCATCGCCAAGAAGGAGTGCCAGAAACACTGGGCACGTCCGCGATCCGAGGAAGGGGCGAAACGAGCCTCGGAGAAGGAGGGCGACGCCGCCAGAAAGCAGCAGGAAGAGGCGTGGGCAAAGCAGCAGGCTGAGGTTGAACTTTGGCGAAAGGAACTGCGACCACGCGCGGTTCGCTTGATCGCTGATCGGACCAGCAAGTTGCCGTGGTCCCGCATGCTGCTGCGGCTACTGCTCGAGGACATCCGGATCGACGACGCGTTCCTCGAGATCGTCGGCAAGCCTGAAGCTCTTCCAGTCAGCCGATATCCGCATGCCATCGCAGTTGCCCTCGCGCTTCGCCACAGTTGGCAGCGTGAGAATCTGCTGCGCTTCAGCAAACGACTCGGCGTGAAGGTCACCGCGCAAGACCTCGCCGCTCACCTTGCCAACACAGCGCCTGATTCGACGACGCAGAAAGCGTCAGCGGATCGTTCGCGCAAAGCGCCGAGCAAACCGTAAGGCTCGGCAGACGGACGCGCGTCGCTCACGGACACACCCGTGAGCGGCGCGCACCGGCAGTCTGAAGGATGAGTAAGCAGCTATGGAGAACGGGCCGGGCCATCACGCCATGGATTCTGGGGCTCGCCTCGTCCTCGTCAAGGCTCTTCGCTGCGCTTCGACCCCGCCTGCGGCGGGGCTCACGGCCTTGACGAGCGACTCGGTCGAGCCCAGGAGGGCATTTACGTGATGCCCCGGCGATGCGCCCGGACGAACGAGTAACGCAAATTCGGAACGTCAGGAGAATGTTCATGTTCGACAAATCGATCACACCCAGTATCGAAGTGACGATCGGTCGGCAGACGCGCCTCTACCACGCTTTCATCACTACGGCCCCTGCCGCACTCGACGCGCCGACAACGCTCACGCTCTACGCCGGCTCACTCAGCGAGGTCGTGGGATTCGCAGTGGACCCTGTGTCGATGGATGCAGCAAGGGCGTGCACGCCGTCGCGGCTGATCCTCATCGACACGACGGAACTCGCCTGGCAGCGCGCCCGCTGTCGTACCAACGCTCATCGACTCGCGCCAGCCGATCCCGTCCTCGTTGGCCTCAACACGCTGCGGCAGTGGCTATGGCAGCGGCTGCAGGTTCCAGCGACGACCGGAGCGCACGCATGACACGCCACGCCCTCAACTCGTGATTACACAAATACAGGAGAAAGCCATGAGCACCATCATCGTGAAAATCCTCAAGTCCGATCAGCACTCCGCTCCCGCCAAGCTCGCAGACGCAGAGATTCATTTCGCCGGCGGGGAATTGGACGGTCTCAAACTTGTGGGGTTTGCCGTCTGGCGGAAGCGAGACGGCAACGGAAAAAGCGTCAGCTTTCCGTCGCGGCACTTCACCGTGCACGGCGAGCGACGCACCTTCTCGTTGCTGCGGTGGGTTGCCGAACGAAGCGCACAGGACCGCCTGACGGACCTGGTTCTGCGGGCCTACATGGACCAGGCACCCCCTCTGCCAGGGGTTGAACCTCAGTAAACCAGTCAGGCCCAATGCTCCAGTCAAGGGATTCGTTGGTCGGCACAAACATCTTGGGTTCGAACGACCCTGCGGCCGACGTGTCGAATCGCCAGAGATTTGACGACGCCCCTGAGGACGACGACAAGCAGGTGCGCGAATCGCTTGCCGCATACTTCGTCATCCTGCGAGAATGGGCAATGAAGGATGCTCCCTCCGAAGGGGCGCCGTCGAAAGAGTGACCGATGATCAAGGACCCACCCACACCGACGAGCAATGTCCCTCCTCCGGGACGGACGGCTGTCGTGTACGTGCGCGTGTCGTCCAAAGAGCAAGAGCGCGAAGGGTTTTCAATTCCTGCTCAGCGAAAACTGCTTTCCGAATATGCAACTCAGAACGGACTGGAGATCGTCCGCGAGTTTGAGGACATCGAAACAGCCAAGCGCGCTGGGCGAGTAGCCTTCAGCGAGATGGTGGCGTTTCTTCAAGAACCTGCTGAATCCCGCCCGGTCCTCCTTGTCGAGAAAACCGATCGCCTCTACCGCAACATCAAGGACTGGGTAACGATCGCTGACCTCGATCTCGAGGTGCACCTGGTCAAAGAGGGCGTCATCCTGTCAGAGAACTCTCGGTCGTCCGAGAAGTTCATGCACGGGATCAGGGTCCTGATGGCCAAGAACTACATCGACAATCTCTCGGAGGAAGTCCGAAAGGGAATGCGCGAGAAGGCGGAGCAGGGCCACTGGCCGACCGTTGCGCATGTTGGATACCTCAACAACTCCGAGACGCATCGAATCGAGGTCGATCCGGTACGTGGCCCGCTCGTCGCAAGAGTGTTCGAGTGGTACGCCAAAGGAGATGTCTCGCTTAAAGAGGTGGCGCGACTGGCCGACGAGAACGGCTTGACCCATCCGCGCAGGCATCGCCGGCTGGCAAAGTCAGAGATTCACCGAATCCTTCGCAACCCGATTTACGCCGGTGACTTTCTGTGGAAGGGCAAGCGGTACCCCGGTAACCACCAGCCATTGATTTCAAAGACACTATTCGAGACGGTCCAGGAAGTATTCGTCGCAGGAAACCGACCGAAATACACGAAGCGCAGACACGCATTTGCTGGCTTGGTCAATTGCGGCCGTTGTGGCTGTGCCATGACGGCCGAGCTGAAGAAGGGTCGCTACGTGTACTACCACTGCACGGGGGGCCGGGGTCGGTGCGGAAACACCTATGTCCGTGAGGAGGAATTGTCCAAGTTGTTCGCCGGAGCGGTGAAGCGCGTTCAGGTGCCACCCGAGGTAGCGGACTGGATCGCGGAGGCCCTGCGCGACAGCAAGGACGACAAGGAGCGATTCCACCGAACAGCGTTGATGCAGCTTCAGCAGAATTACCTCGCCGTGCAAGCGAAGCTGGATCGCTCGTACGAGGACAGAATCGCCGGTCGGATCACCGACGAGTTGTGGCTCCGGAAGTCAGGTGAGTGGGAATCCGAACTCGCAGCGGTCCGCCGCGAGACAGCGAAGCACGAGAAGGCAAGCCACGACTACGGCGCCACAGGATCGAAAATCTTAGAACTCGCGAAAAGCGCCCACAATCTGTTCATTCGACAGGATTCGCACGAACAGGCGCGTTTGCTGAAAACGCTGGTATCGAACTGCACGTTCGATCGCGGAAGTCTTTCAGTTACTTACGTTAAGCCGTTCGACCTGCTGGCCGACGGCAATGAAAGTGGAAATTGGCTGGGAGGCAGGGATTCGAACCCCGATAAGCGGAGTCAGAGTCCGCTGTCCTACCGTTGAACGACCTCCCAGTAGGGGTTGGAACCTCCCATTATAGGGAAAGTCGCCCAAACCTGTCGAATCCGCTACGGCGCCAGTGTCGTCTTGACGGTCATGCGGCTCTCGGTCGCGCGGTTGAAGAAGGCCGGCATCACCGACTCGCTGGATTATCGACCGGAG
>CAYGMD010000017.1:0-43130 GCA_964350785.1 uncultured Acidobacterium sp. | reverse complement strand
AAGGAGAAGTACGCCGCCAAGCAGGCGCTGCTCGACTCCAACGAGAAGGCGATCGCGCTCGGCTACGACTACGCCAGGGCGCACTTCCCGTGCCCGCTGCCGATCCATCTCGAGAAGATGGACGAGACCAGGGACAGCATCCTGATCGACGGCAACACCGCGGCGGCGCTGGGGGCCGTCTACGCCGGCGCCACCGTCGGCGCGTGGTATCCCATTACCCCGGCGACGTCGGTGATGGAAGCCTTCAAGGGCTTCTGCATGAAGTACCGCCGCGACCCAGAGACCAAGCAGAAGAAGTTCGCCATTCTGCAGGCCGAGGACGAACTGGCCGCGCTCGGCATGGTGATCGGCGCGTCGTGGGCCGGCGCCCGCGCCTTCACGCCGACCGCGGGTCCCGGCATCTCGCTGATGAACGAGTTCATCGGCCTGGCCTACTACGCCGAGATTCCCGCGGTGATCGTCGACGTGCAGCGCACCGGCCCCTCGACCGGCATGCCCACGCGCACGCAGCAGGGCGACCTGATGTTGTGCGCCTATGCGTCACACGGCGACACCCGCCACATCTGCCTGTATCCATCCGATCCGCGTGAAGCGTTCGAGATGTCGGCCAAGGCGTTCGACCTGGCCGAGCGCTTCCAGACGCCGGTGTTCCTGGTGAGCGACCTCGACATCGGCATGAACGACTGGATGGTGCCGAAGCTGGCCTGGGACGACACCTACCAGCCCGATCGCGGCAAGGTGCTGTCGGCCGACGACCTCGAGAAGGCCAAGAACTTCTATCGCTACCTGGACGTCGATGGCGACGGCATCCCGCAGCGGTCGCTGCCGGGCGTGCACCCCAAGGGCGCGTATTTCACGCGCGGCTCGGGTCACAACAAGTTTGGCGGCTACACCGAGGACGGCGACGAGTACCAGGAAGTGCTCGACCGCATTGCCCGCAAGGTGCAGGGCGCGGCGAAGGCGGTGCCGGCGCCATTCATGAAACCGACGCCGGGCGCGACGATGGGCCTGGTGACGGTGGGCGGCTGTCATGCGGCCTGCATCGAGGCCATGGACCTGCTGGCCAAGGACGGCATCAAGCTGAACTACATGCGCGTGCGTGGCTTCCCGTTCGGCGACGAAGTGCGGCAGTTCCTGGACCAGCACGACGTCAACTTCATCGTCGAGCAGAACCGCGACGCGCAGCTGCGCAGCCTGCTGATGCTCGACACCGGCGTGCACGTCGAGAAACTGGAGTCGGTCCGCTACTACGCGGGCTTCCCGATGAGCGCGCACCACGTGATTAGCGGCGTGAAGGCGAAGTTGGAGAAGGCGGCATGACGTACATCGCGAAACCAAAGGTTCACCATCCCTCGCTCAAGAAGAACGACCTCGGGCTGACCCGGCGCGACTACGAGGGCGCGATCACCACGTTGTGCGCCGGCTGCGGCCACGACTCGATTACCGCCGCCATCATCCAGGCGTTCTGGGAGCTGAGCATCCCGCCGCACAAGGTGGCCAAGCTGTCGGGCATTGGCTGCTCGTCGAAGACGCCGGCCTACTTTCTGCGCGAGGCCCACGGCTTCAACAGCGTGCACGGCCGCATGCCGGCGGTGGCGACCGGCGCCAACGCCGCCAACCGCGACCTGATCATGATCGGCGTCTCGGGCGACGGCGACTCGTTGTCGATTGGCCTCGGCCAGTTGTGCCACGCCATCCGCCGCAACGTGAACATGCTCTACCTGCTCGAGAACAACGGCGTCTACGGCCTCACCAAGGGGCAGTTCTCGGCCTCGGCCGATCCGGGCTCGACCGCCAAGAAGGGCGAAGCCAACACGATGCAGGCCATCGACGGCGCGCTGCTGGCGCTGACGCTCGGCGCCACGTTCGTGGCCCGCAGCTTTTCGGGCGACAAGGCGCAGCTGGTACCGCTGATCCAGGCCGGCCTGGCGCACCGCGGCTTCGCCTTCATCGACATCATCTCGCCGTGCGTGACCTTCAACGATCACGACGGCTCGACCAAGAGCTACGCCTACACGCGCGAGCACAAGGTCGAAGTGGTGCAGGCCGACTTCGTGCCGCCGGCGGAGGAGATCACCACCGATTACCGGGACGGCTCGGTGAAGAACGTGATGATGCACGATGGCAGCTGGGTGAAGTTCCGCAAGCTGGCCGAGGACTACGACCCGACCGACCGCGACGGCGCCTACGCGCACATCCGCGAGCACCAGCGCAAGGGCGAGGTCGTCACCGGCTTGCTGTACCTCTCGCCGGATTCGAAGGACGTCCACGACCAGAACGAAACCGTGGCCGGCCCGCTCTACAACCTGCCGCACGCCCAGCTCTGCCCGGGCAACGACGCGCTGCAGAAGCTGATGGGGCAGTTCCGGTAGAAATGGGTGGAGGCAACCCCTTCTTGGGGTCGCCTGTTCATTTCGCGGTTTCTGCACTGCGTGAAGGCGTGGACAGTTGGTGGCGTGGCGAGTGCTTCATCCACCTACCAACCGCGTCGACCAGATCAGGGTGCCTTGCACCAACTGGTGCGCGACCACTTCGAGACCTTCCGCGCCCAGGCGGCGCACTTGCGCGACGGCCAGGGACTGCCGCGTTTTGTCGAGCAGGAATTTCGCGACTTCCTGACGTGCGGCTGTCTGGCAGCGGGGTTCGCGCGGTTCCGGTGTTCGGACTGCCGGCTCGATCGATTGGTGCACTTCAACGCAATCTCTCCAAGCTACTTCGCGACCACGACCGGAAGCCTGCGTGACAATTGTCGGAGTAAGCGAGTCGAGGCGCCATGGTTCACTAATGCGCAGCACTGGGGCAGGGAGTCGCGGTAGTTGGAGCGGGCCTCTTCATCGGGATCCTCGGGACGCTTGTGGTCACGCGCTTGGTGGCAACACAGTTGTTCAATGTTGCTTCCACCGACGAATGCAGCATGGGTGTAGCCATGACTATTGTCTTCGTGGCTGGAGTCTGCGGATGTGTCGTCCCTGCTGTCCGGGCATCATCCGTCGATCCCGCGATAGCGTTGAGCCGCCAATAGCGTGCCGGAAAGTGGTGTCGTCACGCCCCCCTCTCTTCATCTCATCGCCATGCGCACGCGCGAAAGCCGAAGTACCGGTTTTCAAGTACGTCGTGATCGATTGCGAAGCCCGTGCGGTTTCTCAATGCGAGGGCGCAGGCAATCTGCTGAAACAACTGGGCTATGGGCGGGTTGCCTTGCTGGAGCCCCGGCACTAACACTCCATTGAGAGAGGCCGCGCTCGCCGGTTGGTGTGGCGCGGGCAGTCATCCTTCTGATGGCGGTGAAACACCAGGCCTAAACAATGCGATCGCCGCGCGGCGACCAGCGCGCGTTGCTGCTGCGCACCAGGACGCGGTGCCTGCTGCCGTCGGCGTTCATGATCCACAAAGACGACTCGTGCTCTAGTCCCAAGGCCGCTCTGATACATTTTGCTTGGGCCGCCCGGACTTATGTCGAGCTGCGAGCCTGGGCAACGCCTTCGGCGTTCCGGGCCTTGGCCTTGGCTACGTCTATTGCCTCAATCGCGAGGTCATCCGGGTGTTGGACGATGAGATCCCATGTGGAATTTGAGCCGGCCTGGCCGAGTTCTTTCTCGAGCTGATGCTGGCGCACCGAGCCGATTGCGAGCGCTCGCTGGCCGCGACCAAGGCCGACCGCGCGGCCTTTGCCGAGATTCTTGCCAAGGTGCCGGTGGTGGCCCGCGTGCATGCCGGCGGTGGAAACTTCCTGCTGGCGTCGCTGAGGGGCAACGACCCCACCATGGCCGGTGCGATCAAGACCGAGTTGCTCGCGCAGCACAACATCGGCGTCGCGGATGCCTCTGATCGCCTGCGGCCGGCGCTCCCGCGCCTGCGCGTGGCGGTCCGGCTGCCCGACGACAACGCGCGGTTCTGCCGCGCGCTCGACAGTGTCACCATCGCCGTCCCGTCATGACCGGTGCCTCTCTCTCCTTGTCAGCGTCCCCAAGGAACACTTCATGTCTGCCACCAACGATTCCGCGGCCTTCGCAGCCCTCGCGAACGTCACCACTGCCACGCTCATGACGATCCTGCTCAAGAAGGACCTTCGCAACGTCTGGATCCGCGGGGCCTTCCCGCTCACCAATGGCCAATCACGCATCGTTGGGCGGGCGTTCACCGTCCGCTTCATTCTGAGTCTGAGAACGAGCGTTCCGTTAACGGAAGAGGCCGCTGGTGCGGTCTATCGTCCCGCGTGCCGGGGCGTTATGGCCCGGTGCGCTTCCCCCGACGGAGGCGGCCGCGGAGCGTTTCGAGTTGCTCGAAGAGCTCCGGTGCCTCTTTGAGTTCGAGCAGGGGGCGCAGTTGTTCGTGGATGTAGCGCCAGTCGAGCGCGTCATCACCCTGGCGCACGATGGTCATTTCGACATCGCGCCAGTCTTGCGAGCGGGCCGCGAACGTCTTGAAAACAATCAGGTCTTCTGCCGTGCACAGCCGCAGCACGCGGCCCGGCAGCAACGCGACCTCTTGTCCCCGTCGCACTGCCTCCTCCTCGAACGGGAACGCCCCCATGGCGATGTCGAGGCCGACGCCGCCCTTGGTCTGCAGTAGGAGCACGCGGCGTGCCTGTGCGAACTCACGAGCCCGTGGAATGCGGGGTTCGACCCAATCAAGCGCCAGCAGGGCGTCGATGAACGGCGCCTCGGTGCCCAGGCCTGTCAACAGCGTCAGATCCACGTCGTCGGTGACCCGCGGCTCACCCCATTTCTGCACGGCCAAGCCGCCAATGAAACAAAAGCGCCAACCCTTGCCGCGGCAGAACTCCTGCAGTCTCAGTGCGGCGTCGAGCACGTCATTGGAAATGATGTCGTCGGGTGGCACGCGCATTCACCGGCGCCCGCGTGCGAGGATCTCGTAGAACTCCACCAGCCCTGAGGTCGGTGACGGCGCGTGCAGATGGACGGCGGAATCGAACAGGGAATTCAGCCTGAGAAGAGATTCAGCCGTATCCGCATGCCGCACCCTCGCCCGGCGCTCGGCTTCGAGTATCTCGCCGGTTTCCCGCCAACTCATCACGTGAGCCTTCAGGCGTTCACGGAGTTCGGTTTCGGTCATGGTGAAATGGTAACAGGTCAATGCCGTCTGGCGAAGGGACTCTTGTCGATCTCGAATCACCTCGACTCATCGGCGGCCATGACCCTGTCCCCGGCTCCCGTCTCGGCCGCGACGATATCGTAGCCGAGCCTGGCGCCCGCGGGATGGGTGCGGTGTCGGGCGACGGCGACTCGTTGTCGATCGGCCTCGGCCAGTTGTGCCACGCCATCCGCCGCAACGTGAACATGCTCTACCTGCTCGAGAACAACGGCGTCTACGGCCTCACCAAGGGGCAGTTCTCGGCCTCGGCCGATCCGGGCTCGACCGCCAAGAAGGGCGAAGCCAACACGATGCAGGCCATCGACGGCGCGCTGCTGGCGCTGACGCTCGGCGCCACGTTCGTGGCCCGCAGCTTTTCGGGCGACAAGGCGCAGCTGGTACCGCTGATCCAGGCCGGCCTGGCGCACCGCGGCTTCGCCTTCATCGACATCATCTCGCCGTGCGTGACCTTCAACGATCACGACGGCTCGACCAAGAGCTACGCCTACACGCGCGAGCACAAGGTCGAAGTGGTGCAGGCCGACTTCGTGCCGCCGGCGGAGGAGATCACCACCGATTACCGGGACGGCTCGGTGAAGAACGTGATGATGCACGATGGCAGCTGGGTGAAGTTCCGCAAGCTGGCCGAGGACTACGACCCGACCGACCGCGACGGCGCCTACGCGCACATCCGCGAGCACCAGCGCAAGGGCGAGGTCGTCACCGGCTTGCTGTACCTCTCGCCGGATTCGAAGGACGTCCACGACCAGAACGAAACCGTGGCCGGCCCGCTCTACAACCTGCCGCACGCGCAGTTGTGCCCGGGCAACGACGCCCTGCAGAAGCTGATGCAGCAGTTCCCGTAGACACGTTAACCACGGAGGACTCGAAGGATACCGAGAAAGCCACTCTCGGTGTCCTCCCTCCGGCTCACGACTCGACCCCCGCCCGCCGGCTTGGCCCCGCCCACTACGTCGTGCGACCTGCACAAATCCGCGCGGTTTGACCTCATCACACTGACGTGAGCGATTGCGACAAAAGTGAACTCAATTGTTTCAATACGAGACAGTTCGCCTCGCGCCGTTGCGGGTGAACTAACAATTCACGTCTAATTTCGTCCGTTTTTGTTGAGTCTGGCTTGGCCCCATACATGCTTGGATCGGATTCGGTAACAGACTGTACAGTCATATTGAGTCATATCGATGATGGGCATGAGCAGCGGCGCGCTAATATCCTTCCAGCCCCAGGCAGACACGCTGACCTACGAACCTTTCTATGGTTTGAAGGAGAAGGCGTTCAGCCTCAATGCCGACCCCCGATTCCTGTTTCACAGCCCCTCGCACGCGGCCGCGTTTGAAAACCTGCTGGGCGGCATTCGCCGTCGTGAAGGCCTGCTCGTCCTGACCGGGGAAATCGGCACCGGCAAGACCATGCTCTGCCAGGCCGTGCTCAAGAACCTGGGCCGCAAGACGTTCACCTCGTTTGTCCCCGATCCGTTTGCCTCGCGCGAAGATCTGCTGAAGACGCTGCTCCTCGATTTTGGCGTGCTGACGATTCAGGAACTCACGACCGGGGCGCTGCAGCGCGCATCGCGCACCGAGCTCAGCTACCTGCTGGCCGGGTTCCTCGAATCGCTCTCGGCGCTGGATGCGTTTGTCGTGGTGATCGTCGACGAGGCGCAGAACCTGTCGCTGCCGCTGATCGAGGAGACCCGCATCCTGTCCGATTCCTTCGGCGGCAAGGGCGGCCTGCAGATCGTGTTTGTCGGCCAGCCCGAACTGCACGCCAAGATGAAGCTGCCCGAGATGCGGCAGGTCGATCAGCGCGTGTGCGGCTACAACCATCTCGCGCCGTTGACGCGCGATGCCGTGGCCGGCTACATCCAGCACCGGCTGCACGTCGCCGGGCTCAACCGCGAGCGCGTCCTCTTTGCTCCCGACGTGGTCGATCTCCTGCATCGCCGCTCGGGCGGCGTGCCGCGCCTGATCAACCGGGTGTGCGACCGCGCGCTCGACCTGGCGCACCGGCAGCAACTGGCCTCGGTCGACCGGGAAATCCTCGAGGCCGCGCTGATCGAGATCGGCGCCTCGACGCTCACGCCGACGTGGGACGCGATCGTCTTCCCGGCGCCCGCGGTGGCCGCACCGCCCGACGTAACGAGCGCCCCGGCCGTTACCGTCACCGCGCCGGCCCCGGCTGCGCCCTCGGTAAGAGTCGATTCCCCTGAGGACCTCGCGGCCAGTGTCGAGACCACTTGGGATGCCACGGTGCTCGACAGCGGCGCCGAGGACTTTGACAAGACCGTGGAGGAATGGCTGACTCAGGAGCTCGAGCCGGCTTTCCGAAAGTTCCCGACGGTCCCGGTCTTGACCGCGCCCGCCGCCGCCGCGAAATCGTCTGGACAACCAAAGGCCAGGAAGGCCGTCGTGAGGCGTGAAGCGTCGGCGAAATCGGGTTGGGTCGACACGCATGGTGAGCTGCGAGCCGAGACCTACATCCACAGGCTCGCCCGCCGGTGGGCCACCTGGGCGGCCATCGTGATGGTGGGCACCGCGACCGTCGGCGCGGTCGAGTTCGCCGCCTCGCGTCTCCCCGCCAGGCTGTCGGCCGTGATGCCGGCACCGCCCGCCCTGCCCGCGTTGCCCGCAACGCCGGCCTTCGTGGCTCCGGGCCTTCGGGCGGTGGCGGTGCCACCGGTCGAAGCGCCCGCGCCGTCCGCCGAAACGCCGGCTCCCCCCGCTGAAACACCGGCTCAGGCCGCGGCCGCCGGCGACTATCTCGTTGCGGTCGGACTATTCGCAAACCTCGACCGCGCCGACTGGCTGGTGCAGGAACTAACTGAGGCCGACCTGCCGGCGATCCAGCGGCCGTTCCAATTCCGAGGGCGTGAGGTGCTACAGGTCGTACTCGGTCCGTTTGCCAGCCGGTCCGACGCCGTCGCCGCCCTGCGGCGGCTGCGGCAGCTGGGCGCGTACGACGACGCGAACGTGTTGAACACTGTCGCGTCGGCCCGTTAGCGCGCGCGCGGTGGCGACGGCCGGGCCGCAGAAGCGCCGCGCCACTCGTTGCTGGTCAGCCAGGTCGGTGCTGGGTCTGAGGAGGCGCCTTCGGTTAACAGCTGAAGCCGCTAACCGGATGTCCTGCCGAATGCGCGGCTGAGCCAGACCTGGGCGTCCGCCGGCCGCAACAATGCGGGCACCGACCTGCTGCAATTGCGATGAGGAGCGACGCGTCCGGCGAGCTCCTGGCGACGCTGACGATTTCTCCCGTCCTGGCATCGACCAGCACGATCAGGGCGGGGCGCAGCCACGGATGGTCCGGGCTCGCCGGCTGTTCGTGGAAGGCCAAGCGCCACACCCGCCGGCCCTTGCCGGTGGCCGGCGCCGCGTTCAGGGCGACGACGTCGAACGAGAGGCGGCGCGGCTGTTTCAGGCTGACCGCGACCCGCTCGGGTCTGGTTACCGCTGGCGTGAATTGGGGATTGACAAGGGTCGGGCTGGGAACAGACTATCAACCGTAATTGGTCGGTCGGGCGCTCGGTGTCCCCTGCGCAAGCGGAGAACTCGGTCTTGATGAGGTCTGCGATGAGAATTGCTGATGTCTTCGGCTGCTGTGGTCCGGCGATCCTGACGCTCGCTGGTGCGCTTGTCGTTCCCGCCGCTGCGGGCGCCCAAACGACGGGCGCCGGGGTGACGTTCACCAAAGACGTCGCGCCCATCCTGCAGCGCTCCTGCCAGAGCTGTCATCGCGCCGGCGAGCTGGCGCCGATGTCGCTGGAGAGCTACCAGGAAGTGCGGCCGTGGGCGCGATCGATCAAGGCCAAGGTGGCCTCGCGGGCCATGCCGCCCTGGCATGTCGACCAGACGATTGGCATTCAGAAATTCAAGGACAATCCGGCGCTGTCCGACCAAGAGATCGAAACGATCGTCAAGTGGGTCGACGCCGGGGCCCCGCAGGGCAACCCGGCCGACATGCCGGCCGCCAGGCAGTTCGCCGAGGCCGGCGCCTGGCAAATCGGCACGCCGGATCTCATCATCAAGTTCCCCGCGTATCCCGTGGCGGCGGCGGGCCCCGACCTGTTCGGAGAACTGCTGGCTGAAATCCCGATCGACGAGGACCGCTACATCAAGGCGATCCAGACGCGTTCGGCGACACGCGCCTCGCATAAGGTGGTGCATCACGCGCTGTCCTACTCGGTCGACCGCACCGAGGGCAATACCATGGGTGACGGCGGCCAGTTCCTCGTCGAGTATGCCCAGGGCAAGAATGCCGAGGTCTATCCCGAGGGCACAGGGGTGCTGCTCAAGAAAGGCCAGCAGGCCCGTCTCAGTTATCACCTGCACTCGATTGGTGAAGAGGCCAAGGCGGAAGTCGAGCTCGGCCTCGTGCTCTATCCCAAGGGCTACGTGCCGAAGCACATCCGGTGGTCGCGACAACTCGCGCAGCCGACCACGCCGCTGGACATTCCGGCCGGCACGGTCGCCCGCAGCGACGGCTACACGATCCTCCACAAGCCCGCCAGGCTGCTGTCGTTCCAGCCGCATATGCACAACCTCGGCAAGCGTCAGTGCCTCGAGTTGATCTATCCGACGTCGGGGACACGAACCACGACCGAGATCATCAACTGCGCCGACTTCAACAACAACTGGCACCTCACCTACAACTACGCGGACGATGTGCAACCGCTCGTGCCGGCGGGGACGATTCTTCACAACATCCAGTGGCACGACAATTCGCCGGCGAACCCGCGCGCGCTCGACCCCAAGAACTGGGTGGGCGATGGTCAGCGCACCATCGATGAGATGGGCTTTTTCTGGATCGGCTGGGTCGAGCTGACCGAAGAGGAGTACAAGAGTCAGCTGGCGGAGCGGAAAGCGGCGCAGCGGATGCCGGGCCCCACGGGGCGGCAGTAGCCGACATGCTGACGCATCTTGCCAGGGCACTCGCGGCCGGCGCGGCGATCGTGCTGCTCGGCGGAACCGGTCCGTCCGCGCAGGAGCAGTTCACCAACAATTTCAAATACAACACCGGGCAGAGCGTGCAGCCGATCTTCGAGGGCTGGTCATGGGCTCCCGATGGCAGCATTAACATGCACTTCGGCTATCTGAACCGGAACTATGTGCAGGAACCGACGATTCCCGTTGGCCCTGACAACCACATCCAGCCCGGCGGGCCCGATCGCGGCCAGCCGACCTTTTTCTACAGCCGCACGCAGCGGAACATGTTCACCGTGAACGTGCCAAAAGACTGGGACCGCAAGCGCGATGTCATCTGGAGCCTCACCGTGAACGGCAAGACCGCGCGGGCGGTCGGCTGGCTGCAGGCGGAGTGGGAAATCGACCCGGTCGGCGGTGCCGGTGCCGGCGGTGGCGACACCGATCCCGAGCGCAAGATGAACCAGGCGCCGACCATCGTGATTGACCCGGTCTCGCCCGTCACGCTCCCTGGGGTCGCTACGCTGACGGCGACGATCACCGACGATGGGCTGCCGAAACCCCGGCCGCGCGGCAAACCGGCAGTCGGTCAGGAGACGCCGCCAACGCTCCAGGGCGGCACCGACGCTCCCGTCAACGTGCCGGCCGTCGCCGCCGCTCGCGAAACTCCGCCCGGTGCCAGCCCGGGCGCCGGCGGCGGGCGCCCGCTCGGCCTGAGCGTGTCGTGGATCGTGTGGCGAGGCCCCGCGGCTGCGGCTTTCTCACCGCAATTCGCGGAGCCGAAAGACACCAAAGCAACCACCACCGCCACGTTCAGCGCGCCGGGCGAGTATGTGCTGCGCGCCCGGGCGACCGATACCTTCAAGGCGGTGACCCAGGACGTCAGGGTCACCGTCCGTTAGGGCCGTCCTAAAACTTCATCTGCAACGCCAGCCGCAGCAGCCGCGGCTGGAGCACGTCGAGCGGCTGCCCCAGTGATGGGCCCAGCGTGGTGTTCTGGTTCTTGACGTAGCTGACGTTGAGCGCGTTGAACACGTCCGCCTGCGCGGAGAACTGATAGATCCCGACCTTGAACATCTTGCGCACTCCGACGTCCACCTGGTGCAGCTGGTCGTAATACTGCGCGCCCGGCGGCACCAGCGCCAGCACGAGCGACGCCGGCGTCAGGTTGGGGATCACCAGCGCCCCCGGCGTGCACGGTGACTTGCAGTCGGCGGCATAGCGGGTGGTGCGGCTGATGTTCCAGTTGGTGCCGAGCTCCCGGCCGGCGTAGCTCTGGTAAGCGAGGTTGACCTGGATGTCCCACGGGAACCGGTACGAGCCGGCCACCTTGAACTCGTGGCGCAGCGGCAGGCCGAGCGTGCTCTGGTCGCAGAAGCGGAACGTGTTGGGATCCGTGCGCGAGTCGCACTCCACGTTGATCAGCCGGTCGAACGTCCAGCCGCCGAACATCGAGGCCCGGCCGACCCGCGCGTTGAATCCGAGTTCGACGCCATTGTAGGTTCGGCGGCGCAGCTGCGAATCGTTTGACGTGACGTCGACCTGATCGACCAACCCCCGCTTGGCGACGTTCAGGTTGTAGGCCGGAATGACCTCCCCGCTCAACGGGCTCACGACGTTGACCAGCGTGTAGTCGCTCAGTGCGACCGGCAGGTTGTCGGTCCGGCGCTGATCGTAGGTGCCGCGGCGGTACCACGCGGCCGTGACGGCGAAACCCGGCCGGAGCTGATGCTGCACGCCGGCGCTGTACTCGAGGTCGTACTCCCGCTGGATGTCGGCGTCGGGCCGGATGGTCGTGACCGGCAGGCCGAACGACGCGTTGTTGCTCGGCCCGATCTCGTTGTCCTGGGCGACGTTGTCGCGGTTGAGGTCGTTCCAGGTGCGCGTATCGGCTTGCAGCTGAAGAGGGTTGTAGCGCTGGGCGAAGCCCAGGGTTTGTCCTCGCATGTAGCGGCTGAAGGTCGCCTTCAGTGCGGTCCGGGCGTCGCCGAACAGGTCGTAGGCGACACCGAATCGCGGCGCGACGTCGAACCAGTTGGGCATGTCGGGCACTTCAGGGAACTGCCTGGCGGGGGCAAACCGACCGCTGCCGACTTCCTGTGTGGATATCTGGCCGTTGAAATACTCCAGGCGGACGCCGGCGTTGACGGTCAGCCGGTCGATGCGCCATGAGTCCTGCGCAAAGATCCCCAGGTCGGCGTTCAGGAACTCCTTCGCGCGCACCGGCGTGTTGTAGACGCGAACCGAGTCGGGCACGCCGTTGCGATAGAGCTGCACCAGGTCGCCGTTGATGTCGCGCTCGGACTGATAGTCGCCGAAGCCCCACTGCATGCCCGCCTTGAACGAATGGCCTCCGGTCACGTAGGACGCGGTGCTCGACAACACCCACTTCTTCGGATCGATGCCGCTGGTCGGAGCCACGATGCCGTCGTAGTTGGTGAGCAGGACCAGATCGTTCTTGCCAATCTGCGTGTACCACTCGGGCGTGCCCCGCACTTTCTCGATGCCCGGCTGATAGCGGGCCGTGAAGTACTCGGAGTTGGTCGCAAAGCCCGCCTCCAGTAACAGCCGGCTGGTGAAGACTGAGGTCCACTTGGCCTGGCCCGTGTAATACAGCGCATTCTCCGGATTGCGCCGGCGCGCGGCCGTTTCCGGATCGGTGAGCGCGCCCATCTCATGGCCTTTGAATTTCGGGTAGCGATCGTGGTAGACCGTGAACTTGTTGCGCTCCGAGACCTGCCAGGTGAGCCGGACCATCTGGTTCTGGATCCACTGGTCCTCGATGCCAGGCCGGCCGTCCTTGTAGAAGTTGTTGGCAATGATCGAATCGGTGGCGATCCGGCGCCAGGTGGCGAAGAACCAGAGCGCGTCGCGCTTGATCGGGCCGCCCAGCGACACGTTGAAGTCCGTGATCCGATCCACCTTGCTGCCCTGCCTCAGGCCCCGCGCGCGTAACTCGTCGGTGACGTTGTTGCCTTGCCAGGAGCCGTCGGTGCCGCCGAGAAAGAGGGATCCACTCAGCGTGTTGCCCCCCTCCTTCGGAATCATGTTGATCCGGACGCCGCCCCCAGACACATCGGCGCCGATCCCGCTCGTCTGGTAACTGACTTCGGCATTGGCCGCATCGCTGAAGTACGCCTGCACCTGCCCGTCGTTCATCAGGCTGTTCAGGTTCATCCCGTCCACCTGCACGGTCGTGTCGGTCTGCCGCGACCCGTGCACGGTCATGTAGATCTGCTCCATCTGCTGATTGCCGCCGACGTCGGTGTTCGACATCCGGACGCCCGGCATCAGCGCCGCCAGCCCCGAGTAGTTGCGCGCCGTCGGCAGTGAGTCGAGCGCCTCGCGATTGAGAACGTAGGTCCGCTGCGTGCTCTGCACGTCGACCACCGGCGCGCTGCCGGTGACGGTAATCGACTCCTCGAGCGCGCCGACCCGCAGTTCGGCGTTGATCGTGGCGGTGAAGTTACTGGGGAGATCGAACCCCTCGCGGCGCATCGCGTTGAAGCCGGGAAGCGAAAACGTGACGGTGTAGGTGCCTGGCCGCAGTTCGACGATGGTAAAGAGCCCGCTCGAGTCGCTCACCGCGGTGCGCGTCTTCTCGATCAGCGCGGGACTGGACGCTTCAACCGTGACCCCGGGGAGCACCGCCCCGCTGGTGTCGCGCACGACGCCGCTGATCGCGCTCTGCGCGAACGCGGCCGACGAGAGAGCCATGAAAACCGTGAAGAGCAAGCTGCGTCCGACGATCGCCATTGGTCGCATAGCACTCCCTTATCCAGAGTCAATTTCCGGCACCGCGGTGGGCCTGCCAGGGTTGGCCAGCGCCGCCTGGGCACAACCTAGCACATTCCGGGGTCCGAGGCGGGACCTGCCGCAATGCGTTCCGGTCGACGCCACGCCGGTCGCCGTCACCGCGCCGTCATCGCCGGCGCCCCAAGCAAGAGTTGACTCCCCGAGAACCTCCTGACCTGGGCGGCAGGGCACCCACAAGCGTGACGGAACCCGCCACTTGGGCCATTCGTAACCACCATAAGGATGTCCAAATCACGCAAGTGGACCGTGGGGGCGGTGTTGCTTGGGGTGGCCGGCGCGGCCCTCTACGGCGTAGTCACCGCCAACGGAGCCTCCAGCAATATCGACCCCTCCAAGCTCGCCACCGTGGAACGGGGACCGATGGTCCGCTCGGTCGTGGCCACCGGCAAGGTCGAGCCGATTGCCAAGGTGGAAATCAAGTCCAAGGCCAACGGCATCATCCAACGGCTGTTTGCCGACGTGGACCACCGGGTCGCTCCCGGCGACGTGCTGGCGGAGCTCGACAAGGAGAACCTGCGGGCCCGGTTGCGCGAAGCGCGGGCCAACTGCGAGGCCGCGCGGGCGGCCCTCACGGCCGCCGACGCGCAGGCGAAGAAGAGCGAGATCGAGGCCGAGGCGCCCGACGTGCAGTTTGCCCGGAGCGCCTTCGACCGGGCGGCCTCGCTTCACACGCAGCAGCTCGTGTCGCAGGAACAGCTCGATCAGGCCAGCAACGTTTACGAGCAGTCGCTGAATCGGCAGCGCGCGGCGCAGTCGCAGCTGATGATCGCCCGCGCCAAGGTCAGCGAGGCCCGGGCGCAGGTGGCGCAGGCCGAGGCCGCGGTGGAGCGCTCGGCTGAGGAACTGGCCAATGCCACGATCAAGGCCCCCATCGCCGGGACGGTGCTGACGCGCGACGTCGAACTCGGCAGCCCGGTGTCGTCGATCCTCAACCTCGGGGCCAACGCCACGCTGGTGATGACCCTGGGCGACATCGAGCGGGTCTTCGTCCGCGGCAAGGTGGACGAAGCCGACATCGGCCTCGTGCGCCTCGGCATGGCGGCGCGCATCACCACCGAAAGCTTCAAGGACAAGGTGTTCCACGGCCGCGTGACCCAGATTTCACCCATCGGGGTGGAGAAAGACAACGTGACTACCTTCGAGGTCGAGGTGTCGATCGACAACGCGAGCCGCGCGCTCAAGGCCAACATGACGGCCAACGCCGAGATCGTGCTTGAAGAACGCGGCGACACGCTCGTGATTCCCGAGGCGGCGGTCACCTACGACGACCAGAAGAACGCGTTCGTCGTCCTCGCCGACCCGGCGGCCGACAAGGGCCGCCGCCGGGTGCCCGTGACGCTCGGCATCGGCAACGGCACCAAGACCGAAGTCACGACCGGGCTGAAGGCCGGGGACAAGGTCGTGCTGCCCGGGTAGGCGTGAACCCGCGACGCACGAAGTACCAACATGCGCGAGGCCATCACGCAAGCGGTCGAGAATTTACGGGCGAACAAGCTACGCAGCTTCCTGACGATGTTCGGGGTCCTGTGGGGCATCATCGCCGTGGTGGTGCTCGGCGCCACCGGCGAAGGCTTCCAGCGGGGCAACCAGGTCGTGCTCGAGGAGCTTGGCAAGAACATCGCCATCGTCTGGGGCGGGCGCACCACGCTGCAGGCGGGCGGCGAGCGCGCGGGTCGGCAGGTGTTCCTCACCAGGGACGACGCCCGGGCGCTCGAGACCGAGGCCGGCCTGGTGGCCGTCGTCAGCCCAGAGATTGGCCGCACCCTGCGCCTCAAGAGCCGCTTCAACGCCGCGTCGCTGTCGGTCAACGGCATCGAGCCCCAGTACCAGGCCATCCGCACCATCGACATCGAACGCGGGCGCGCCTTCGTGCGGGCCGACAACGACGAGGCGCGGCGCGTGGCCATCATCGGCGCCGACGCGTGGGCGCAACTCTTTGGCGCGCGCGACGGGCTTGGCGAAACCGTGGCGATCAACGGCCGCCCCTACACGGCGATCGGCAAGATCCGGAAAAAGAACCAGGACAGCAACTACAGCGGCCCCGACAACGACAAGGTCTTCGTGCCGTTCGAGGCCATGGCGCGCGACTTCCCCCGCCCCGATGCCCCGCCCGGCGCCGTGTCGCAGATCATCGTCGCCCCCAGGCCGTGGGTGGTGGCCGGCCTGCCGCAGGTCCTGCGCGAGCGGACGGGCCGCATCAACGACATCGACTGGCCGCTGGAGCGCGACGTGCGGCACGTGCTGGCGCGGCGCAAGGGCTTCAGTCCCGACGACCGCGACGCGATCGCGGTATGGGACACGTCGCTCGAGAGCCTGATGTTCGGCCGGATGATCGACATGATGCGCCGCTTCTTCACCATCGTCGGCGTGATCACGCTGGCGCTCGGCGGGCTGGGGGTGATGAACATCATGCTGGTGGCCGTGCGCGAGCGCACGCGCGAGATCGGCGTGCGCAAGGCGCTTGGCGCCACGACGGCCGCGGTGCAGCGGCAGTTCTTCCTGGAGGGCTTCTTCCTCACGATGCTGAGTGGGACGCTCGGGTTTGCCGTGGCGATTGGCCTGTGCACGCTGGTGAACCTGCTGCCGATGCCCGAGCGGTTCCAGGGCCTGGTGATCACATGGCAGTCGGGCACGCTGGCCCTCGTGACGCTCGTCCTGATTGGCGTGGTGACCTCGACTTATCCGGCGCGGCGCGCGGCCGTCCTGCCGCCGGTCGAGGCGCTGAGGTACGAAACGTAGGCTGCCGCACGGTGGTGCGACCGGCGCGAGACCACGATGCATCTCTTCACCGAAATCGTCCGCGAAGCCGTCACCGGCCTGGTGCGCAACCGCTCGCGCGCGCTGCTGTCGATGCTGGGCATCTCGTGGGGCATCGTCTCGGTGGTGATGCTGCTGGCGTACGGCAACGGCTTCCGCGACGCCCTGGCGCGCGGGTTCGCGGGCGCCTTCGGCGATGCCGTGGTGATCGTGTGGCCGGGGCAGACGAGCACGCAGGCCGGCGGCGAGCGCGCGGGCAAGCGCATCCGGCTGAAGGTGGAGGACGTGCTGGCGGTGGGGGACCTGCCGCTCATCAAAGCCGTGAGCCCGGAGTTCGCGCGGGAGTTCGCGATTGCCTGGGGCAACAAGCAGGGCTCGTACCTCATTCGCGGCGTCTCGCCGGAGTACGCGAGCATGCGCACGCAACCCGCGGCGTCGGGGCGGTTCCCCGACAGCGAAGACGTGCGCCTGCAGCGCCGCGTGGCGTTTCTCGGCAGCGAGGTGGCGCGCAAGACGTTCGGCGGCATGCCCCCGGTGGGCCAGCGCATCCGGATCGGCGGCATGGCGTTCGAGGTCGTCGGCGTGCAGAAGGAGAAGGTGCAGCTGTCGAACTACATGCGGCCCGACCGCGAGTCGATCTTCGTTCCCTACACCACCGCTGGACAGTTATGGAACACGGAGTACAGCAACGTGATGGTGTACCAGGCCGTGGACCCCATGAAGGAGGAGCAGGCGACCCGGCAGGTGAAGGCGTTGCTCGGCAAGCGCCTGGGCTTCGAGCCGAACGACGAGCGCGCGCTGCGCATGTTCGGCTCGTTGCAGACGCAGGAGATCACGAGCGGCATCGTGCTTGGCCTCAAGCTGGTGCTGGGCTTCATCGGGGTGCTCACGCTCGCCATCGGGGGCGTGGGCGTGATGAACATCATGTTCGTGTCGGTCACCGAACGCACGCGCGAGATCGGGATCCGCAAGGCACTCGGCGCCCGGCGGCAGGCGATACTGCTGCAGTTCCTGCTCGAGGGCCTCGTCACGGCGTTTCTAGGCGGCGCGGCGGGCGTCGGCGTGTCGTGGCTGCTGGTGCTCATCTTCAGCCCGCAGCCGTTCCTGTCGGAACTGCTGGACGACAGCAGCCGCTCGGCGGACATCTACCTGATCCTCTCGGCCGACCTGCTCGCCGTCTGCGCCGGCATCCTGATGGTGGTGGGCCTCGTCAGCGCGCTCGTGCCCGCCCTGCGCGCCTCGCGCCTGGACTCCATCGACGCCCTCAGGTACGAGTAGCCCAGTCAGGCCATCCCCGGCGTGGGATGGGCTGGCCGGAGGAGGATCCATGACAGAGCAACTGAAGACGCCCGACACTCTCGACTCGAAAGCGCAGGACTTCCTGGCGCGGAAGCGGATTGTCGTCGTAGCGCGGCGCGAAGGCCACGAAGACCACGAATCGTCGTGGCCTCCGTGCCCTTCGTGGTTGCGCTACTTGGTTTCGGCGTAGATGACCGCGGCGTAGGCCTTGGCGCGGTCGGCGTTGGCGGGCGCGTAGCCCTTGTACTTCGCCGGGGTTGACCACGCGGCCGCGGCCTCGTCCGACGTCTTGCCGGCCTTCTTCGCGGCCTGGATGCTCGCCACGAACTCGCCCACGAATTCGCCGAATTCCTTCATCTCGGCCGGCGTCGTCTGCGCCGGCGTGTGGCCGTTGATCAGGGTGTCGACGTTCGGCACGCCCGCGACGGCCTTGGCGATGGTGCTGGCGTACTCCACGCCCGAGCCGCCGTTGTTCTTGTCCATGATCGGCATGCCCTTGTTCGGGAAGGTGTCGCCGACGTGCATCACCTTCAGCGCCGCGAACTCGACAAACGCGTCGCCGCCGGTGTGGGCGGGGCCGAAGTGATAGAGGTTGATCTGGTCGGCGCCCGCGCCAATGGTCAGCTTGTCCTTGAACGTGCGCTTGATCAGCCCCTTGCCCGGGTTGTCCTTGAACACGTTGGGTGTCGCCCCGAGGCCCGTCACCGGGTTGCCGGCGGCGAGGTTCTTCGACGTCATCTCGTGCGCCACGATCTCAACCGTGGCCGGCATGGCGACGTTGCCGCTGGTGTGGTCGTAGTGCGTGTGGGTGTTGATCACGCGCGTCACCGGCTTGTCGGTGAGGGTCTTCACCTTGTCGAGCAGCGGCTGGCCCCAGCCCGGGTTCTTGGTGTCGACCAGCGTGACGCCGTTCGAGGTCACGAACACGGCCGTGTTGCCACCGCCGCCGCGCACCACGAACAGGTTGTCTTTCACTTTCTCGACGGTGAGGTTGTCAACCGACGGCTGCGGCGCGGGCTGCTGCGCCGCCTTCACGGCCATCGACAGGCCGCCCAGCAGAACGAGAGTACTCAGGATGGTAATACGCTTCACGGATTGATCCTTTCACGCGGTGCGCGATCGACCGCAGACACGAAGAATGCTAGAAAACGGGCGATGCGTTCAAGCCCCGGCGTGGAGATGACGTCCAGCACCTCGCCGGTCGTATGGTACAGCGGCGGCGCCTGCATCACGCACACTTTCGCCACGTTGAGGCCGGACCACCCGCCGGCCTCGCCGCTCTGGAACGTCGATCGCTCCGAGATGAAGTTCACCCCGTAGCGCCCCGGACCGTCGTCGATCAGGCCCTGCAGCAGGGGAGAATTGTTGGTCACGCCCACGGCGATGGGCGCCTCGCCCGAGTCGGCCACGGCCTCGCGGTAGCCGTCGGCCGAGGTGGTGCGGGCGGGCGAGAAGTTGCGCTGCGCGACGTGCTCGATGTTGACGAGCATCACGGCCTGCTTCGCCAGGCCCGGATTCGTGGTCACGAAGCTGCGTGGACCGTTGATGCCCGGGGTGTGATGGCCGGCACTGGCCACGAACACCAGCGTCCGCGCCGGCGGGTTGGCCGGCTGGCCGTAGTGCCGCGCCAGCGCCACCAGCACCGCGAGGCCGTCGGCGTTGTCGCCGGCACCGTCGAACCAGCCGTCGACATGCGCGTTGAGGACGATCGTCTCGGCGCTTTTGCCGGGGATCACCGCCACCGCGTTGGTGGCCTTCAGCCCGCGGAACGTCTCGGTTCTGAGATCGATCTGCACGCGCACCTTGTCCTGCGCGCCTGCCTGCATGGCACGATCGAGCAGGGCTTCGAGAAACCAGCCGTCGCGGCCGCCGATGTTAAAGCACGGATTGCCGCAGTCGCTGAAGTCCCGAGACAGCTCGTTGCCGGGCAGGCGGACGATGTTGAACACGCCGAGGGCGCCGCGTGTCATCAACGCCTCGGAACGGGCATCGACGGCGCCGCGCTCGAACAGCATGTGTCCTTGCGGCACGATCAACTGCACCGCGATTTTGCCTCTCACGTCGATGTGACTGAGAACCGCGGGGCTGGCGGCGCCGACGTAGATCAGGGGCGCCGTCATCGAGCCGCCCGGGATGGCGGATGGCCCGACCGGCAGCGCCGATTCGAGCACGAGGTCGGTCGAGCCCGGCCCGAAGGCGGGATCGGCCAGCAGCTTGACCTGCCACGACAGCGGCAGCCACAACGCCGATTTCGCATCCTGCGCAATGGGCTGGATGCGCACGTCCTGGATGCCGGCCTTGCGAAACTGGTCCGCCGCCCAGTCAACGGTCCTGTCGCTGGAGGGGAAGCCGGCAATGCGTCCCCACATCTGCCCGCTGCCCACTTCCCTGGTCGCGCGCGACTGGTGCGCAAACTGGACGATGGCCTGCACGTCGGCCTTGAGAGTGGCGGCGTCGAACTGCGCGGCCGGGCTTTCGCCCGGAGGCAACGTCACCGGCCTCGGCAGGCGCGCGCCAACCATCACGGCAGGTTTGCCGGTGGTGCCGGGCAGAGTCAATCCAAACCATGGGCCGGCTTTGACCCCAGCGGGCGCTGGTCCTTGCGCCGCGCCAACGGAGGTCAGCGCCAGCAGCAACGTGATCGGCAGGATGTGTCGCACGGCGGGATTGTAGACGCAGATGGGGGCCGCAGATGACACAGATGACGCAGATGCACAGGCCATGCGTTCCAAGGCGCCCACGGGCCTTGGCATCGAACTGCGTCAGTGCGCCTGACCAGAAGCACCGTTCCCGGGTCGTGGCACGAGAATGTCGCCCCGCGATACGCGAGTCAAGGTAGAGTGCGCAAATGCTGACTCTCGCCGCCGTCGCCCTCACCATGAGCCTCGAGACCACCGTCGCCGAGCAGGCGCCGCAGGCTCCCGTTCCCGCCGTCTTCATCAGCAAGGAAGAGCACGAGGCCGTGCTGAAGGAATCGATCGCCAGAAACGCGGTCGACACGCCGATCAAGGCGACTGACGTGCCCGGCGGCAAGGCCGCGGTCGCGATGCTGTATCGCAGCAAGCCGGAGGCGAGCGCGCTGATCCACAACGACGTGACCGAGACCTATTACATCCTGTCGGGTTCGGGCACCATCGTCACCGGCGGCTCGCTGGGCACGCCGAAGCCGACCGACCTGACGCGCGTCAACGCCGGCATGAGCCAGACCGGCACGCGGGTGGGTGGCGAGAGCAGGAAGGTCAAGCCGGGCGACATCATCATCATCCCGGCCGGCACGCCGCACAGCTTCAGCGAGCTCGATGCGCCGATCAGCTACCTGGTTTATCGCTTCGAGCCGGCGAAGAAGTGATTGCTTACGTTCACCATTTGAAAAATGAACTTCGCGTTCTTCGCGTCCTTCGTGGTTAGTCTTCGGCCAGGAATGCCCGCAGCTCCGGCAGGCGGGCGCGCGCATCCTGTTCGCCCATGTCGATCAGCCGCTTGACGTAGTCGGGCTGGAACATCACCAGGCTGAGCATGTCGTTCGACCGCGTCTCCCGCGTGCCGAGCCCGCGCGTCAGGAAGCGGAACGCCTTCGGCAAGTCGGCTTCGTATTCGTTGGCGAGACGGCCCAGGTCCTGCGACGGCCGCACGACGAGCAAGTCGATGTGTCGCAGGCCCTGGCGCTCGCCTTCAGGCCGGCCGGCGAGCAGTTGGTTGGTCTGGCGCAACTGCAAGGCATCGCCGTCCAGTTGATCGAGAAAGATGGCGTTGAACAGGACGCCGGCCACCTGCGCCGGCGGCGGATAGCTGGTGATTTGCGGGCGGTCGGCTTCTGCGTAGGTCCGCGCGTAGCGAGTCGACACCGCCAGAATGCGCTTCGCGCCGAGATGAATCGCCGGCGAAAGCGGCGCCGTGAGCTTGATGCCGCCGTCGCCGTACCAGCGGCCGTCAACCTCGATCGCCGGGAAGAAGAACGGCAGGGCCGCCGACGCCATGACGTGGTCGACGCGGAGGGCGCAGGTCTCGCTCTTGCGCTGCGGCCGTTCCCACATTGGCATGCGGTCGGTGTCACGGGTTTGCACCCAGGTGATCGACTGGCCGGTCGTGTAGCTCGACCCCGTCAACGCGATCGAGCGCAGCCAGCCCTGCGCCAGGCTCTTGGGAATGCCCGCCAGCACGCCGCCGCTGGCCTCCAATTCTCTCTCGAGCATCTCGCGTAACGGCCAGGTGTCCACCAGGCTCTTGGCGGGCGGCAGCGGCGACCGGCCGCCCGACACCAACCGCCCGCCCCAGCGCAGCGTGCGCGACGCCAGGTCCCGCAGGTCGACGCGAAACACGCTGTCGATGTGCAGACCGGTCCACATCTGCACCAGCTGCTCGACCTTGTCGTCGAAGGCGGCTTGGCGGGCCGCCAGAAACGCGGCGTTGATGCCCCCGGCCGAGACGCCGGTGAGGATGTCGGGCACCGCCCCCGGGCACTCGCGCGCGAGCACCCGAAGCGTGCCCACCTGGTACGCCGCGCGCGCCCCGCCGCCGCTCAGCACGAGGGCCAGGCCGCGGGGTTCGGTCCCGTTGTCCACGGCGGAATGCTACCGCATCAGGGGGAGGGGTGTATCCATTGGGAGTTACGATGTGGAACAGTGGTGGGCCCGCTTTCGTCTGCTACGTGCAGGAGACGCAACTCACCATGTCCAACGCCGTGGTCGTGACCACCACCCCGAACATCGAAGGCAAGAAGATCACGGCCTATCGCGGCATCGTGACCGGCGAGGCCATCATGGGCGCGAACATCTTCAAGGACCTCTTCGCCGGCATCCGCGACATCGTCGGCGGCCGCTCCGCGACGTATGAGCGCGAGCTGCGGCGGGCGCGCGAGATGGCGATGGAGGAGATCAAGCTCGCCGCCGCCGAGATGGGCGCCAACGCCGTGGTCGGCATCGACATCGACTACGAGACGGTGGGCGGCAACGCCAGCATGCTGATGGTGACCGTCAGCGGCACCGCCGTCGTCCTGCAGTAGGGCACCCCTTGAACAATCGGGACGCCGCTCGTTCCCGCGTGGCGGGCCAGCCGGATCGATCCTATTCGCGCCTGCGCGTGGGCCAGAACAGCGAACGCGGCGAAAATCGGCCTTCTGGGAACCGGCGCTACAGGACCCGCGCCTTGCTCATGACCGCTTCGCACTTCTGGCGAATCTCGCGCGCGATCTCGTAAGGATTGCCGTCACGGAACCTCGGCAGGAACAGTTCGACCGAGAGCGGGCCGGCGTAGCCCTTCTCCGCCAGCTTCTGCAGGATCGGCACGATCGGCGCGACGCCGTCGCCGGGAATGAACCGGCTGTTGTTGTCGAGCAGCTCGCGCGGCATGTCGGGCACGTCCTGGAAGTGCACGTGCTGAATCTCACCCGGGCGGATCTGATCCATGTCCTCGAGTTTGCTGAGGCCCGACCAGAAGTGGTAGAAGTCGAACATCACGCCGAAGTTCGGGTGGGCGGCCTCGCGCGTGACCTTCAGCGCCGTCAACAGGGTCGACATGTACGGCGACGAGCGCACGAACTCGACGCTGCAGGTCATGTCGAACGCCTTGACCGCGTCTCCCACGATCCGCATGTGCTCGGCGACCACGGCGTAGTCGTCTGCGGAGAGTTTCTGGGTCGCGCCGGTCGTGGTGTAGACCTTCTTGAGCCCGAGGAACGCGAACATCTCCAGGCGCCGCTTCAGGTTGTCGATGGCCGCGGCGTGATTCGGGTTGGGTTCGAGCAGGCCGTTCACGCCGACGGCGCCGTGCACCGGCGTCAGGCCGTTGTCCGTCAACACCTGGCGGGCAGCGGCCAGCGAATCGGTCTTGACGAATTCTTCGACCAGCGCGGCGTTCAGTTCGACGTTCGTGATCCCGGCCTTCGCCCAGCCCTCAAGGGCGCCGCGATAACCGGCCCCGGACGAGGTGTTGGTGTGCAGGCCCAGGGTCATCTTGCCGGCGGCGGCCGCACTCACGCGCGGCGCGAGCAGCACTAGCGGCGTGAACAGCATGGATCGTCTGGTCATCATGGGGGGCGCATGTTAGCACGCGGCCGCTGGCGCCGGGGGGTGCGCTGCCCGGGCGAGATGCTGAGGACGCGGCCCGGCGTCTCGAGCCATCTTGGGTAACGGTGCGATGTGATACCGTCCACGGCCATGCTGCTCAGACTCCTGGTCCTCGCCCTGCTCGTTCCGGCCGCCGTGCAGAACCCCGGGAGCCTCACGCCTGAGGAGCGGGCGCGCATGGAGGCGCAGAACACCGCGCTGCGGTCGATCGTGGCCGGCGCGCCGAAGCTGCCGATGGCGGCGGTGCCGATTGCCGTGACGCCGCCCGGCGAGCCCGGCTGGGCACTGGGGATGGTGTCGTGGGTGGCGGGCGACGCCAATGGTCTTGTCTACCTGTTGCAGCGTGGCGACAAGGCAGACCCGGTGATCGTTCTCGACCGGACCGGCCGCGTCGTGCGGTCGTGGGGCAAGGGCCTCTACACGACGCCACACGCCATCCGCGTCGACCCGCAGGGCAACGCGTGGACGACCGACGCGGCCAGCTCCATGGTCTACAAGTTCTCGCCCGAGGGAGCGCTCCTGATGAAGATTGAGGTCGGTGGGCAGCCCTCGCCGTGTGGCGCCTTCTGCAGCACCACCGACATTGCCTTCGCGCCCAACGGCCACCTGTTGATCGCCGACGGCTACCGCAACGCGCGGATCCTGGAGTACACAGCGGACGGCAAGAGAGTGCGCGAGTGGGGCAGCGCCGGCACTGGTCCGGGCCAGTTCCGCCTGCCGCACTCGATCCAGGTCGACGCCACGGGTACCGTTTATGTGGCCGACCGCGAGAACGGCCGCATCCAGCGCTTCGACATGGAGGGCAAGTATCTCGGCGAGTGGTCCGAGTTCGGCAAGACGTTCGGGCTCACACTGGCCGGCGGCGCGATGTGGCTGTCGACCATTCCGCGCGGACCCAACAACGTGCCCGGCTGGCTGATGAAAGTCGACGCGTCAACCGGCAAGGTACTCGGCTACGTCGACTCGAACGGCAACCACGGCATGGACGTGATGCCGGACGGCGACCTTCTGCTGGGGCCGGGGCCCGATCAGGTGCCGCAGCGCTACCGCCCGAGGCGGTAGGCGGCCTTCGCGCGGGCTAGCGAGTCGCGCCGAGCCGGCGCAACCGATCCTCCGCGGCCTTCCACCCCGGAAAACCGCCGCCCCGTCCGGGCTGCGCCGCGCGCGGCAGCGTGAGTGCCAGCGGCGTCTGGCCCGCCTTGTTTTCCACGGACAGCGCCGCGCCGCGATTCGCCAGGCGCTCGATCACCGATGCCTGCCCCAGGGACGCGGCGGCATGCAGGGCCGTGTCGCCCTCGTCGTTGGCCTGGTTCACGTCGGCACCGGCATCGGCGAGCCGCGTCACCACGTCGACCACCTGGGTCTCGTCGCGGGGCACCACCGGAGTGTCCGAGTCGACCACGTCCCAGCGCTCGAGGTCCGACGGCCGCGTCTCGGCCTGCACGTCGAGGCCGGCCGCCGCCAGCAGCGGTGTCGTGCCGTCGGGCAAGCCGAGGCGCGGGTCAGCGCCCGCTGCGATCAGGGCGGCGACGATGTCGGACTCAAGGTAGATCGCGGCGACCAACAGCGGCGTGGCGCCCATCAGCGTCCGCGGCAGCGCCCACTGCGAGCCGAAGCGGCGCACCGGGCTGCCGCCGGTGAGGCGCGCGTTGGGGTCCGCCCCGTGGGCCAGCAGCGCACGCACGGTCGCGAGATCGCCACGCAACACCGCCGCATGCAGCGCGGTGTGGCCCGCGCCGGCGGCGTTGGGTGCCGCGCCCTTCTCGATGAGGAGGCGCGCCACCTCGCCGTGGCCAGAGAAGCACGCAAGCGTGAGGGCCGACTCGCCATTGGCCGCCGTGTCGTTGACGGCGGCGCCCTTCGCCAGGAGCGCCGCCGCCGACTCGACGTCGCCGTTCTGCGCGGCAAAGTGAAGCGCCGTGCTCCCGCCGGCGTCGATGCGCCGGGCGTCCTGCATCGACGTCTTGACGGTGCGGCTGGGTCCGCGGTCGAGCATCGCCGTGAGGGGCCGGACCTTCGTGCGCGCGCCGACGTCCGCGTGCGCGTCGAGCAACGCACGAACCGCCGCGGCATGCCCGCGGGCGGCCGCCCACATGAGCGCGGTCTGGCCCCGCCCGGCCTCTCGCGCGTTGACATCGGCGCCGCGCGCGGCCAGCGCCTTCACGGCGGCGGCGCTGCCCGATCGGGCGGCCTCCATGATCGGCGTGACGCCGGTCTCGGACGCCGTGTTGGGATTGGCGCCGCGTTCCAGCAGGCGCTGGACGATCGCGGCATTGCCGTTGGCGGCGGCCAGGTGGAGCGGTGTGATCGCGAGGTCGTTGGCGGCGCCGGCCTTGGCGCCCGCCGCCAGCAACACCCCCACCATCTCCGCGTCATCGTCATAGACGGCCCAGTGCAGCGCCGTGGCGCCGTCGGCCTCCGGCGCATTGACGTCGGCGCCCCCGGTCAGCAGTGCGCGCACGGCCGCGGCGTCGTGCTGCCGCACGGCGTCGACCAGCGGCGTGCCGAGCAGCAGCGCTGCGAGCACCCAGCCCGTCATGCGCGCCTCCGCCGTGGAACTCGCATCGCCATCAATCCAGGTTGACCGGGCCGGTGCTGTTGCCGAGCGTCTCGACCGGAACCCCCAGCTTGTCGAGCAGGCTCAGGTGCATGTTGGCGAGGGGCGTGCCGTCCGGGAACTTGATGTGGCGCCCGCTCTTGAGCGTGCCGCTGCCGCCGCCGACCAGCAGGATGGGCAGGTTGCGCGGCACGTGCCCGTTGCCCTCGCTCATGCCGGCGCCGTACATGATCGTCGAGTGGTCGAGCAGCGAGCCGTCGCCGTCCGGCGTGTTGCGCATCTTCTCGACGAATTCCGCAAACAGCGTCACGTGATAGTGGTTGATCTTCGCGCACTTCTCCATGCGCGCCGGGTCCCGCTGGTGGTGCGAGATGGGGTGGTGCGCGTCTGGCACGCCGATCTCCGGGTAGGTACGCCCGCTGAACTCGCGGCCGAGCATGAAGGTGACGACGCGCGTGACGTCGCCCTGGTAGGCGAGCAGTTGCAGGTCGAACATCAGCCGCGCGTGGTCGGCGAAGGCCTCGGGCACGCCAGCCGGGCGATCGAAGCTCGGCAGTTCAGTGTTGTCGGCCATCGCCTTCTGGATGCGGCGCTCGACGTCGCGCACGCTGTCGAGGTACCCGGCAATCTTCGTGCGGTCGGGGACGGCCACCGCGCCCCGCAGGCGCGCCACCTCGTCGAGCAGCGAGTCGAGGATGCTGCCGCGTCGGCGCATGCCGGCCTGGCGGGCGTTGCGGTCGCTGGTGTCGCCGAACAGGCGCGTGAACGCCGCGCTTGGGTCGCGCTCCATCGGCAGGGGCTGGGTTGGGCCCGCCCAGGCAATGGTGCCGGTGTAGACGCAGCTGCGGCCGAAGTCGCACGAGGTGCCCGAGTCCACCGACTCGAGTGCCAGCTCCAGCGACGGCAGCATCGTGTCGCCGCCCAGCACCTTGGCGGCGAGCTGGTCCACGGAGACGCCGGCCCGCAGGTTGCGGCTGGGCGTGACGTCGGTCAGGAAACGCGTGCTCGCGTCGGCGTGGTTGTTGTACTGCCGCTCGCCCGGGGGCGGCGGGGGCACGCTGTCGAGGCCGCTGACCACCAGCACCCGATCGCGGAATCGCTCGAGCGGCTTGAGCGTCGGCGAGAACGCGAACCCGGCGCCTTCGGCCTCGGGAAACCACTGGCCGGGAATCACGCCGTTCGGCACGTACACCGCCCCGAAGCGCATGCGCGGCGCGGCGGGCGTCTGCGCGAGCGCGGTGGCGGCCGGCACCATCGCGTCGAGCAGCGGCAGCGGCACGGCGGCGCCCAGGGCCTTCAACATCGTCCGGCGTGGCAGGGATCGTTTGGTGATCATGATGGCGCCGTGGTCCTCATCTGGAAAGGCTGACTCTTGACGATGGAGGCGATGATGGCCGACCAGCGGTAGCCCCCGGCGGCGGCCTCGCGCACGATGGCACGGACGACCGGCTGGTCGCGGGCGTCGACGTGGCGGCCGAGCGCATAGGTGAGCAGCTTGCTGGCCACCGTGTGGACGTAGCGGTCGCGGTGTCCCAGCACGAAGCGCTTCAGCCCGAGGACGCCGTCGATCGGCGTGCCGTCGGCAAAGACGGACGCGGCATCGATCGGGACGTTGTGGCTGGCCGTGCGCCACCGGCCGATTGCGTCAAAATTCTCGAGGGCGAAACCGAGCGGATCCATGCGCACGTGGCAGACCGAGCAGGCGGGGTTGCTCCGGTGCACTTCCATTTGCTCGCGCATCGACAGCACGCGACCGTCGGCCGTCCGCGGCTCGAGCGCCGGCACGTTCGGCGGGGGCGGCGGGGGCGGCATGCCCAGCAAGTTTTCGAGCACCCAGGTGCCGCGCAGCACGGGAGCCGTGCGGTCGGGATAGGAGGTCACCAGCAAGATGCCGCCCATGCCCAGCAGACCGCCACGCGCGCGGTCGGTGAAGGTGACCTTGCGGAAGCGTTCGCCGGTGACCCCGTCGACGCCGTAGTGAGCGGCCAGCCGCCGGTTGACGAACGAGTAGTCGGCGTCAATCAGGTTCAGCACGCTGTGGTCGTCGCGCAGCTGGCTGGTGAGGAACAACGAGGCTTCCTCGAGGAAGGCCCGCCGCAGGTTCTCGTCGAAGGCGGGAAACACGTTCGGATCGGGGAGCGCGGTCTCGACCTTGCGAAGGGCGAGCCACTGGAACGCGAAGTTGGTCACCAGCGCGCCGGCGCGCGGGTCGTCCAGCATCCGCCGCACCTGGCGATCGAGCACCGCCGGCGCCGACAGCTCGCCGCGTGACGCGAGGCCGAGCAGCTCCTCGTCGGGGATGCTGCTCCAGAGGAAAAACGAGAGGCGCGACGCCAGGTCCAGGTCGCTGACGCGGGTGACGGTGCCCGGCGCGGCGCCGTTCGGGTCGCGCTCGATGCGGAACAGGAAGTTGAAGCTCACGAGCATGCGCTCGAGCGCCGACTGGATGCCCGCCTCGAAGCCCCGCTCGCGCGCCGCGTCGTCGTAGAAGCTGAGCAGCGTCTGCAGGGCGGTGTCGTCCACCGGCCGTCGATACGCCCGCCTCGCCAGCGCCGAGAGGACGCGCGTCGCGCACGGCCGCTCGGCGGCGGCGTTGGCGGGGCGGCAGATGAACACCGCGCGCCGGCTCGGCGTGTCGCCGGGCCCCGTGGTCCGGTACGGCCCCTGAATCGTCAGCGCGTCGACGCCCGCGTCCCCGTCGTAGCGCTCGTCCGATCCGCGGCCAAAGTCCACCTGCAGCGGCTGCGCAACGCCTTCCGGTGCCCACGGGCTCGCGACAAATGAGGCAGAGACGGCGTGCGGGCCGGCCGCCACCGCGACCCGCGTTTCGAGTTCGGCGTCGGCCGCGTGCATGTAGAGCTCCCACGGGGTCTCGCCGACGATCTCGCCGTTCCAGGTCAGCGGCCCCGGCATGCCCGTGGCCTCGCCCCCCACCGCCAGCCGCGCGACGCGCCGCCCGTCGACGCGCAGGTCCACGAGCTGCCGGTGGCCCATGCCGATGATGTAGTCGTAGACCTGCCGGCGGAGTCGTACCCGGAAGACGTACTCGCCGTCGAGTGGGAAGGTGTGGCGCGCGGCGAGGCCGCCCCTCGATCCGAACGGCAGGTCCTCGCTGACGCGCTCGCCCTGCTCCAGGAGCTTCGGCACCCGGTAGGTCGCCGAGGCCGGCGTCTGGCCCAGGGCCGGGTCGCCGACGGCCAGCCGGCTGATGGTTCGCGCCGCGGACAGGTAGCGCTCCAAGTGGGTCGGCGACAACGCCAGGCTCGCCGCGACGTTGTCGAAACCCTCGTCGGCTTCGTCAGGCAACAGCAGCGCCTTGGCGTCGACGTCGAGCGCGAGCAGGTCGCGAATCGCATTGCCGTATTCCGCGCGGTTCAGGCGGTGGACGCCGATGCGGCCGGGCTGCGGGTGAGCGGCGGCGGCGGCGTCCAACGTCGATTCGAGGGCGGCGATCACCGATTGCATGGCCGCGGGGTCGGGGCGAGGGCGGCTCGCCGGCGGCATCTGCCCGGTGTGCAGCTTGAGGAGCACCGTCTCCCAGAGTTCGGGATCCTTCGCGGCTTCGGCCGGGTCGGCGCCGCTCAGGCTGAGCCCGCCGGTGCGGGCGCGATCGTTGTGGCAGGCAATGCAGTGCTGGTCGAAGAATGCCTTGGAGGGCGGCGGGGTAACCCGGCTCGCGGCTGGGGCGGCTTGCGGACCAGGCGCGGTCTTCGCAGCGTCTGCTCCGGCGCGGGCCATGGTGCCCAACCAGACGAGCGCCACCGCCGCCACCAGTGCCTTGGAACCTGCCTGCGTCACCCGGGGCCTCCCGAAGGCAGACTTTATCAGACGGCGACCTCAAACCGCCCGCCCGACCACAATGACTGGTTCAACATGCGGCGGCTGCCGGTGCTACGACCGGGCGCTGCGCTTCAGGAACGCGCCGGCGCCCGCCCGGCCGGTGAACGTCCCCGCGTCGATGATCACCTTGCCGCGAGAGAGGACGGTTTCGGTCACGCCCGTGACCTGCCGTCCTTCGTACGGGTTGTAGTCCACCCGCATGTGATGGGTCTTCGCCGACAGCGTGGTCTGCTTCTCGGGGTCGAAGATCACGATGTCGGCGTCCGACCCCGGCGCGATGGTGCCCTTCTTCGGGAACATGCCGAAGATCTTCGCCGGCGACGTCGAGGTCAGCTCGACGAAGCGGTTCATCGAGATCCGCCCGGTGCGCACGCCGCCGTCGTAGACCAGGCTCATGCGCGTCTCCACGCCCGGCGCGCCGTTCGGGATCTTCGAGAAGTCGCCGTCGCCCAGGTGCTTCTCCTTCATGCAGAACGGGCAATGGTCGGTGGCAATTGCCTGCAGGTCGTTGAACGCGAGCCCGCGCCACAGCCGATCCTGCGTGGACTTCGCCCGCAGCGGCGGGCTCATCACGTATTTCGAGCCCTCGAACCCCGGCTCCTCGTAGTTGTCGTACGACAGGAACAGGTACTGCGGACACGTCTCGGCAAACGCCGGCAGGCCGCGGTCGCGCGCCTCGGTGACCTGCTCCAGCGCCTCGGCCGCCGACAGGTGGACGATGTAGACCGGGACGTCGGCCATTTCGGCGAGCGCAATGGCGCGATGGGCCGCTTCGCCCTCGGCACGCGCCGGGCGGGTGAGCGCGTGATACTTCGGCGCCGTCTTGCCCTCGGCCAGCGCCTTCTTCACCAGCACGTCGATCACGCCGCCGTTCTCGGCGTGCATGCAGATGGTGCCGCCGTTCTTGCCGGTGCGCAACATTGCCCGGAAGATGCTGGCATCGTCCAGCATGAACACGCCGGGGTAGGCCATGAACAGCTTGAACGAGCTGACGCCCTGGCGCACCATGGCGTCCATCTCTTCCTCCACCTGGTCGCTCAGCTCCGTGATGATCATGTGGAAGCCGTAGTCGATGGCCGCCTTGCCGGCGGCCTTCGCCGACCACGTCTCGAACGCGTGATGCAACGTCTCGCCGCGGTACTGGATGGCGAAGTCGACGATGGTCGTGGTGCCGCCGAAGGCCGCGGCGATGGTGCCCGACTCGAAGTCGTCGGCCGAGGTCGTGCCGCCAAACGGCATGTCCATGTGCGTGTGGACGTCGATGCCGCCGGGCAGCACGTACTTGCCCGTGGCGTCGATGACGCGGTCGGCCGGCATGGTCAGCGCCGTGCCGATGGTGGTGATCTTCTCGCCCTCGATGAACACATCGCCCACGTACTGGTCGGTGGCGGTGACGATGGTGCCGTTCTTGATCAGGAGGCTCATGACGCCAGTATCCTAGTCGAACGAGGGGGGCAGTAGAATAGGCCCGCGCCGGACAGCATCAGATACGAGGTATCACATGGCCCGATCACGGACGTCCAGCTACGGATGGCTGCTTCTCCTGCTCCTTGCGGTGAACACGGCCGGATGGGCGCAGACTCAATCCCCGGCCGCTGCGCCGGCGGAGACGCCGGCACCGGCCGGCCCGTTCGACGCCGCCGAGATCGACCAGCTCCTGAAGCAGTTCAACGTGCCCGGCGTCAGCATTGCCGTGATCAAGGACTTCAAGATCGATTGGGCCCGGGGCTATGGACTCGCCGACGCCGACGCGGGAACGCCGGTCACGGCCGACACCCTCTTTCAGGCCGCGTCGATTAGCAAGACCGTGGCGGCGATGACCTCGATGCGCGCGGTGCAGGACGGCCGGTTCGCCCTCGATCAGGATGTCAACACGATCCTGAAGTCGTGGCGCCTGCCGGGCGGCGGCTTCACGCAGGACCGGCCGGTGACGCCCCGCGGGTTGATGAGCCATACCTCCGGGACCGGCGATGGCTTTGGCTTTCCCGGGTACGCGCTCAATGCACCGCTGCCGACGCTGGTGCAGATTGTCGACGGGCAGCCGCCGTCGAATCGGCCCCGGGTCAGGCTCGAGCGTCCGCCGTTCACCGGCTACAAGTACTCCGGCGGAGGCGTAACGATCCAGGAACTGGCGCTGACCGAGGCGATGGGGAGGCCGCTGGCGGAACTGGCGCGCGACTGGGTGCTCAACCCGATTGGCATGACCAACAGCACCTTCGAGCAGCCGCTGCCCGCGGCTCGCGAAAGGCAGGCCGCCCGCGCGCACAATCGCCAGGGTGCGCGGGCCGGCGACCCGTGGCATGTCTACCCCGAGCACGCCGCCGCCGGGCTGTGGACGACGCCAACCGATCTCGCGAAGTTCCTGATCGAAGTGCAGCAGACCCTGGCCGGCCGATCGACGCGGGTGTTGTCGCGCGCGATGATGCGGGAGATGGTGACGCCCGTCGGCGTCGGCCCGTATGCGGTCGGCTTCGGCGTGGAGCAACGGGGCGAGGGCTGGTACTTCGGCCATGGCGGCAGCAACTGGGGATTCCAGTGCAACATGGCGGCCCACCTTCTCAAGGGCTACGGCCTTGTCATCATGACCAACGGCGACAACGGCGGCGCGCTCATCCAGGAGATCCGCCGGCGCGTCGAGCAGGTGTACCAGTGGGATGCGCTCGACAAACCCCTTCCCAGGACCTATGGTCCCGTAGTCAAGGACGGTAAGCCATGAAGCCGGACATCTCGGTCACGTTCACCGGGCTCAAGTTCACCAACCCGTTCCTGCTCTCGTCGGCGCCGCCGACCGAGTCGGACACCAACATCATGCGGGCGTTCGAGGCCGGGTGGGGCGGCGTCGTCACCAAGACCATCGGCCTGCACCCGGTGACCAACGTCGCCGGGCCCAAGACCAAGTTCCTGCGCTCGACGCTCGACGGCAAGCTGTCGATGCAGAAGAAGCCCGACACGGCGCTGCACTCGTCGTGGAACTGGGAGCTCATCTCCGACAAGCCGATCGACTGGTGGGTGCCGAAAATCGAGGGCATCAAGAAGGCGCATCCCGATCGCATCCTGGTGGCGTCGATCATGGCCGGCTCGGGCAGCGACACCGAACTGGCGCACTGGCAGACGCTGGCGAAGGCCTGCCAGGATGCCGGCGCCGACGCCTTCGAACTGAACCTGTCGTGCCCGCACATGGATCGCAAGGACATGGGCTCGAACATCGGCAAGGACCAGGCCCAGGTGTCGATCGTCACCGAGGTGGTGAAGGAAGTCGCGAAGGTCCCGGTGTGGTGCAAGCTCACGCCCTCCACCACCGACATCGTCGAAGAAGCCAGCGCGGCGTTTCGCGGCGGCGCCAGCGCGATCGTGTCGTCCAACACGTTTCCGTCGTTGCCGTTGATCGATCCGGAGACGCTGGAGTTCGAGATGAACGTGGACGGCCTGGTGTCGAGCGGCGGGCTGGGCGGGCCGGCGATTCTGCCGCAGTCGCTGGCCAAGATGGCGTCGCTGACCAACGCCTTCCCCGACCGCGCGTTCTCGGGCATTGGCGGCATTGCCGAGTTCGCGCACGCGCTCAACTACTTCCTGCTGGGCTGCGGCACGGTCCAGGTGTGCACGGCCGCCATGCTCGATCGCGCCATTGGGCCGAACGTCATCAAGGGGCTGATCGACGGCATGGAGCAGTTCATGGCGAAGCGTGGCTACGCCTCGCTCGAAGACTTCCGCGGCCTGCGGCGCGGCAACGTCGTGGTGCACTCGAAAATCCGCCGGCCGGATGGCAAGGAGTACTACGGCGGCCACGAGGCGGAGGGGTACTCGAATTGACCGGCGGCACCAAAGTGCCGCCTTCCTGGCACCGGGACTTCGTCGAGCTGACCGAGGACGTCTCGGGGAGCCCGCTGTGGAATCCGGATCTCGCGCCGACGTCGCTCGCGAGCCGCACCTGGTCCACGTATCACATCGCCGCGCTGTGGATCGGCATGAGCGTGGTGATCACCACCTACACGCTGGCGTCGGGCCTGATGCAGCAGGGCATGAACTGGTGGCAGGCCCTCGTCACCATCCTGCTCGGCAACGCCATCGTCCTCGTCCCGATGATCCTGAACGCGCATGCCGGGACGAAGTACGGCGTGTCGTTCCCGGTGCTGTGCCGCGCCGCCTTTGGCGTGAAGGGCGCCAACGTGCCGGCGGTGTTGCGCGCGATCGTGGCGTGCGGCTGGTTCGGCATCCAGACGTGGATTGGCGCGCTGGCGCTCGAGGCGCTGCTGACGGCGGCGTGGCCGGGCTGGGCGCAGGTGCCGGGCGGCGTGTGGCTCTCGTTCGGCGCGTTCTGGCTGGTGCAGGTCGCGATCATCGTCCGCGGCCTCGAGGGCATCAAGGTGCTGGAGGCGTGGTCGGCGCCGTTGCTGCTGGGCGGCGGGTTCCTGCTGTTGTGGTGGGCGGTGGCCAACGGCGGCGGCCTCGGACACATCCTGGCCGAATCGCCCAAGCTGCAGCAGGGCCGCACGCCGTTCTGGACGCTGTTCCCGGCGGCGCTGACCGCCAACGTCGGCTACTGGGCGACGCTCAGCCTGAACATCCCCGACTTCACGCGCTACGCGAAGAGCCAGCGCTCGCAGGCGCTCGGCCAGGCCCTGGGGCTGCCGCTGACCATGACGGCGTTTGCGTTCCTCGGCGTGGCGGTGACGAGCGCCACGATTGTGATCTTCGGCGAAGCCGTGTGGGATCCGGTCGTCCTGATCGCGCGCATCGGCAGCCCGTTCGTCGTGATCTTCGGCGCGCTGGTGATCCTGGCGGCCCAGATCACGACCAACATGGCCGCCAACGTGGTGTCGCCGGCGAACGATTTCTCGAGTCTCGCGCCGAGGCGCATCAGCTACGTCACCGGCGGCCTGACCACCGCGGTGATCGGCGTCGTGATGATGCCGTGGAAGCTGTATGCGGACGCGGGGGCGTACATCTTTACCTGGCTGATTGGTTACTCGAGCCTGATGGGCGCCATTGGCGGCATCCTGATCGCCGACTACTGGATCCTGCGCCGCCAGCGCCTGTCGCTGCCGGACCTGTTCGCCCTGCGCGGACGCTACACCTACTCGAACGGGGTCAACTGGACGGCGATGGTCGCGCTGGTGGCCGCGATCCTGCCGGTCGTGCCGGGCTTTGTGCGCGCGGCCATGACCCCGGGTGGCGCGGTGGCCGACCCGACGCTGTTCGACGAGCTCTACACCCACGCCTGGTTCGTCACGTTCGGGTTGAGCGGGGCGGTCTACCTGCTGCTGATGCCGCGGCCCGAGCGGTAGGGCGCGTGGCCTTCGGCCACGCGTGGGGCGGCGCTGCTGGTGGAGGCAACCCTTCAGGGTTGCCTGTGCAGCGCCGTCGGGCTCGGCGCTGCGCGCCATCGTTGGGCTCGGGGCCTTCGGCCCCTCGTGGGGGATAATACCCGTCTTATGAACACCGGCTCTTACGTCAACGGCAAGTGGTATCGTCCGGCCTCGAGCGGCACGACGAAGAACATCAACCCCGCCGATACCAGCGATGTGATCGCCGAGTATCCGCTGGCGACCGCGGCCGACGTGCGGCTGGCGATTGACGCCGCGGTGGCGGCGTGGCCGTCGTGGAAGAAGACGCCAGGACCCGAGCGTGGCCGCGTGCTGTGGCGCGCCGCCGACATTGCCCGCCGCCGCATCGACGAGATCGCGCGCACCCTCACCCGCGAAGAAGGCAAGATCCTGAAAGAGGCGCGGGGCGAGACGCTGAAGGGCATCTCGCTGCTCGAGTACTACGCCGGCGAAGGCTTCCGCATGCACGGCAAGACCCTGCCGTCGGAATCGCGCGACACCTTTACCTACACCATTCGCCAGCCCCTCGGCGTGGTCGGCCTGATCGCGCCGTGGAACTTCCCGTGGGCGATCCCGGTGTGGAAGAGCGCGCCGGCCATTGTTTCGGGCAACTGCGTCGTCTTCAAGCCGGCCGAACTCACGCCGGCCACCTCGGCGCTGCTCGCCGAGATCTACGAAGAGGCGGGCCTGCCGCCCGGCGTGTTCAACATGCTGGTCGGCACCGGACGGGAGGTCGGGGAAGCGATGGTCGCCGCTCCCGAATTGCGGGCGATCTCGTTCACCGGTTCGAACCGCATCGGCGGCGCCCTCTACGTAAAGTGTGCCCAGCGCGGTGCCAAGGTCACCTGCGAGATGGGCGGCAAGAACGCCGTGATCGTGATGCCCGACGCCGACCTCGACAAGGCGGCCACGGCCATCCATGGCGGCGCTTTTGGATCCACCGGCCAGCGGTGCACGGCGACGTCGCGGGTGATCGCGCATCCCGACATCAAGAACGCGCTGGTCGAGCGGCTGGTGGCGGCGGCGCGGAAGATGAAGCTCGGCCCGGGGCTGGACGATTCGTCCGACATGGGGCCGTCGGTGGGCGACAGTCAGTGGCAGACGGTGATGGACTACATCAAGGTGGGGCAGGGCGAAGGCGCGCGATTGCTGACCGGTGGCACCCGGCCAGCGGCGCTCAGCCACGGCTACTTCGTCGAACCGACCATCTTCGACGGCGTCTCGCCGGCCATGCGGATCTTCAAGGAAGAAATCTTCGGGCCGGTGCTGGCGGTGGCGACGGCCTCGTCGCTCGAGGAGGCCCTGCGCGTCGCGAACGCCGTCGAGTACGGCTTGACGACCTCGATCTTCACCGAGAACATCTCGTCGGTGATGAAGTTTGTCGATGAAGTGGAAACGGGCATGGTCCACGTCAACGAGCCGACCGTGGGCGGGGAAGCGCAGTTGCCGTTCGGCGGCACCAAGTCCACCGGCGTCGGCGAGCGCGAGATGGCCGAAGAGGGGCTGAACTTCTTCACCGAGCTCAAGACCGTGTTCATCAACTACTCGGGCAAGGCCGAGCGGTCGATGACGCGGTAGGGGCGGTCGGTGCAGGCAACCCTTCAGGGTTGCCTGGCGCGCCGTGGGGCTCGGCGCTGCGCGCCTTCGTAGGGCTCGCCACTCCGCGGCTCGTGGGGCTCGGCCCTTCGGGCCTTCGTCGGGCTCGCGCCTCACGGCGCTCGTGGGGGTCGCGGCTCGGCCGCTCCTAGGGCTAGCGATGCTCGCGGCGTTCCTTGTTGGCGAAATAGAATCCGACCACGGCCAGCAGGCCGAACAGGATCACATACGGAATCAACACCGTCATTGGCGCCTCCATCGCTCCAGCACTATTCCTGACGTGAGCAGAGCCGCAGGCAACACCACTATCGCAACAATCGACCACAACGTCAACGGATGCCCCTGCACGAACAGGTCGAGCGGAATGAAGACCGCCAGCAATATGCCGGCCTCGCGGAACGTCTCGCCGATCATCTCGGCCACGCTTCGGCGATGAGTAATGGCAGTGTCGGCATGGCTGGCCACAGGCGCCACGGGTTCCATGCCGTCAGCCTAGGAACTAGCCGCCGCCAACCGCAAGCGGTTTCATCCACCGGCGAGTCCGACTATTCAAGTTCCGTGCAAGCGTCTATCGAATTCCGCCAACAGTACGCAGAAGTTGCCGACTTAAGACCGACGGCTCAATCGACAGACGATCTCATATTCGTTCAACGTGACGGGCTGAACCGACAGCCGGCTGCCTTTCTGGTTCACCATCATGCCCTGCAGGCCCTTGACCTGCTTCAGCGTGGTCAGTGGCAACACTTCCTTGAAGCGCTCGACGAAGGTGATCTCCACGCTGAACCAGACCGGCTTCTCGGGCGTGTGCTTCGGGTCGTAGTATTCGTGACCCTTCCGTGAGGCGAACGGATCCGGATAGCCCGCGCGCGAGATGGTGGCCAGCCCCGCCACGCCGGACGGATCGGCGTTGGACGCGTAGAACAGCACGCCGTCGCCCACCCGCATGTCGTCGCGCATGAAGTTGCGCGCCTGGTAGTTGCGCACGCCTTCCCACCCCGTCGTGCCGTCGCGCTCGAGATCCTCGATCGTGTAGGCGCTCGGTTCGCACTTCATCAGCCAGTAACGCCTGAGCATGGGAAACTCTAACAGGAGATCAAGAGAGCAGGAGATCAATGGGACAAGAAGGAAAGAATCATTCTTGCGTCAACTGCTGTTGACCTTCTGGCCTCCTATTCTCCTGTTAGTCCTTGTCATCCTCCGCGTGTTCGAAGTCGTGCGCGGCGGCCTTGTCGGCAACGACGATCTCAATCGCCTTGCGCTTGTCCTCGTGAATGATGTCGTACACCGTGCCCGCGGCCGCCGAGCCGATGTGGCTGCGCCGGGTCTTCAGCCGGTAGAGCACCAGCCCGCCGAGGCCGAGCATGACGAGCCAGATTGAGCCGCCGACCAGTTGCGATGGGTCCATGTGTTCCCCCACGAGGCGCGTCGCGCCGAGCCCCACGAACGGCGAAGCCGCGAGCCCGACGAAGGCCGAAGGCCGAGCCCCAGGAGCCCACCCCGCCGAAGACTCCGGCGTGGCGACCCCAACAGATTCTCCCAACTTTCGGCCCCCGAAATCCGTCCAATCCGCTGTTATGCCCAATTTCCGCCTGGCCCTGCGCACCCTGTTCAAGTCCCCGTTCGTGACCGCGGTCGCCATTTTGTCGCTGGCCCTCGGCATTGGTGCCAATTCGGCCATCTTTTCTCTGTTCGACCAGATGCTACTGCGGCCGCTGCCGGTGCCCAACCCCGGCGAGCTGGTGAACTTCGCGTCGCCCGGGCCCAAGCCGGGGTCCAACTCGTGCAGCCAGGCCGGCAGTTGCGACGAGGTGTTCAGCTACCCGATGTTCCGCGACCTCGAGCGTGTGCAAAGCAGCTTCACGGGCATTGCCACGCACCGCAACTTCGGCGCGAGCGTCGGTCACAAGGGCACCTCGCTCCGGGCGGAGGGCCTGCTGGTGTCGGGTAGCTACTTTCCGGTGCTCGGCCTCAACGCCGCCCTCGGCCGGCTGCTGACGCCCGATGACGACAAAACCATCGGCGGCCACTCCGTCGTCGTCCTGAGCCACGACTACTGGCGCACGCGTTTCGAACTGACCCCGGCCATCCTGAACGACACCCTGGTGATCAACGGACAGGCCATGACCGTCATCGGCGTCGCGCCGCGCGGCTTCCGCGGGACGACGCTGGGCTCCAACCCCGACATCTTCGTGCCCGTGACCATGCGCGCCGCCATGCAGCCCGGGTTTACCGGCTTCGAGAACCGCCGCAACTACTGGGCCTACGTGTTCGGCCGGCTCAAGCCCGGCGTCACCGCGCAGCAGGCCGCCGTGGCCATCAACGGCCCCTACCGCGCGATCATCAACGACGTCGAGAAGCCGCTGCAGAAAGGCATGAGCGAGCAGACCATGGCCCGCTTCGAGTCGAAGACCATCACGCTGGACGATGGCGCGCGCGGGCAGAGCAGCGTCGACAACGAGGCGCGCACGCCGCTGATCGTGCTGATGGTCGTGACCGGCACCGTGCTGCTGATCGCCTGCGCCAACATCGCCAACCTGCTGCTGGTCCGCGGCGCCGGCCGTGCCGCTGAAATGGCCGTGCGGCTCTCGGTCGGCGCCAATCGCCGCCAGTTGGTCACGCAACTGTTGACCGAGTCGCTGTTGCTCGCCGCCCTTGGCGCCGTCGCCGGCATGTTCGTGGCCAAGTGGACGCTGGACCTGATCGCCTCGATCATGCCGCCCGACGACGGCGGCATGTTGGCCTTTTCGTTGAGCCCGACGATGATCGCGTTCGCGGCGCTGGCGGCGCTCGGCACCGGGATCGCGTGTGGCTTGTTCCCCGCCCTGCACAGCACGCGTCCCGACCTGGCGTCGACGCTGAAGAACCAGGCCGGCCAGCCCGGCGGCGGCAAGTCCGCGCGCCGCTTCCGCACCACGCTCGCCACGGTGCAGATCGCCATGTCGATGGCGCTGCTGATCCCGGCGGGCCTGTTCGCCAAGAGCCTGTTCAACGTCAGCCGGGTCGACCTTGGCTTGAGGACCGATCACATGGTGCTGTTCAGCATCGCGCCGGAGCTGAACTCGTACACCACCGAGCGCACACGCCAGCTGTTCGAGCGCGTGGAAGACGAGATTGCGGCGGTGCCCGGCGTCAGGAGCGTGGCCGCCGCCATCGTGCCCGTGCTGGCCGGCGACAACTGGGGCAACAGCCTGATCGTCGAGGGGTTCGAGGCGGGCCCCGACACCAATACGAACGCGTCGTTCAACGGCGTCGGCCCCGGCTACTTCAAGACCATGAGCATCCCGCTGATGATGGGCCGCGAGTTCACGCGCGCCGACGCCTTTGGCGCGCCCAAGGTCGCCATCGTCAACCAGGCGTTCATCAAGAAATTCAACCTGGGCGCCGCGCCGCTCGGCAAGCGGTTCGCCCTCGGCGGCCGCGGCGACAAGCCGAACATCGAGATTGTCGGGGTCGCGCAGGATGCCAAGTACAGCGACGTCAAGCGCGAGGTGCCGCCGCAGTATTTCCTGCCGTATCGGCAAGAAGAGCGGCTGGGCTACGCCTATTTCTACGTGCGCACCGCCGTGCCGCCCGAGCAGCTGCTGGCCACCATTCCCGCGGTGATGCGGAAGCTCGATGGCAGCCTGCCGCTTGGCGACATCAAGACCATGGAGATGCAGATCCAGGAGAACGTGTCGCAGGATCGGATCATCAGCACGCTGTCGCTGGCGTTTGCCGTGCTGGCGACGGTGCTGGCGGCAATCGGCCTCTACGGTGTGCTGGCCTACACGGTGGCACAGCGCACCCGCGAGTTTGGCCTGCGCATGGCGCTCGGCGCCGACGGCGGCCGCGTCCGCGGCATGGTCATGAAGCAGGTGGGTGTCATGGCCGTGGTCGGCGGAGCCATCGGCCTGGTGATCGCGATCGGTGTCGGCCGGCTGGCGCAGTCGCTGCTGTTCGAGATGACGGGATATGATCCACTGGTGATTGGTCTGTCGATTGTCGCGCTGGCCCTGGTGGCCATGGGGGCCGGGTTCATTCCGGCGCTGCGCGCCTCGAAGATCGATCCCATGAATGCGCTCCGCTACGAATAGTCCCCGCCCGGCCGCCTACATGCCTCAGCTCGACGGGCTGCGGGCGGCGGCCGTGGCGTCGGTCATGGCGTTCCACTTCATTCCGTCGGTGGATCGCTACGCCCCTCTCGGCACCATGGGCGTGCGCCTGTTCTTCGTGCTGAGCGGGTTTCTCATCACCGGCATCCTGCTGTCGTGGCGCGGCCAGCCCCTGGCGGTGGCGGCCCAGGTGTTCTACACGCGCCGCGCGCTGCGCATCTTCTCGCTGTTCTACTTCGTGTTGATCGCGGCGGCTGCCCTCAACATCGGGCCGGTGCGCGACACCTTCGGGTGGCACGCCGCGTACCTGTCGAACTTCTACTTCTACCTTCGCGGCGACTGGCACGGTCCGGTCTCGCACCTGTGGTCGCTGGCCGTGGAGGAGCAGTTCTACCTGCTGTGGCCGTGGCTGATCCTGTGTGCCCCCGAACGGTGGCTGCGGCCGGTGGTCATCGCCATGATTGCCGCGGCGCCGGTGTCGCGGCTGGTGTTTCCGCATGCGATGGACTCGGTGCTGCCGACCAGTTGCCTGGATTCGCTGGGGCTGGGCGCGTTGCTGGCGCTGGGCGCAGGCAACCCTTTCGCCTTCGCCAAGGCTACGGCGAACAAGAAAGGGTTGCCTCCACCGGTGTTGGCGCTTGGCGCGGTGCTCACCGCTGCCGCGTTGTCGCTGCGCTACCTCGGGTTCGGCGGGCCATACCAGGTGGTGGGCCTCGACTTCGGCGTCTCGCTACTGTCGGCGTCTGTGGTGGCCGGCGCGGCGACCGGGTTCGCGGGGACGGCCGGCCGCCTTCTCGCCGCCGCCCCGGTGAGGGCGGTCGGGCGAATCAGTTACGGACTCTACGTCTACCACGGCTTCACGCCGTACTTGCTCGGGCGCTACGTGCCCGGCTTTGTCGACATGGCCTGGCCGGCGCGAGCGCTGCTGCTGACCGTGACGACGGCCCTCATCGCGGTAGTGTCGTGGCACCTGCTCGAGCAGCCGTTCCTGCGGCTCAAGTCAAATCATCCAATCAGCACATCGCCACGTCGCGAGATCATCCTTTCGGCTTCTCGCTGGTCGTAACCGTGAACTGCCGAAAGCAACTGTACTCGGCGCGCCCGTCGGTGCGTGATTGGGTGCGGCGCAGTTCGTTCAACTCGCGCATTTCCGGCCAGCGCCAGCCCGCCGGCCCGGATCCGACCCATGCCCGGAAGTCTATAATCGAATCAGCCATGGAGAAAATCATCGTCACCGCCAAGTTCCACGCTGGCCATCGCCAGCTTGGTTACCCGGGCAAGTGCAAGTTCGTCCATGGCCACACCTGGCAGGGCAAGGTGGTGGTGTCGGCCGAGGAGTTTCCCCGCGACGCGCTCGACATGTCGATCGATTTCGGCGACATCAAGAACGTGATGCGCTCCCTCGATCACAAGATGCTGGTCACCGAGCAGGACGCGCCCTTCCTCGATGCCGGGCTGTTCGAGCCCGAGGGGGTGGTGGTGCTGAAGGGCAAGGGGCCGAGCGTCGAAAACGTCGCGAGCTACGTCGTTGACGGCGTGGTCGGGCTGCTCCAGAAGCAGTACCCCGGCAAGGGCGTCCGCTACACCGTCGAAGTCACCATCCAGGAAACCGAGAACAACACCTTCGTCATCGAGAAGGCCGTCACCATCTAGCGGCTGGGTCACGCAGTTGGCGTGACCTGGGTCACGCAGTTGGCGTGACCTAGATGTGAATGCTACACACGTTGTTCATTCGGGAGTCTCTGGAAACAATGGGG